>JAFECH010000190.1 GCA_018242255.1 Pseudomonadota bacterium | reverse complement strand
CGCTGGCGGCCCTGGCATGAGCATATTGCACGTAGAAGACCGGGTTGTCCTTCGACTGCTCGGTGACTTTGGCGAAATCGAAATCCAGCGTTTCCTGGTTTTTCCGATAGAGCATCATGTAGCGGACGGGGTCGCGGCCGACCTCGTCGACGACATCGCGCAGCGTCACGAACGTGCCGGCACGCTTCGACATCTTGTAGGGCTCACCGCCTTTGAACAGGCGAACGAGATTGACGACCTTGATGTCGAGATCGGCTTCGCCGTCAGATAGTGCCGCGACAGCCGCTTTCATCCTGGGGATGTAACCGACGTGATCGGCGCCGAAGACGTTGATCAGATGGCGGAAGCCGCGCTGGAGCTTGTCATAGTGGTAGGCGACGTCTCCGGCAAAATACGTGTAGCTGCCGTCGGACTTCTGCAGCGCGCGATCTTCGTCGTCTCCAAACGCGGTCGACTTGAACAGTGTCTGGACACGGTCTTCCCACTCGCCGTCGTCGTGGCCCTTCGGCTTTTCAAGCGTGCCTTCATAGATAAGGCCCTTCGCGCGGAGTACCTCTATAGCGGCCTTGACCTGGTCGCGGCCGTTCGACGTCAGCGAGGCTTCGGAGAAGAAGACGTCGTGGCGGATGTTGAGCGCGGCGAGATCGTCCTTGATCATCTCCAACATCTTGGAGATCGCGAAGGTCCGCACGATCGGCAGCCAACTCTCTTCCGGCATGTCGAGCAGCGAGGGACCATGCTCAGCGGCCAGCGCCGCGCCGACCGGCTTCAGATATTCGCCGGGATAGAGGCCTTCGGGGATCGCGCCGATGTCTTCGCCCAGGGCTTCGCGGTAACGCAGGAAAGCTGAGCGCGCGAGCACGTTCACCTGCCCGCCCGCATCGTTGATGTAATATTCGCGTGTAACGTCGAAGCCGGCAAAAACAAGAAGGTTCGCGAGCGCATCGCCGAACACGGCGCCACGACAATGTCCAACGTGCATCGGGCCGGTCGGATTGGCCGACACGTATTCGACATTGAGCTTGCCGCCTTGGCCGACCGTCCCTGCTCCGTAGCGCTGACCGGACTGCAAAATCGTGCGAACGAGCTGCTGCCAGACGCCCGGCTTGAATGTGATGTTGAGGAAGCCAGGGCCGGCAACTTCGACCTTCGCGACGTCGGGCGCGGTTTCGAGCTTTGCCTTTAATGCCTCGGCGATATCGCGCGGCTTCATCTTTGCGGGCTTTGCCAACATCATCGCGGCGTTGACGGCGACGTCGCCATGGCTCGCATCGCGCGGCGGCTCGGCGTCAAACGAGGGAAGCGGGAGATCGGCAGGCAGAACGCCCTCGGATTTCAGGGCTTCAAGCGCGGTCGATACGCGGGCGGCGACTTCGGCAAAAATATTCATGAAAGGCCTTTTTGATGCGCGCTGGCGGCACCCCTTCGGAGAGCCGGCCGCCAGCGCGGAAATGGGGCTTCGCGCCTAGCCCAGTTCCGGGGTGACGTCAAATAGGCGGCGGTGTTCGGCGAGGGCGTAGCGGTCGGTCTGTCCGGCCAGGAAGTCGCAGGCCAGGCGCGCGCGCTGACGCTCATCGAGGCCGGGAAGCTCCTCGCGCCAGCCTGCAGGCAGCGCTTCAGCGTCGGAGTGATACTTTGCGAAGAGATCACGGACGACCTGCTCGGCCTGCTCCATGACGCCCAGCACACGCCGGTGATGGTAGACGGCCTGAAACAGGAAGCTCTTGAGGCGCGCGAGATCGGCGGCCATGCCGGCCGAGAATGCTATCGCCGCCCGGCCTGCCGCACGAATGTCGTCCGGGCTGTCGGGAGCGATAGTTGCGAGTCGACGTCGGCTTTCGGTGACGATGTCGCTGACCATCACGGTTATCATGCGGCGCGTCACCTCGTAGATGGCACGGCTTGGCTCGGCGTCACGCGCAATGTCCTGCACATCTCGCGCGATCGGCCCGGCTACCGGCACGTCGACCAGCATGTCGAACGTAATCAAACCGGCGCGCAGGCCATCATCGACGTCGTGCGAGAGATAGGCGACGTCGTCGGCAAGGCTCGCGACCTGCGCTTCAGCGGATGGCCATGCGTCGAGGCGCAAGGGTTTCCAAGCTTCGATGTGGCGCACGACCTTAGCGACGGCGCTGTCCGTCTTAGCGAGTGGGCCATTATGCTTGGCCAGACCTTCGAGCGTTTCCCAGGTAAGGTTCAGGCCATCGAATGCCAGATACTTGCGTTCGAGTGTGGTAACGATGCGCAGAGACTGGGCGTTATGATCGAAACCGCCGTAGGCTTTCATGGCGTCATCGAGCGCGCGCTCGCCGGCGTGGCCGAACGGCGAATGCCCGAGGTCATGAGCCAGCGCAATCGTCTCTGCCAAGTCTTCGTCGAGACGAAGCTGGCGGGCAACCGTGCGGGCAATCTGCGCGACCTCAAGCGAGTGGGTCAGCCGGGTGCGGAAATGGTCGCCTTCGTGCGGCAGGAAAACTTGCGTCTTGTAGGTCAAACGCCGGAACGCCGTCGCGTGCAGAATGCGGTCGCGATCGCGCTGGAACGGGCTTCGGGTCGGGCAATCCGATTCGGGAAAGTAGCGGCCTCGCGACGGCGCGGCACTGGCGGAATAAGGCGCGGGCGCTCGCTCTCCTGGCCGGAGGTTCTGGCCATATTCCATGGGCTCTG
>JAFECH010000018.1 GCA_018242255.1 Pseudomonadota bacterium | reverse complement strand
CCTGACGATCGACGACAGCTTCCTGGTCGCTGCGCGCATGGCTCTCGGGCCTCTCCTGGACATGGCCGCCGCGTTCCTCGATGCCCTCGACATCCAATACGATCTCTTCGTCGAAGAGGCGCCGGTTGCGAAGCGGACGCTTCTGCTCGATCTCGACGACGCCGACCGGTTGCCCTTGAACTGACGGCGCGGCGCGGCGGACGCCCAGCGCGTCTTGCTACGCCATTTTGCGACGCGCGCCGAACGGACGGGCGCGCGCTTAAGCGAACGTGAGGCAACGCTCGTGCGCCGCAGGACAACCGAGCGCGTCTGAGCTTTGACGGCAGGCTTCTCGACCGCAGCAACCGACCTTTCGAAATTCACCGCGATGCTCGCCGGCACGGTTCCGTCAGCGGACGCCACGCGCGTTGAATCCGTACGCAGGACGTTGGCCAATGCAGGCTTCATGGTTTTAACCGCTGTCAGCATCTTGCCGGCGACCGGCGCGAACACGGACGTGGACATGGCATCAAGCGCCATCGCGATCATCATGCCGCCCTGGGCCTGATCGAGCGAGGCGAACGATCCGATGGGGCCTGGTACCGGCGCATAGTGACGGTTTCTCTTGTACGTCGCATCGACGATCGACGGCGCCGACATCACGCGGACTTCGAGTTTCGCAACGCCGCTGCCCGCAAAGCCGAGCTTGTGCGCTGCGGCGCGCGAGACGTCGAGCTTGCGCTGATGCCAGTACGGTCCGGCGTTGTTGACGCGAACGACGGCAGAATTGCCGTTGCCCGGGTTGCGAATGAGCAGGATCGTGCCGTCCGGATAGACCGGGCTGGCGGCGCTGTCGGCTTCGTTCGGGCGGAAGGCTTCACCGGACGACGTCAAACCACATGGGTTGTAGCGATCGCGCCGGCAGTCATCATAGTAGGAGGCTTCGAGCACCGTGTCGCGACCGACGATGGCGACCATCTCTGTGATGCTCAGCACGCGGTGGCAGGTGCGATTGAAGCAGTATGTCTTGCCTGGGGTCTTGGCTTCGACCGGTGCGGCACTGCAGGCCAACAATGCTGCGATGGCTGCCGGCACAGTCCAGGCAACCCTTGCCAATGCGCGTACATGCGCACGGCGACGAATACTTGATGACATCCCTACTCTCCCGTCTGTCTTCTCGGCACGGGCCTACGCGCCGTTCTTCCTCCGTGCGTTCCATCCGCCTTGGAACAAAACTCAACTGCAGCGCGGGACCATAGAGACCGCATCGCACAACGACAACCCCCGAATTGCCGTTACAATTCCGACGCAATCACAAGTTATTTCATGAAGTTACGGCTCTGAGTTGGACTCAATTCTGCCATAGTGAAACGGTGTGCCGCATGCGCCTTGCCGGCCACTCCCGCTGAGGCGCATATGCATCACGTTGTATGCAATACGAGATCGAACGGCATTCTCCGGTTGCCCTCGATACGGCGTATGCGTCTCATCACGCCCGAAACCCACCAAAACGGGGATTTCGGGGGAAGTTTTGCGTATATTCCTGGCATTTATAGCGCTGGCAGTGCTGCCCTTTATTGGCGGATGCGTCTGCGATCCGCCGGTCGAACGACTCGCGGTCACAAAGCGGTCGCATGCAAAAAGGGTAGCCCTGGCGGTGCCGGCGAAGCCCTTGCCTAGCCGGGACGCGGCCAGACCCTCGGCGACTGCGGTGGTGAAGCCGATCCGCATCAAGAGATGCGACTGTCCGCAGGAATTCGATCCGCATGTCTGCGGCGATCGCAGCGCTTATACGTGGGCCACGGATTGCAGCAAAAAATCGTCGGCGGTCTGGCCGCCGAGCGCTCCCGAGTCCCTGCCCGCTCCCGCGCCGGCTGCGAAGTCGGGCAAAGCAACACCGGCGTCACTTAAAGGTCCAGCGCAGCCTTGAGCGTTTCCGCCGCCTCGCTCAGGCGTTGCGGATCGGAGCAACGCAGCACAAGGTCGGAGACGGGACGGCCATTGCGCATTTGCGGGTAGCTGCCCATCGCAACGTCGCGATAGCGCTGCTGGTGGGTGGAGAAAATATCCGCGATCTCGCTTTCAGGCCGATCGACCGGAATGGTGATGGATAAGAGCTTGGCACCCGTTTCCAGCAACGGCGTCACGCTCGCAAGCATGGCGCGCATGACGCTCGGCACGCCGGCCATCACGAAAACATTCCCGATGCGAAATCCTGGCGCGACCGACAGCGAATTGTCGATCAGCTCAGCGCCTGCGGGCGTGCGCGCCATGCGGAGGCGTGCGGCCGTCACCTCAAGGCCTCGGCCGGTATAGTAGTCGCGAAGCAGCTTCTCCGCGTGGGCGTTGATGCCGACCGCGACGCCGAACGCCTTGCCGATGCTGTCGGCGGTGATGTCGTCGTGCGTCGGCCCTATGCCTCCGGTCGTGAACACGTAGGTGTAGCGCGAGCGCAGCGCATCAACGGCTGCAACGATCTCAGCCTCATCGTCAGCAACGACGCGCACTTCCTTCAGACGGATGCCGATGTTCGTCAAATGCTCGGCGAGGGCGCCGATGTTCTCGTCTTTGGTGCGGCCAGAGAGAATCTCATCGCCGATGACCAGCAGGGCTGCCGTAACAATCCGTTCTTGCGCCAAGGTTCGCTCGTCCATCAATGCTTCCGGCCGCCGTCATAGCACCGCGGACGCCTCAGCGAAAATACTTGCCGGGTGGTGCCCAACGCCGATATGGCCTGATCCATGAAATTTACGCATCCCCTCGTTCCCGGCATTCTGATCCAGCGCTACAAGCGCTTTCTTGCGGACGTCACAACCGCGGGCGGGGTCACAGTTACGGCGAGCTGCCCCAACACCGGCTCGATGCTCGGACTGACGAAGCCTGGATCGAGGGTCTGGCTCTCGGAAAGCGACAGCCCGACGCGGAAATACCGGCATACGTGGGAAATGATCGAGGCCGACCTTGGGATGGGGCCACACCTCGTCGGGATCAACACCGGACGACCAAATGCGCTCGTCAGTGAAGCCATCGAGAACGGCACGATCGCGGAACTCGCCGGATATCCGATGTTGCGGCGCGAAGTGAAATACGGGCTCAACAGCCGGATCGATGTGCTGCTTTCGGGCGGGCGCGATAACCGCGACTGCTACGTCGAGGTCAAAAACGTGCATTTGATGCGCGACAGCGGCCTCGCCGAGTTTCCCGACAGCAAAACCGAGCGTGGCGTCAAACACTTGCGCGAGCTTTCAAACATGGTCGGCGACGGCCATCGCGCCGTGATGGTTTTTCTTGTGCAGCGCAGCGATGCCGAACATTTCAAGCTCGCGGGTGACATCGACCCTGCATATGCCGCCGCTTTTCAGGCAGCTGCAGCATCAGGTGTTGAAATGCTTTGCTATAAATGCCAGCTGAGCCCTACAGAAATCGCAGTTGAGAAACGCATCGAGATTGCGGATCTTTAATACGAAGGTCGGCTAACGGCTGAAACACACAAGAGAGCGGCAACGTACTCTCCATCAGACGGCGTTTAGGGCGCCGGTCAAGGAAACGAAACCCAAGGTGACGATCGATGTATTCACGTCGCGATTTTTCGAGGCTGGGGCTGGCCCTGGCTGGTGGCGTCGCAGCACTTAAATCGGCAACCGGTTTGGCGGCGGAAGGTTCAGCCGAGAAATTCGAAGTTACGAAGACCGACGCCGAGTGGCGCAAAGAGTTGACGCCGGAGCAGTACGACGTGCTGCGCAAGCAGGGCACCGAGCGAGCGGGCACGTCGCCGCTTGATGCGAACGATGCGCCGGGCACCTACCTTTGTGCCGGCTGCCAGCTCGCGCTGTTCTCGTCGGCAACGAAGTATCACAGCGGTACCGGCTGGCCTAGTTTTTGGAAACCGCTCGATGGCGCTGTCGATACGTCGGTCGACAACAGCTATTTCATGACCCGCACCGAAGTTCATTGCCACCGTTGCGGCGGCCATCTCGGGCACGTTTTTGAAGACGGTCCGAAACCGACCGGGCTGCGTTATTGCATGAACGGCGTGGCTTTAAAGTTCGTGCCGAAAGTCGCCTAGGCAGCACCTAGCGAAATCAGTAATCGCTTTGGGCGAGAGCTTTGCTCTTGCCCGAAGCAAGAAATTCAGTTGCTTCGACAGCCGGCATTGGCCTGCCCAGCAGATAACCCTGCCCAAAGCCGACGTGAAGTGCTCGCAATTTCCGCAGCTGCTCGTCCGTTTCGATGCCTTCGGCGACGACGGTGCAGTTTATGTTGCGCGCAAGCTGCGTGATTGAGCGTACGATGAGATCGCTTTCGCGCGAGAGTCCGAGTTGACTGACAAAAAGCCGATCAATCTTGATGCGATCGAGCGGGAAGCTAACCAGATAGCTCAATGACGAATAGCCCGTGCCGAAGTCATCGAGCGCGATCGACACGCCCATCTCTTTCAGGCGCTTGAGCTGATCGAGCGTCACGGGATCGTTTTGCAGCAAACTCGTTTCGGTGATCTCGATCTCGAGACGGCTGGCCGGAAGGCCCGACGATTTGAGCGCCCGCTCGACGCGCAGCGCGACGTTATCGGAGGCGATCTGCAACGGCGACAGATTGATACCGACGACAATATCGGATGGCCACTTGGCCGCTTGAGCACAGGCTGCTTCGATCACCCAAGCCCCGATGTCGTTCGCCAGCCCAATCTCATCGGCGATACTCAGAAACTGGGCAGGCGGCAGCAGACCGCGGTGCGGGTGCCGCCAGCGGATAAGACACTCGAAACCAGCAATACTTTCGTTGCGCAGGCGATGGATCGGCTGAAAAAAAAGTTCCAGTTCATTCTTGGCGAGTGCAGTCCGCAGCCCCTGCTCGACGGCTCGGCGCTCTTCAGCCGAGCTGAGCATGTCGGCTTCAAAAATGCAGTGCGAATTGCGACCTGCGGATTTGCTCGCATACATCGCGAGATCCGCCTGGGTCAGAAGCTGATCACCGGCGGCATCGCTTTCAAAGGCGATCGAGACGCCAATGCTGGCGCCGATCTGCACGCGCTGCCCTTCCAGATAGATCGGCTCGCATAAGGCGGACACGAGCCGCCCGGCAAGAACGTGTGCCGTTGCGCGACCGCAAATCTCCTGCGCGACAACAGCGAACTCGTCGCCACCAAGCCGCGCTACCAGATCGCCGTCGCGAACGACCTTGGCAATCCGCGACGCCGCCATCCGCAGCACCGCATCGCCGGCCGCATGGCCGAATGCATCGTTGACGCCTTTAAAGCGGTCGAGATCTATGTAGAAGACACCATATTCCGGTGACTGGTCGCGATCGCTGGCAAGCATGTTCAGCCGGGCCATGAACGCGCGCCTGTTCGCAACGCCTGTCAGGCCGTCGGTCATGGCGGCACGCTCGGTCTCTTGGCGCGCCGAGACCAGGGCTGCGACGGAATCTTTAAGTTTTTCGACAGCCTCAAGGCGCTCGGCGAAAACCCGCGCGTTCGATGCAATGAGGCCGACAAGAAACATGAAAAAACTGAGCGCCAGCGCGCTGAGAATAAGATGGTTCTCAAGCGGAATAAACACGCACTTTACAGCCAAGGGGATCAGGATCGTCGCTGCGTATAGGATCGCGGCGGCTGGAATGGGCGATAGCAAAACGCTGCCGCTCGCAGCCATACCGACGACGAGCGCAACGAGAATGACTTCGCTGCCACCAACTGTGCCGACCCATATCGTCCCGAGAGCGGTCCAAGGAAGAGCGAGAGCGATGCTGAACAGCAGTGCATTTCGGACGGGGCGGCGGCGTGACTGTCCGCTATTGGCAGATCGCCGGCGGTTGGAACGGCCGCGCACAGACCGGATGCCGACATAGGCGCAGATCGTTATTGCAACGATCGTCCACAGCACGAGCTTTGGCAAAGCGATGAGGCCGCGGAAGGCGATTGCGGCCAACAGCACATTGACCGCATAACCGGCCATCGCCGCAGGCGTCGCCCGGGCAATACTCGCAAGTTGCTCCTTATGGACGGATGACCAGTTCCATCCGCCTGCGTCACTCAAAAATTTCACTTAAAGGCCTCAGCGCACATTGAGACGGGGCCGACATTAGGTCCGAGCCCTTAACGATCCTGATGTGCCTGAACAGATATTTCGTTAAGTCGATCCAGTACTTGTTAGTAAAATCGTCGCGTCGGACGGCATAAGTAGCCGGATATATGTTTATCTTGAGCATTAAAGCTTTTCGCCGAATTTTCTGACGGCTCCGATACCGGGTGGGCTTCCGGCACGTTTCGGCCATGCGTTGGGCCCATGCGTATCCGGCCACGTGGTGCAGAAGCATCACGTTAAGGCGCAACGGATTTCTTAAAGCGGCGCGTTTTCCTCTCCGGGTGTATGGGACAGGACTTAAGCGTGCCATCCGGCAGCCCGGCATGTGACGTTCTTACGAGAGCAAAGTGACTATGGCGCTACTGCGGTGGGTTTCGACGGTCGTTGTTATCGGTGCGATAGCGGGCGGCGTCTATTATACGATGCACGGCGACAGCGGAGGCCCCGAGGCAGCCAAGGGCCGGAATGCGCGCGCAGGCTTCGGCGGCCCGGTCTCGGTTCTGGCCAAAGACGCCCAAAAGACTGACGTGCCCGTTTACCTTGAAGGGGTTGGCACTGTTAAAGCGCTGAACACGGCGACCATCCGGGCGCAGGTGGACGGCCGCCTGCTGAGCGTCAATTTCAAGGAAGGCCAGGACGTCAAGAAGGGCGACGTTCTCGCCAAGATCGATCCGGCGACTTATCAGGCTCAACTCGATCAGGCAGTGGCGAAGAAAGCCCTCGACGAGGCGCTGCTCGCCAACACCAAGCGCGACCTCGACCGCTATCAAAAGGTCGGCACGCTCGCCATTTCTCAGCAGCAGATCGATACGCAGGTCGCGCTCATCAAACAGCAGGAAGCGCAGATCAAATCCGACGTCGCTGCCATCGAAAATGCTCAGGCGATCCTCGGCTATACGACGATCGTTGCGCCGTTTGACGGCCGCACCGGTATCCGCTTGGTGGACGAAGGCAACCTCGTGCACGCCAACGACTCCAACGGCATCGTCGTCATAACGCAGGTGCAGCCGATCACGGCTACCTTCACGCTGCCGCAACAGGAATTGCCGACTTTGACGAAGGCGTTCGCCGGCGGTCCGCTTGTGGCGACCGCGCTATCCACGGATGGCCAGGTGGAACTCGATTCCGGCACGCTGAAGGTCATCGACAATCAGGTCGATCAGCAGACCGGCACGATCAAGCTCAAGGCAGAATTTCCTAACGACAAGCGCCAGCTTTGGCCGGGTCAGTTCGTTAACGTGCGGCTGTTGGTCGATACGCTGAAGGACGTGACGGTTGTGGCGACCGAAGCCGTGCAGCGCGGACCGGACGGAACCTATGTGTTCGTGATCGGGCCCGATAATACCGCTCAAATGCGGGCGGTGACGATTACGCGCCAGGATGACAAGTTTGCGGTCATCGCCGACGGCATCAAACCCGGCGACAAGGTCGTGACGAGCGGCTTCTCTCGCCTGAAGGACGGCTCGACCGTTTCGGTGAGCGATGGTGGCTCCGCACCTGCGACGGACAGCCCGCACCATAAAAAGTCGCCGGACGGAAAAAAATCGGCCTCGGCGGACCAGAATGCGCAGGCTGCGCAGCTCCCGACGGAAGCGGCTCTCGTTACCGGCTCGACGGCCGGCGAGCAGCGCCGCAATAAGCATCGCCACCACGACCGGGATAACGGCGCATCGCCATGAGCGTCTCGCACCTTTTCATCGTACGTCCGATCGCGACGTCGCTGCTCGCGGTTGCGACGATCCTCGGCGGCATCCTCGGCTACTTTTCACTGCCGATTTCGTCACTGCCGCAGGTCGACTTCCCGACCGTCGAGGTGACGACCGAACTGCCCGGCGCAAGTCCCGAGACGATGTCGACCCTGGTCACAGCGTCGCTCGAACGCCAGTTCGGTCAGATCCAGTCGCTTGCTGCGATGTCTTCGACGAGTTCGTTCGGGTTGAGCCGCATCACGCTGCAGTTCAATCTCGACCGTGATATCGACGCAGCGGCTCAGGACGTGCAGGCTGCGATCAATGCGGCAGGATCGACGCTGCCGAAGAACCTTCCCTACCCGCCCACCTATTCGAAGGTCAATCCGGCGGATACGCCGATCATCACCCTGGCGCTGACATCGGAAACGCAGTCGCTTAGGTCGCTGTCGGATCTTGCCGATACGCTTCTGGCGCAGCGCTTAGCCTCGGTCTCGGGCGTCGGCCACGTTTCGATCGAGGGCGGCATCAAGCCTGCCGTGCGCGTCGAGGCCGACGTGTCGCGCCTTGCGAGTTACGGCCTCAGCATGGCCGACCTCAGCGCAGCGATTGCGAGCGCCAACGTCTCCGGACCTAAAGGCTCGATCGATGGCGTCAAACAATCATACACCATAGCTGCGAACGACCAGATCGATCAGGCGCACGTCTACGAAGACGTCATTATCGCCTATCGGAACGACGCGCCTGTACGCATCAAAGACGTCGCGAAGGTCACGGAAGGATTGGAAAACACGCGCGTCGGCGGCTGGTATAAAGGCAAGCCTGCCGTCATCGTCGACGTCCAGAGACAGCCCGGCGCCAACGTCATCGATACGGTCAGCCGTATCAAGGACGAACTGCCTCGCGTCGAGCGCGCGATGCCGGCCGGCGTCAATCTTCAGGTCGTAAGCGACCGTACCGGTACGATTGAGGCTTCGGTCCACGACGTGCAGTTCACGCTCGTCTTGAGCGTCGGCCTTGTCGTCATGGTCGTCCTCCTGTTCCTGCGCTCGTTGCGGGCGACGATCATTGCGGGCGTGGCGCTCCCGGTCTCGCTGATCGCCACTTTCGGCGTGATGTATTTCTGCGGCTTCAGTCTCGACAACCTGTCGCTGATGGCCTTGACGATCGGCACTGGTTTCGTCGTCGACGACGCCATCGTCATGATCGAGAACGTCGTGCGCCATATCGAGAAGGGCGAAAAGCCGATGAAGGCGGCGCTCGAGGGTGCGCGCGAAATCGGCTTCACGGTCATCTCGCTGACGCTGTCACTGATTGCGGTCTTTATTCCCTTGCTCTTCATGACCGGCCTCGTCGGGCGCATGTTTCGCGAGTTCGCGCTGACGCTGACGATCGCAGTTATCGTCTCGGCCGTCGTCTCTCTGACGTTGACGCCGATGATGTGCTCCAAACTTCTGCGCGGCGGCCACGACGAAAAGTCGGGCGTGATCGGCCGCTTCATGGAGCGCGTGATCGGCGGTTACGACCGCTCGCTGGAATTCGTGTTCCGGCATCAGGGCGCGACGCTGATCGTGGCGCTGATGACCGTCGTCCTGACGATCTGGCTCTATGTCATCATGCCGAAGGGCTTCCTGCCCGACCAGGATACCGGCGCGATCACCGCCGTCGTCGAGGGCAGCCCGCAGATCTCCTTCACCGAAATGACGAAGCTGCAGAAAGATGTAGCCGCCATCGTCGCTACCGATAGAGACGTCGCGGGCGTCGCTTCCATCGTCGGCATCGGTCAGCTCAACGCTACGCAGAACACGGGCAGCCTCAAGATCATGCTGAAGCCGCGCGACGAGCGCGAGTCCAACGTCGTCGAGGTGATCCAGCGCCTGAAGCGGGAGGTGAAGACGGCGCCGGGTACGATGGTCTACTTCCAACCTGTGCAGGATGTGCAGATTTCAACGCAGTCGAGCCGCGCACGCTATCAGTACACGCTCGCCAGCACTGACAGCAACGAGGTCAGCGAGTGGTCTAAGAAAATGGCCGATGCGCTCAGGGCGTCGCCGTTCCTTCGCAATGTCGCGACGGAAGAAGTCAACGGCGGACTGATTGCGCAGATCGACGTCGACCGTGTCGTCGCCGGGCGCCTTGGCGTCACGATGCAAGCCATCAACGACGCGCTGAGCAATGCGTTCGGCCAGCGGCAGGTTTCGACGATCTACGAGCAGGCAAACCAGTATCGCGTCGTGCTGGAAGCCGCCGCGCAATATCGCAGCGACCCGTCGCGCCTGAACCGACTGTATGTTGCATCAACGACGGCCGGCACGCCCGTTCTGCTGACGTCCGTCGCCAAGATCAAATACGAGACCGCGCCGCTCGCGATCAGCCACCAGGATCAGTTCCCGGCGATCACAATCAGCTTCAACCTGGCGCCGAACGCTTCGTTGAGCGATGCGCTGGCGGCCATCGATACGGCGAAGAAGGATATCGGACTGCCAGCGACGGTATCGGGCACGTTCTATGGCGATGCGGCAGAATTCTCCAAATCGCTGCAGAACCAGCCATGGCTCATCCTGGCGGCGATCGTTACGATTTATATCGTGCTCGGCGTGCTCTATGAGAGCCTCATTCATCCGTTCACGATTTTGACGACGCTGCCGTCGGCAGGCATCGGCGCGGCAATTGCGCTGGAACTGACCGGCCACGACCTGTCGTTCGTGGCGCTGATCGGCATCATCCTGCTGATGGGCATTGTCAAAAAGAACGCGATCATGATGATCGACTTCGCACTTGAAGCCGAGCGCGAGCGCGGGTTGTCGCCGCGGGATTCGATCAAGGAAGCAGCCCTTCTGCGCTTCCGACCGATCATGATGACGACGCTTGCGGCGCTCTTCGGCGCGCTGCCGCTGGCTCTCGAAAGCGGAACGGGTTCGGAGCTGCGCAATCCACTCGGCATCACGATCGTCGGCGGCCTTCTGCTGAGCCAGTTGCTGACACTTTACACCACTCCTGTCATCTATCTGGCGATGGAACGACTGCGCGCCCGGCTCGGCGGGACCCGCGCGCTCGATGAGCACGGGGAACCGATCACCGTCACGCCGGAGCAACCGCGCGCAATCGCCGCCGGTAACCGCGAGGCTGCGGAGTAGGCGCATGAACGTCTCACGCATCTTCATCGAACGGCCGATCGGCACAGCGCTGCTGGCTGTCGGGCTGTTTATTGTCGGCGCGGTCGCATACTTCATGCTTCCGGTCGCCAGCATGCCGTCCATCGAAATTCCGACGATCCGCATCCAGGCGACGCGGCCCGGCGCCGATCCGGCAACGATGGCGGCAAGCGTCGCGTCGCCGCTGGAACGGCGTCTCGGCGAGATCGCGGGCGTCACGGAAATGACGTCGACCAGTTCGCTCGGCTCGACGTCCATTTCCATGCAGTTCGATCTCAGCCGGAATATCGATGGCGCCGCGCGCGATGTTCAGGCCGCGCTCAATGGCGCAACTGCCGATTTGCCCGGCGACCTTCCGCAGGTGCCGACATACCGCAAGTACAATCCTTCAGCGGCTCCGATCCTGATTCTGGCTCTGACGTCGAAGACGATGACGACCAGCGATATCTACGACACGGCCGATACGATCCTCGGACAGCGCATCTCACAGGTCGAAGGCGTCGCCGACGTATCGGTCAGCGGCGCCGACCAACCGGCGACCCGCATCCAGGTCGATCCCACCCGCGTGGCGGCGATGGGCATCAGCTTCGACGACGTCAAAAAAGCCGTTCAAGCTGCCAACGACTTGTCGCCAATCGGTTCGATCGACGGGCCGAACCAGACCATCGTGCTGCAGTCCAACGCGCAGATGACGGAGCCGGAGGACTACGAGAATATCGTCGTCAAGAACTTGCCGAACGGCGACATCGTCAAGGTCGGCGACGTCGCCACGGTAATCAAGGCAACGCGCAACGCACGATCGCTCGCGCGTTATGGGTTGCAGCCCGCTGTTCTGCTCATCATCACGAAGACGGCGGAAGCCAACGTGATCGACACGGTCGACCGCATAAAAGCCATTCTGCCGCAACTCAAGGAATGGATTCCGGCCGGCATCGATATTTCCATTCTGTCGGATCGCACGACGACGATCCGCGCGTCTGTTCACGACATGCAGTTCACGTTGGGGCTCACAATCCTGCTCGTGATGTCGGTCGTATTCATATTTCTGCGGCGTACGACGCCGACTGTCGCAGCGGGCATTACCGTGCCGCTTTCGCTCGCCGGAACGTGCGCGGCGATGTGGGTGTCGGGCTATTCGATCAACAATCTGACGCTGATGGCGCTCGCAGTCGCCGTCGGGTTCGTGGTCGACGATGCGATCGTGATGATCGAAAACGTCTACCGCAATATGGAAAAGGGTATGAAGCCCATTCCGGCGGCGCTGGAAGGATCGCGCCAAATCGGCTTCACCGTCATCTCAATTTCCGTCTCGCTCATCGCAGCGTTCGTTCCGGTGCTGTTCATGACGGGTATCGCCGGCCGGCTTCTGCACGAGTTTGCAATGACGCTGACCTTCGCCATCGTCATTTCCGCCATCGTCTCGCTGACTGTCACGCCGATGATCTGCGCGCACTTCATCAAGGAAGGTGCAGAAGCGCATCGCAACCTCGCCGACCGGATTTTTGAGGGTGCGCTAGGACTCGTCGTGCGCGCGTACGCATTTACACTCAGAATTGCGCTGCGTAATCAGCTCGTGATGCTGAGCGTCTTCATCGCGACGATCGTGCTGACCGTACATTTCTACAGCGTGCTGCCGAAGGGCTTCCTGCCCGAGGACGACACGGGTCTCATCATCGCAGCGACCGAAGCCAATCCAGATATATCTTTTGCAGAGATGAAGAAGCTGCAGGACCGGGCACTAAAGGTCATTCTGGCCGATCCGGCCGTCGATAATATCGGCTCATCGATGGGTGCCGGCGGCTTCAACCCGACGCAGAACCAAGGCCGGATGTTCATCAGCCTGAAACCGCTCAGCGAGCGCGGCAACGTGCCGACAGCGGAAGTGATCGACCGGCTGAGGAAACCGCTCGGTAACATCGTCGGGCTCGCGACGCGGTTGATGTCATCACGCGATGTTCGCGTCGGCGCGCGATCAGGCAAAGCCGACTATCAATATACATTATGGTCGCTCAACGCCGACGATCTTTATGAGTGGGTGCCCAAAGCGCTTGCCGCAGTGCGCGCCATCCCGGGTGTTGTCGACGTCAGCTCGGATCGCGAGTCTGGCGGCCTTCAGCTCAACGTCAACATCAACCGCGACGTTGCTTCTCGTCTCAATGTCGCAATTGCCGATATTGACACGGCCTTGTCGAATGCGTTCTCGCAAACGCAATTCTCGACGATCTATACCGACCGCAATCAATACAAAGTCGTGATCGAGGTCGATCCGAAGCTGCAAGGTCAGCCGCGCGACCTATCGCGCATCTACGTCCCGACGATCGACGGAAAGCGTCAGGTTCCACTCTCCAGCGTCGTGACGGTGTCCGAGGGCATTGCTCCGCTGGTCGTCAATCACCAGGGACCGTTCCCGGCCGTGACCATCAACTACAGCCTGGAACCCGGCGTGAGCATCGACACGAGCCTGCAGGCGATTGATCAGGCGCTGCAGAGACTGCACATGCCGGAAAGCATCCGGGCCGAGCCCGCCGGAGACGCCAAGGCGTTCCAAGAGCAGGCGCGCGAGCAGACACTGCTGATCGTCGCGGCGTTACTTTCAATCTACATCGTGCTCGGCGTTCTCTATGAAAGTCTCGCGCATCCGCTGACGATCATTTCAACATTGCCGTCTGCCGGTCTTGGCGCCGCGTTGGCACTCGAACTGGCGCATATGGATTTATCGTTGATCGCTCTCATCGGCGTTATTTTGCTGATCGGCATCGTCAAGAAGAACGGCATCATGCTCGTCGATTTCGCGATCCATGCCGAGCGAGAGCTCGGACTTTCGCCGCACGACGCCATTTATGATGCGTGCCTGCAGCGCTTCCGTCCCATCCTGATGACGACGCTGGCTGCCCTTCTCGGCGCCGTTCCGCTTGCCGTTGCCATCGGGCCCGGATCTGAATTGCGCCGCCCGCTCGGCATTACAATCATTGGCGGCTTGGTCGTCTCCCAGATCCTGACGCTCTACACGACGCCCGTGATTTACCTGCTGCTGGAGCGACTGAAAGCGCGGATGTCGCGGTGGCGGGGGAAAGAGCAACTCAGTCCGTCAAGCTGACGCGGCCACCGTTTGCGTTTCGGGTCCCGCCTTTCCAGCAATGAGCGCAACCAGTGCCCGGCAATCGCCCCTATCAGCGACAACGTCGCCGACAGGCAGAGATTGAGCGCGGGCGGCGAATTCCGCATATCGATCCGCCGTCAGGTTTTTGAGAAAATCCGGCAGATCGCGTGCCGGATCGTCAGTCAGGAAACCCAGCCCCCGCGCAGCCAGCCAATGACCGGTCTCCGTAGTGCGCTTGGCCAGAGGAATAGCGCCGTAGAGTCCGCCTTCATAAATCCGGTTGGGGAGGAGCCAGGCTGAGTTTGAGCCTTCGTCGAAGAAATCGAAGGCCCAATTGAAATGAACGTCGGAATAGATCCGCTGCAAGTCCTGAGGCCCGTACTCGCCGTCGAATTCGACGTTGGGTATGGCCGCAATTTGCCCGTGAAAGTCGGTGAAATCGACCAATCCGGGGCGGCCGCGGATAACGAATTCGACGAGGCCCGGATTATCGCTCGCGATCTTGCAGATCATATCGAGGGCTTTTTGCGTCCGGTGAATACCGTACCAGCCAATCCGCCAAGGCGGAGCCGGGCGTTCGCATGCATTGCCAATGCGTCGCACGCCGTCGAGGCAGAGAACCTTGTTTTCAAGCAGGGCTATTGGTGTCGAGACGTGCTGTTGCGCCTCGAAATAGTTCCTGATGAAGGCAGGCGAACTGGTGATGATCAGCTGGCAGCGCGATATCAAGGTTCGCTCAACCGCGCGAAGCGCTTTCGCCACGATACCAACGCCAACCATTTTCGGATGAATGTCGAGGCATTCATAAACGAGCCGTGCATTGGGCGCATAGAGCATCCGGGCAGCCCATGCGACGACAAGCATCTCCAGGTTCCTGCCGATAATAACGTCCGACGCCGCCAATGCGCGACGATGCCTGCCAAGCTTGAAAATCGAGGCGAGAGAACTCAACGCCCGATGGTAGAGCCTTCCGTCGTATGTGCGACTAAAGATGACCGCCGGCGCGCCCTCGACCTCGGTCACACCGGTATCAGCGCGCGTAAATCCGAATAACGAGACTGCGGCGCCACCGGCGTGCAGCATGGCGACGCGGCGGCGGACGGCAAAGTCCGACATATCGTGGGCAAAATACGTAACGTTCACGCGCGACCTTTCGCTGCGTTTTCCTAATTGAAAGGAGAGCGCGGTATATATCACCGAAATCGGGAAAAAGAATTAAGGCACGGGTGATCGGTGTTAATTACGAAATCCTTTACGTCGGAGTCGCTAATTGCGTATTCGTAAACATCGCTTAAGTTTCTGCCGTTGGCATCTGTGGACCCAATGACCGCATTCAGTCCGACATCAGGTGCAGGTTTGCCCTTCCGAAGAAGACCGTCGAGTTTCAGTCAACGAAACTCGATCAAGGATCTTCTTTGGAAATACGTTGTACCCGTCGCCGCGTTTGGATTCGCTTGCAGCATCGCGCGGATCGGCATGACTTTCCTGCCGATGACCACGAATATTTCGTGGGCTTTGGCATACGTTGTCGCATTCGTGATCATAGCGGCACGCCCGAACCGCTATCTCTCACTCGCCCGCAGCAATGCAATTTTCTTGGCCGCAGGCTTATTCGCTATGCTGTCAGCGTTGTGGTCGCTGACGCCGTCTCTGAGCGCCTACTTCGGCATGCTCTTTCTGCTGAACGTCGTCGTCGGCATCGTCATTGCCGAATGCTTCGGCATCTCAGCAATCATCCGGTTTATCTTCTGGTTTTGTTTTCTTATTCAGATCGCATCCATCGTACTGGCACTAGGTCACTCGAACATTGCGATCGATCCCAGCGGCAACGTGCGCGGGCTTTATTCGACGAAAAACGTTCTTGCCATGTACGCGTGCATTCTCGAATTCACGTCCGTGCTGTTATTGTTCGCAAGATGGCGCCCCCTCCTTTGCATTGCCGGGATTGTGCTTGCGTTCTTTTGCGTAATCTTGTCGCGATCCGGCACGGGCGCGCTGCTCTTCGTCTTCGTGAGCGGCGTTGCGACGTGCTGCTACATCATGGTGCGGACATCGCGACTGCGGCTCTTCGCAGTCGGCCTGGGCTTCATCCTTATTGCGATCGCTGGCACCGCCATCGTTGTGTCCGGCATCAATCTGTCGACCGACGTGCTGGAGGCGGTCGGCAAGGACAGTACGCTGACCGGCAGGACGGAATTGTGGGATAAGGCCCTGCAATCGTTTGATTCCTACCCCTGGTTCGGGCTCGGATATCTCAGCTACTGGTACTCGCCGCAGACGGAAGCGGCCGAAATCTGGATCCTGACGGGTCAGGAACTCTATTCATTCCACAATGTCTATCTGGACAGGCTCGTTGACGTTGGCCTCATCGGACTTTCGCTTTTTGTCGGCGGTTTCCTGGTTCTTTTTTGGAGATCCACGAGGCTGTTGTTCACCGAGCGAACTGTCACATGGGCTTGGTGCCTGACCTTTATTTGTTTCCTCGCCGCGCTTGGAATGAGCGAATACCCCATCTTCTGGAACAGCGAGTTCCAGCTCGTACTCTCGATCATCGCCGGGGCCACCTGCAAGATCCGCTTAAGGTCTGTCGAGCGCCCCGCGATTGCACCTTTGCCGCCTGGCCAGCCACAAATGACGTAGATGCAATGCAATGGAACAGCTTCGTATCCTAGCCCCGGTGGATTCGATGTGCTGCAGGAGCACCGTCATCGCCGCGCCTGCGCGCAGTATATCGATGAATGCTATGTGCTTGCCGGCTTCGAACGTGCTTTGCAGACGTCGGAGACGAGGCAGTCGAAATCATGGATGTGGATCGATCCGGCTAAGGCGTTGTACTGCCGATTTTACCGTCAGATGAATAGCGATAGCCATGGACCGTCATCAGCATACTTTCATCCAGTTTGAATCCGGTAAACTCTCCCGTCCAACCGACAAGACCCGAATTCGACGGATCAGCCGCCCACATCTCGATAAAGGGGCGCATCTGATGAGAGACAAAAAAGCCCAGATCGCTTTTGTTCCAGGTGTACACTACCTTGCCGTCGAGAAGCATTTCAACCTTGCCTGACGTCGCCTCAGACCTGATGCCCAGGCAAAGGCGCCGGTTGGAGAAGTCCGTTCCGGCGAAAAGGCGTACAGTTTTGTAGATATGATTTCCCCCGGGCCAGGCGTGCATCGAGACATCCAGCCCGCGCCTGCCGACGAATTCGAAATCGATTTCGTCCTTCGTGCTTTGGTCATAAAGCCAAAGCGGAGCGACAACGACGCCCTCGCGCAATTCCGGCATCGTCACATCCGTCTCCCACAGACCATCGAGTTCGGCCTTGGTGCCTTGGACCGCCTGCAATTGCGGCGCTCCCTGCGCGTCGAGACGCAACGTCACTATTTCGCCGTCCTGGCGAACATGATTGAACCGCCACGGAATCTTACTTCCCGAATTGGCCCACTCGGACGCGTTCCAGGGCGCCTTGTAATTGAAAACGTGCATACCCGAGAGATCGAGCGGAGGGAGAACGCAACCTTTGCTCGCGGTATCGGCGGCTACTGTCTGGGCGGTCGCACCCAGGACGCCGATCGCGAAGACGATCCCGAGATAACTTTTTGGTAACATAAAATGTCGCCCTAGATTAATTCGCCTTTTCCTTCTTTAAATTATATGGATTTGCAAATGACGGCAACCGACCTAGCCTTTAACTTGGAGACGACATGGGCAGAATATTAAATCGCTCCACGATATCCAATTTAGAGACAACCGATAGAGGCCCGTTGATCCTACTATTCTTTGACGGCTTCGAATTTCAAGCTTATCCTCAATTCAGCCATCGCGTTTACTCCGATCTTAGGGCTTTAGCCCGCAAGTATTGGAGGTTATTCCGTGGCAAAGCACCAAATGGCGGGTTCTATGTTGCATTTGAATCTCTGAAGAATTCCCTTGAACGGCTGGGATGCGATGTGCGCGTCAACGATTTCCGTGCAGCACTCGCGCGCCCCCATTATCCTATTGGCATTGCCGGCCATCCGACTGTGCTCGATCGCGTCCAGCTTCCCAATCCCGCGATATTCGGGCCCGGCGATCCAGGCTATCCTGATGAAGCTGGCATCGTCGCTCAACGGCCGTCAATCGAGCGCATCATCCAACCGTCGCAATGGTATGTAGATTTTTACCAGCCCTATTGCGTGAACAAATTGATGGTTTGGCCCGCAGGCATCGATACCGATAAAATACCGGATGCATCTGTATTTCCCAAGTACGTAGATGTCTTAATATATGACAAGATCAGATGGAATTACGACGAAACTTATAATTCAATTATTGAACCTCTCAAACACAAGCTTAATTCCTCGGGGCTTTCTTTCGAAATCATCAGGTATGAACATTATCTTCCGAGAGACTATGCGAAATATTTAAAGCGGGCCAAAACGATGGCTTTCGTTTGCGAACATGAAACGCAGGGTCTCGCCTGCGAACAAGCCATGGCTTCCAACGTCCCGGTCTTCGCGTGGGACGAAGGGCAACTCGCCGACCCTAAGCAAATCCCCTACGTTCAGTCCGACCTACGCGTCAGTTCGGTGCCTTACTTCGACGATCGTTGCGGCGTTCGTTTCACACGCGCCAATATGATGGAGCGTTTCGATGCTTTCTGGCAGGCGCGAGAGAGCTTCCGGCCGCGCGACTACATTGTAGAAACGCTCAGCATGGAAAAGTGCGGTTCGTCATATCTCGAAGCCTACAACGCCATAGCCAAGCAGCAGGGCGTTCGCTAGCCTATAGCGGCTCGGTCCACGACAGCGCCCGAAGCGCGAGGCGACTTCGTGCGCTCCTCCAGAGCGGTCGGCTCGTCTTGTTTCGCAGGCCTGCTGTTGCGAACGAACTGCAGAAGCTCGCGGTAACAGCTTTCTTTCGAATACAGTTCACGATAAGCGTCGAAGGCTGCGCGAGCCTTCTTGGCCCTGAAGCCATCGTCCAGGAGCAGCGTCGTCACGGCTTGCGCAAAAGCCTGCGGCTCGTCGCACACAGCGACATGCGCCAGGACATCGTCGCTTATCCCCTCAACGGAAACGCTCGTCGCAACGACGGCCTTGCCGTGTGAAAGCGCCTCTCCGATCTTGATCTTCAGTCCCGATCCGACCGTCAGCGGCGATATCACGACAGCCGCCTCGCGGTAAAAGCCGGTGAGAGACGGGACGGCACCTAGAAAGTTGACGTTCGGATATGGTTGGCTGAAGCCTGCAGCCACGCCACCTGCGACATTCAACTGGCAGTCCGGAACGGCTTTCAGAATTTCGGGCCAGCTCGCTTCGAGAAACCACTTCAAGCCAATGACGTTGGGAGCGGTGTTGCTGCCGACGAAGAACACCGTATGGCCCTGGCCGAGCTGAGGTGCAGCGACCGTTTCGTGCCCAAGTGGGGTTAGCAAGACAGGATGACCGGGGAGCGCGGAACTGACGTGCTTCGCCTCGACATCCTGGATCGCAATGATCGCATCGGCTTGGCCGAGCAACCGCGTCTCGTCTGCTTCACTAAGCGTGGCAACGGAATCGACGAGCCCTTTTTCGCGGAAACGCGTCGCGCGCATCGAAAGCAGGTCGTGCATCACGATCATGCTTTGGGCATTGTCGGACAATGCAAACGGAATAGCCGGACTCGAGAACGCATAATCGGCGATGACAAGATCGGCTGCGGCGGGCGCAAAACGACTGACGTACAGAAACTCGTCGCGACTCCACGACGCTCCGATGACGTAGGGCGCCGGGCGGTTCCATTTCGCCAGGTCAATGCCGGCGCGCGCAGCGAGTTTGGAGACCACGCCCTTGGCGGCGTTGAAAAACACCCTCGGATCTTTTGCGACGTAGAGACGCTTTCCGAGCCGCCAAGCTCCGCGCATGGCGATGTCGGAAAACACCGACATTTCCGGCGAAAGATACAGGATCGGCCAGCGGCCGCAGGTCCCGGGATTGGGGGACACCAAGGTCAAGCGATATCCGTTGTCGTGCAAACTTTTGCAGATGCCGAGAAGATAGGCCGAGCTGCCGTTGACGGGTCCGACCAACCGTTGCCGCGAGATGAGACAAACTTCTTTGTCGGCGCGTGTCTCTATTGGCTTCGATGCCTCGCGCCATTTCGGCAGACGCGCGGCAATCGGCATTCCGAAAAGCGGGAGGATACGAGGATGGCGCCACATGATGCGTGCGGCTTCCGCCCAGTCGCGGGCCTTGAGCGCCGCGACGCAAGCGTCGAAGTTCTTGGCGCTTACAATCGAGGCTCGTCGCTTTTCGAAGGCGTGAGACAGCTCATGCGACATCACGCTCACTTGGCTCTTCAGGCGCTCGTCGGCCTGCAGCATCTGTTCAAGCGTCGCCTGTGAGAGACGATGCGAAATCGACTGGGCATGCTTACGGTAAAAATATCCGAGGCTGTCGAGCAGCCGAAACTTCGCGCCGCGCACGAAGGCACGGGCGAGAAGATCGAAATCTTCGCCGATCTTGAGTGCCGTGTCATAGCGCAGTGCGTATTCCTGCAGGAACGCACGCCGGAAAATGGGCTTCAGATAGCCGGTTGCCGGCTCGTTCGAGAAAATTGCATTCGACGCGACGAATTCTGCAAACGTGAGCCAGCCGAGGTTCCGTTGCCGCTCGGAAAGAAACCCTGTCGGCGTCAATCCAGTACCGAAAACCACGAGGTCGTCGGCGCAAATCTCAGCGCCCGATGCTTGAGCTTCGTTCACCAGCCCCTGCAATCGCTCTGGATGCATAAAGTCGTCGCTGTCGAGGATCGCGACCCACGTTCCCTTCGCAGCATCAAGGCCGGCATTGCGTGCGCCGGCAGGGCCGGCATTCTTGGTGAGTTCGAGCACGCGGATGCGGTCATCGCGAGCCGCATAACTTCGTGCGATGCGGACGCTATCGTCGGTTGATGCGTCGTCGACGATTATGATTTCGAGATCGCGGAGGGTTTGCTGCAACGCTGACCGGATCGCGCGGCCAAGAAAATCCGCGCGATTATGATTGGCGATCAATACGGATACGACGGGTTCGGGCGCAGTCGTCGACATCTTTCGGGTCTCAAATAGCCGATCAGCATCCGCCCTGCTCATGCGAAGCCCCAGCTTCGTCATGCCCTTGGACGGCCTAAGCCAGCTGGGCGTCGATTAGCGATTATCGTCGCCCAGCATTTCACCGGCTAAATAAGCGACCTCAGTTCTATTCTTTGCGTTAAGTTTTTTCATTATGTTACGCACGTGGACTTTGACCGTGCTTTCACACATGTTCAGTTCATAAGCGATAATCTTATTAGCTTTGCCTTTACGAAGCGCGTCGATGACGGCGATCTGGCGGCGCGTAAAGAGCGTGGTTTTGGGCGTCACTTCGCACGATGCCGAAACCGGGGGCGCCCGCCGTGCAGCGAGTAGGCCATTCACGGGGAAATATTTGCCGCCTGCGATCACGAGCCGAAGTGCGTGTGCGGCAATTTCCAGAGAGATGTCCGCCGGAATAAACCCGTTTGCCTCACAGTTGAGCGCAGTCAGGATGAGATCGACGTTGCTGGCATCGGCCATGACGATGACCGGCACGTTGATACCCGCTGCCTTAAGGCGTGCCAGTTGGCTCGATACATCCGACACGCTGGCATCCATCGCGCACACGACGATGACCGCCGGCTGAATGTCGGAGACCTTGTCGAGATACTCTTCGACACTACCGACGCCAACGCCCTTCATTTCGGTTGCATTGGACAGGCTTGAGAGAATGCAATTCCGAACGAATGAACGCGGCTCAATTACAATAAGTGCCGAAACGGCGGCCTGCTTCAATTGAGCGGATTCCTGGAACGATTTATCCAAAGGCGCGCTATTGGCGCTGGCAAATGGTTTCCCCACGGCCCGAGGAGCGGTGGGCCCGGTCTCATGAAAAGACGTACGCACGATACAAAACTCCAAACACACCATCCCGAGGTGTACGACGTGGTATGGCCCCTACTGTCTTTTATACCAATTTTAGTTACAATTGAGCCGAAAACGAAGCACACCTTTAATAAATTTGGATTGCATTATTAATGCCATGCTCGGGAAGCGCCGAAATTTTCATCCATAGTTTTGGGATGCCTTCCCGTTCATTTTCTGCAATACGTTGATATATATGATTTAAATTATATTTTTGTTTCGAATAGTTCTTTCGTTTACCATATTCAACTCGCGTCTTTTACCTTTCTAAGCCGCGTTGCAACTATCTCCGGGGGCTGACTTTCAGACTACGCAACCGAAAGTTTTACAACTTACGTTTTATGATCTGTTTCATTATTGGTCAGTAAAAATCAAATTGGGACGCAGGCTGATTAATTCCCGATCAGCGGTTCCTGATCAGGTCATCGAAGCGAAATTGCAAAAAACCCCCACACGCGCCCCTTTCACCTGCCACCTGGAGTTGCCGAATTGGCAACTCCTATATTTCGAAATAACGGCTAAGCGGCTTGTTCCGTATTTAGAACAGTGGGAATGGTGCGAACCAGGATCACGAGGTCCGCCGTTAGCGACCAATCCCGAACATATTGGAGGTCGTAATTCACGCGCTCTTCGTATGTCGCCTGGCTGCGGCCGCTGACCTGCCACAAGCCCGTCACGCCTGGGCGCGCCTTAAAGTATTCGATCGCGCAGTCGCCATAGAAGTGCAGTTCCTCGGCGACGATCGGCCGGGGACCGACACAGCTCATATCACCGCGCAGTATGTTGATCAGCTGGGGAAGCTCATCCAGGCTGGTTTTGCGCAGAACATAGCCCAGTGGGGTAATGCGCGGGTCCCGGGCGAGTTTACGCGTCCGGCGCCATTCCTCCGCCGCGGCGGGGTTGGTCTCAAGGTGCTGCCGTAGAACGTCATCACCATTGGCGACCATCGTCCGGAATTTGAGACAGGAAAAATATTTGCCGCTGAAGCCGACCCGGCGATGCCGGTAAATAACGTCTCCGCCATTCAAGAGCTTTATGGCGGCAGCCAGCATCAGCAGAAGAGGAGCCAAGAGTAATAGTGCAGCAGAAGCGACGAGAATATCGAAGAGACGCTTCGAGGCCCCTCCGACAGGCCGCATCTGCGCCTGCCGACCCTTTCCGCTATAAATCGACCAAAGCAGGCGCCGTGCGCGCGTCACAGTTGCGTCGCTAGCGGCCTCTCCGTGTCGGCAAGCGTCCGGAAGAACCAAAGTTGTAGGCAGCAGCCTAGCCTCGGTGCCGCCCTTCGAACGCGATATTGCCGTAAAATCGCGCGGCGAAACGACAGACATCTAAAAATTACCCCGCAAAACACATTTATTTCTTAATAGTCTAGGTCTCCTTCGCTGAGTTCGATTGTCAAATATTGCCTTGCGAAAGCCAACCGAACCAAAAGATGTAAAAGGTGTGCGGCGTGCCCCTGCGCGTTTACCGCCAAAGGGTGAGGGCGACTTAACCTTTCGCGTCTGCTTTTTGCGGAAGCCGCGAGCTGTCCGGCCTCGCCATTTTCAGACGCTGACCAAAACGGATCATCGGCTGCTCCAGAAAAACCCAGGATGCAGCCGCAAACGCGATCGTGAGCATGAAATCGATCGCTACGGTCCATCGATGCTCGGCCGGAACTGGCAAATCGAAGAAGGCGAGAATGGAGTTTGAGTGGATCACCGGGTGAAAGAGGTAGGCCGCATAGCTGATCACGCCGATCCATCGGATGGGCGCGAGATCCAGCATCTTCACAACGGCGCTGACCTGCTGCTGTGAAATCTGAACGAGAAGGCATGCAACCAGAATGCCGACGGCCGGCCGGCTTATCTCAAGAAAGCCCGGATTTGCGAGCACGAGTGGCGCCGACAAGATCAGAGCGAACACGGCAACCATGGCTACATCGTTCAAAAGCCATCGGGGCAAAGGCCGGTCGACGAAAAGACCAGCCAGCCCGCCGAGACCAAACAACCCAATATTCACAATCGAATTGACGTCGAAAGTGACGAGCGGGCGGCCGGCGGCGATAAACGAAATATTGCCAACGACGCTGACGATCAGCATGGCAACGCAGACGCCCGGCAGGGCGTGACGAGGCAAAAACAGCACGAGCGGCGCAAAAAGGAGATAGTACTGTTGCTCTACCGCCAGGCTCCAGAGGTGACCGAGATCCCCCTGCCAGCCGTGACGCTCAATGTAGATGTTCGAATAGAAAAGAACGTTCGCCCATTGCCGGCCCGCCGAATTGAGATCGTAGAGGCCGCACGCGGCAAGTACGGCGAGAACCGCCAGCAAGGCGTAGTATGGCGGCAGGATACGAAACACCCGGCTTCGATAGAAACCCAATAGCGCATCATTGCGGGACGTCTGTCCCATTTCGACCTTGGATCTCTGACCTGCCAAAATCCGGGTAATCAGAAAGCCACTGAGGACAAAGAAGATCCATACGGCTAACGAACCGAACCGATCGGTGACGGGCATCACGAACTTGTGGCTTACGAAGACGAGCAGGAATGCGATCGCGCGCAGGCCGTCGAAGCCTTTGATGCGTTGGGCCAACACGCTCTCCCGGTTACGTTAGCGCCAAGCCGATATTAATGTATCAGGATCGTTAGCAGCGACCGCGATGCAAGTCCTATACTACACAGTGTTTTTCTTCATCGATTGCCCTTATCGACGTAGTAATATCAGTTCCACGCGGCGGGCATGTCCTTTGCAACTGTCTGTCCGGTGATGAAGTCGCCATTTGGACTAACGGGGCCCGAAGAATGCGGCAGCAGGT
>JAFECH010000189.1 GCA_018242255.1 Pseudomonadota bacterium | reverse complement strand
GGGCTGGCGTGCGCGCTTCGCGCTAAAATTAATGGTGCGGTTGAGAGGACTCGAACCTCCACGCCGTTTCCAGCGCTACCACCTCAAGGTAGTGCGTCTACCAATTCCGCCACAACCGCAGTCCAGACCCGAAATCTGGGAAATCGCGAAGGGCAATGGCGCTGCCCAAATCCGCGAAGACGCCGACGTATCAGAGCCCCTGCCGGAACGCAAGCGGCAGATTGGCCTGAAAAGCTTCGAAGGCGCAAATGCCGAGACTCATTATTATATATGCGCCACGGCGAGCAGAATGCCGCAAGGTTGCCGGGCCTACTTGGATACCTCGCGCGATTCGCACGACTTCACGTGCACAGGCGGTCAACGGTGACGACGTTAACATCGAAACTTCCGAATGCCGGGATACCTAGTGCCGTCGAATGGGCAATCAGCGACGGCTACGTCGATTACGATTTCGCCCTAGACGTCATGCGCCGTCGCACGAACGAAATCCGCGATGGAAAAGCCGGGGAACTTGTTTGGCTTCTTGAACATCCTCCGCTCTATACCGCCGGCACCAGCGCCAAAGACGAAGACCTGTTGAACCCGAATGCCTTGCCGGTGTTTCGCACCGCCCGAGGCGGCCAGTTCACCTACCACGGACCGGGCCAGCGTGTTGCTTACGTCATGCTCGATCTCGAAAAGCGCGGTCGCGACATCCGCGATTTCATCAGCCGCCTCGAATTGTGGCTGATCACTGCCCTTGCCGAGTTCAACGTCACTGGCGAGATTCGCCGCGACCGCGTCGGGATCTGGGTTCGCCGATCGTCGAAAGGGGAACAGGTCGAGGATAAAATCGCCGCCATAGGCCTTCGCGTCAGCCGTTGGGTATCCAGCCACGGCGTCGCCCTTAACGTCGACCCCGACCTATCCCAGTTCGGCGGCATTGTTCCTTGCGGCATCCGCGATCACGGCGTGACGAGCCTCGCAGATCTGGGCTTGCCGGTCTCGATGTACGACGTCGACGTCGCGCTTCGAACGAGTTTTCAGAAAATCTTCGGCCCTACCAAGGTCATCGATATGCCTGTCGGCGCCCCCTGGCCCGGCAGAAACACCGACTGAACGTCGACAAAATAAAAAAGGCGCCTGCATCCCAGGGGATACAAGCGCCCGATTACCGTTGCCGCAATCTTATCTCTACGTCATTTTCCTCGCCGCTCGTCCGAGGTGCTGCCAACCGGCGGCGCGCCCCCATTTGCGGGTGAATCATAGTAGAGAAGACCCCCTTCGACAGAAACGCTTTCCGAACCGTCGAGTTCGTACTCGTCATTCGCATTGTCGTTGAGGCGGATGATACAGCTCTTCTGACAGAGCCCGCCGACCACCTTACCTACTGGGAGAACTTCGTCTTTGATCGACGTGTCCTCGGTGATGGTGAGCTTGACCTCGTTGTCACCTCGGTTGGCAATCGTGGCTGCTGGAGCAGCCGAGGTCATAAGAAGAACTGCGATCGCGCCTGCCGCCATAACCAAAAGGTCGAAGCGGCCGCTCCTGCGATCGCGGCAGAAAGTCATTACTTCTTCTTCTTTGCTGCCTTCTTGGCAGGAGCCTTCTTGGCGGCTTTCTTTGCAGCTTTAGCCATTTTCAATCGTCCTTCCGTTTGAACGTTGACAGACACAAAGATCTGTCGACCAGACTTCGAGTCGGGTCATTTTCGACATTGATGAAATTCAAACAGATGTACAAACGAAATTTGATGTTTGGTGATATCGGAAATTTCGATAGATGAGTTTCGCACCTCATCAATGAGGATCTCAACGGATGGACGTCAATCTCGCACGTACTTTCCTCGTTGTTGCCGAGACGGGAAGCTTCGTCGACACCGCACGCAAGCTCAATATCACTCAATCAACCGTCTCCGCACGCATCAAAGGCCTCGAAGATCTACTCGGTCGACCGCTCTTCACACGTTCAAAGTCCGGAGCGGAGCTGACCGGCGCGGGCGAGCTCTTCCAGAAACATGCCCTCGCCATGGTGCGAGTCTGGCAGCAAGCGCAGCTCCAGGTTTCGCTTGCAGATCAGCATCCCGAGCACGTCTCCGTCGGCGCGCCGCTGTGCCTTTGGAGCGGTTTTCTTTTGAAATGGACCGCTGGTCTGCGTGTTCAAATCCCCGGAATCGCGGTGTCCGCGACGGCTGGCTCTTCGCCCATGTTGAGCCAACGGCTGATCGAAGGCACGCTCGATCTTGCAATCATGTACCGTCCGTCCCCCCCTCCTGGACTGACGATCGAGCACCTGTTCGACGAAGAGTTCGTGCTTGTCTCTTCAGCAAAACAATCGGCCCGGCGCGGCGCCAACGATTATCTGCTCATCGATTGGGGAACGGATTTTGTTCAGGATCACGCCGCCGCATTCCCTGAACACGCCAATCCAGCGCTTAGTCTCGACCTTGGCCCGATGGGCCTCGACTATCTTCTGGCGAACGAATGCTCAGGATATTTCCCAGCCCGCATGGTGCGCGGATTGATCAGCCGAGGGCGAGTGAGAGAGCCGAAGCGGGCCCGGAAATTCGTCTATCCGGTCTATATGGTCTATCCTGAGACGCGTAACGAAGAGGCCTACGAGCCAATTCTTCGAGGTTTGAGGCGGGCGGCGGCGAAACTCGGCTGAAGCCGGTTCACATTCGTAACAGTTTATTTCAGTGCCGCCCGGA
>JAFECH010000188.1 GCA_018242255.1 Pseudomonadota bacterium | reverse complement strand
GAGATGCTGGCTCTCCCAAGCAAGGGACGGAAAACGTGACGAAAGTTTACGCATAAACGGTAGCGAACCGGTCCGCCGCTGCACGCATGATCGGTAGCAGGCCGAGGTGCTTTGGCGCTGCTATTCTCGGTTTTGCTTTGCCTCGTTTTGCTACCCAGGAGAGGCGCGGCTCCCTCCACGCATGATCGGTAGCACGTCCTCGGCTCGCCTACGCATAAACGGTAGCAGCGCGCGCCGCGCTGCTCTTTCCATCCACGCCGGAGAATCCACGCATGATCGGTAGCGAAGGCCTTCAATAAGTTCCGCTGTCAGCTTGGGTTTCAGCGGACGCCACGCATAATCGGTTGCGGTGTCGCGCATGATCGGTAGCGGTGGCGTCGGGTTCAACGCATAAACGGGAGCATCCCCACGCATAATCGGAGGCAGGTTCACGCATAAACGGTAGCCGCTATATATAGAACAGAACATCCCCGAACATTGCCGAACATCTTCTTCAGATCATTTCCATTTCAGAAAAGTGATTATTTAAATCTGTTGGATTGGAAGGATTAAGCAAGGCATTCAGGCCGGTGACGGATTGCGTACGAAAAGCGCGCCATTCAAAGCCGTGGCGAACATGACCCAAGCCAAATACGGCACGAAGAGCAAGGCCGCCGTTTCGCTGATGGGCCAGGCGAGAAAGATGAATCCGACGATGGTTATGAGCATTGCGACGGCGTCGGCGAGCGCCGCGCCGATTTGATGACGGCTAAACATCAGCCAGGACCAGAGCCCGTTGAAGAGAAGATTGGCGCCCCACATTGCCAATGCCGGTCCGAACCCCACGGCATTCCAGACCAGCCAACCGGCAATCGCGATCATGACGTAAAGAACTGTCCATGCCGGCGGGAAGAGCCAGTCTGGCGGGTCCAGCTCGGCTTATTCAGGCCATCGTACCATTGGCCCGGCATGAACACGGCGCCGCTGGTCGCGACGGCCGCGACGATGCCCAAGAAACAGAGGATGCCCAGAACCATGATAGTTATTGTCTGATGTTCCCGGCGTTTTGTCTAATGACGCCTCAACGTGGATACTCGGATGTCGATCCGTAGCTCTGTCTCTCGAGCCAGGCCAGAACCTCAGACTGCCTGTAAAGCACCCTGGAGCGTTTTCCGGGTCCGGCCTTGAGGTAGCGCGGTCCGGTGCCGTCGACGCGCATACGCTCAAGCGTTCGCTTCGAGATGCGCAGTATGCTGGCGGCCTCGGCCGAGAGCAGGAATACCAACTCCGGATTGGTCAACGGTTCCCCCGCAAATCACGCCTCACGATACCGCGTCGCGTCGGGCCATTCACGTCTTTTTGCAGGATGCGGCCGGGGAAGGGGAGGGCAGCGGCAATCCTGGGCATCTCCAGCGTTGATGGCTCGATCCTGTTGTTTTTAGCGGTCGCCGGACGTTTGGTCAGAGCGCACGTCTCATCTCGGCTATCCGTCGGGCAAGAGTGCCCGGCGCGGCCAGGACCGACAAGGGCCGGCTGCAGACGGGTCCCCTCCCATCTTCACCGCCGCATCGCGGTGTTAGCCCGTCGTTCCTGTCCTGAGCGCCGTCCATCAAGAGCCCGAGGGCTGCGAGAGGCGTGGCCCGAAAACCCAAACGTAAGTGACGACCATGAACCAAACCACCAAGCCCGAAACCGTCTACAGCGCCTACGCCGTGCAGGACGGTCGCAAGGGCCAGAAATCCTACTGGACCCGCATCGGCCGCCTGTTCCCGCATGAAGACGGGAAGGGGCATGACCTCCTGCTCAACGCGCTGCCGGTGAACGGGCGCATTGTGATCCGCGTGGAGGAAGCGCGCGACCAGGCCGAGTAGCTCGACCGGCCGGAGCCGATATTAAATCGGCTCCGGTGCGCTTGTTATTTCGTCATGCAATTTTCCAGCTCACATTGGGTTGTGTTTCGCGTCGACCAATTGGGCTGCGTCGTGTAGTTGAGGCGTCGCTGGTCGTCCGACACTGTTGGAAAATCGAATCCCTCGCGCTGGTAAGGGCAATCCACTCTGTTTCTCAAGAGGCCTGCACAGATTTGCTGCGAAGCATATGGCTGATACTGGCTATAGCTATCTCCGGTTCGGCGTTCATCACTCGAGCTCCAGCCTGCCACGCTGCCCCCTTCCGTTTGACGAAAATCAAAAGACTGTCGGGGAGGATCTTGTGCGGACTGTTGTGCCGGACTGACTTCCACGTTGACGCTAGGCATTGGAATGGAAGTCTCGCTCGGCGCAACCTTCCCCTGAGTGGCTTCCGACGCATTTAGTGGACGAGCTGGCGATCCGCCACTTGGTCCCACCGAGGGTTCGGGTTGGCTATTCGTTGGAGGCGGTGTTGCCGGCGTCGGCGGCAATAGTATCCCTGCCTGATTGTAGATATTCTGAATGCCTAAGTTGATATTGGAGCCTGGTCCCGCGTTAATTGACGTTGAATCATGAGGCAACAAATCGGCTATTGCCGTTGGATTCAGACCGAAGAACCAGCAAGCTGCGAAGATGAAGACTGCGACGACGATCAAGCCGCCGATTGAGAGTATCGAATCCCCACGCCGGAAGGCAGGGATTCCAAGCCAATGGAAAGAGCGTTTATCCTCGTTCATAGGCAGCCCCCGAGTCAGAGCGGTGGCGAGCCAAAACCGCATCAACAATCTTGGAAGTTGCCTTCGTGATCG
>JAFECH010000187.1 GCA_018242255.1 Pseudomonadota bacterium | reverse complement strand
ACAGGCCCTACAAGGTCTTGCGGATCGACGGGTCGGATCTGGGAGGGCGCAATCCGTTTAAGCTCGTTGCGGCGGGTTTGCGGGAAGCCAGGGACAATATGGGACGGACGACGATCGTCGTTGTCGGCGAGAGCTTCGCGAACGCAACGCCGGGATTTCTCGTCCTGGTCGGTTTTGCCGACACGGCGCAAGGCGACGTCGGTCACGGCGAAGACTTGCTCGACCATGCGTGTTCGCTCGCGCGGCAGGACTGATAATTACGATTTGACAGAAACGGAGTGCCTGATGCTTGAAGGGCGCGAGTGGATTGGTGTGAGTGGTGCACGCTTCATCCGTTCAACTAACAACCGCCAGTGGTTGCGGTCGTCCTCGCCACCTGCTGCGCAAACAGCGGAGATCTGGCGGCCCTTTCTGTTTTCCTGCAACCGCTCTCGCCTCAATAGGCTGTGCATAAATCGCCCGTGTTCGGCCCTACTCGTACGATGGGGCTTGTCTGAACGCTGTGGGCGAGATTTGCTTCGTACCGCCGGGGCGTGGGTGCCGCTAGCGGGCACTTCAACTCGGGGCTCCCCAACAAACTAGCCCGTAGAGGTAGCGCCTCGGCACCACTTTCTGGCGGCACTTGCTACAGCATCGAGAGCTGATGGCCATGCATGCCGTGAGAAAAAATTTCTCAACGTTTCATGGTTTAAGCTTTGCTGTCGGCAAACGAACTGGTCGATACCGGTTATCCACAAATGGTACGGTTGTATCCATTGCGTGCTGCGGAATTGATCACCATACTGCTGAATATTTCAGCACTTATGCATATTGCGTGTGCGTATATATTGCAAAATCGGGGTATCCTTTTTCAGGGTACCCCGCCCCTGACCAATGTATTCCATATAAGTTTGATTTAGCATATCCCCCATTTAGGGCAGACTTCGCATTATCAACAGGTTCCGGGTTGCCGGGTTTTGGGTTGCATTCGTAACCCGTTGGTCCCACCTAAACGGTGTGCTGCGTAGGACCCCCTTCGGTAAGGTTAGACCGGAGCTGAGCTCGCGATATAAGAAAGTTATATAAATTCTGGGCGCTAGGAACGCCGCGCGTTGATTCATATCCAAATCACAGCTAAGCGCCCGGTCACCGGTTTTTGGGGCCAGAGCTCGTGGCAGTCTGGGCCGCCCGACCGTCGCCGATATCGCCTGCATGCCTTACGTCGCCTTAGGCCACGAGGGAGGTATGCCGCTCGATGATTTCCCCGCGATCCGCGCCTGGATCGACCGCATAAAGGCACTCCGGGGTTTCATAGGAATGCCTGCCATCTGATTTCTGCGCGCATTGAATGGGTGTGAGGATGAACAACCGCGCGTCGGACGTTGCGTTTACGCCAGCTGTGAAAGCCGAGCAACGACGGCGGGGGTCGCGCGACCAATTCGAGGCGATGGAGCGAGGTCGCGGCTGGCCGAGAACAGTGACGCCCGATCTCGCCGCGATACTGGCGGCAACGCGCTCCTTCTACCTTGGGACAGCAAGCGCGGTCGGCCAGCCCTACATCCAGCATCGCGGCGGACCGCCGGGATTTTTGAAAGTCATCGATGAGCGCACGCTCGGGTTCGCCGATCTCTCCGGCAATCGCCAATATATTACCGCGGGGAATCTTGCAGAGAATCCACGCGTCTTCATCTTTATCATGGACTACGCGCGCCGCCGGAGGGTGAAGATCTGGGGCAGAGCGCGGATAATCGAAGATGACGACGCCTTGCTGGCCCGACTCCGCCCCGCTGAGGGGAATGCGATTGCCGAAAGAGTCATTCTGTTCACAATCGAGGCGTGGGACCGCAACTGCCCACAACACATCCCGCAGCTTATCCCGATAGAGGAAGTAGACGCAGTTGTGCAGCAGCTCCGGCAGCGCATCGAAGCGCTCGAAAGCGAACTCGCGCGTACCAATGGTAAGCCGGGTGAATAGACCCTTTCTCAGCGCGATCGACATTGAAGATCGAAGCCGCGGGCTGTCGGTCACGATGCCACCGCCGATGCTCGGATCAGAGTTCAGCAACACAGAGACTTCTGGATCGAACATGTCGACGGAGCCGAGGTGATCGATTGCGCCCTTACTCGGCGTTTTGCCAGTGAAGTCGAGGCGCTTACGGCCGCACTCGCCAAGATTCGCTAGACGTGCCTCCGCGAACAGGCCTTTGTTTGTCTTCGCCCAGCGAGGAGCAAAAGCATTCGAAAGCGAAAGCGCTCACAACTCGAAATAATCTGTATCAATCATCCGTATGCGGCAGGTCGCACAGCTTGACTCAAGTCAAATGGTTCGATGGCTGATGAGCTAGGTTCGAGACGGTGAACGGTCAATCGACGGCAATATTTTTGCAAAATTCCATTTAACGGACGCCGGTCTGATCGTTCACTTAAGTTCCCTCGGAAAAAGTCGAATGTATCCGCGGAGTAATTACCGATGGACGGCGAGCATTCAATCTGGCAGTCGCTCAACATCTCCAAGCAGTATTCCCGCTTGTTAGCGCGCATGATGGCACTTGGTGCCGAACCGATCACGGTCTCGCGTCGGAGAGAAATCATCGGAATGGGTCACAACGGTAGATTGTTTGCCTATCTGCACGAGGGGCAGTTGGCCGTTAGGCTACCCTTGCGCCGCGCCGCATTCCTTTTCAATGCAGGAATGGTTCAGCGGTTTAACAATGGACGCGGCGAGCGATCC
>JAFECH010000186.1 GCA_018242255.1 Pseudomonadota bacterium | reverse complement strand
AAGCGCCAGTCCTTCAACTGCGGTTCACTCGCCTGCACCGGTACGTCCGTCATTACTCACCTCAACAGTTCGAGACTTCAGCCTGGGTCATTCCGCTGCCAGGCTCTCGGCACCACGCGCGTTATGGCCGAGCGTCACATAATTCGGTTTCAACTCCGCCGGATCGAAATGATCGACCGCGATCACGCGCGCTACGAGCTGCTCAACCTCGCGGAGCTGATCGGCCTCCGCTGCGGTGATGACACCCTTCGCTTGCGCCTCCGCGAACCAGTCGATGCCATGATAACGCTGGACGATCCCTTCGCGGATCGCTTTTTCGAGCTTCTTTTCGATGGGTTCAGCGGCGATCACCTTCTCCAGCGTCACTTCGAGGATGCCGGTCGGATCGTTGACGTCCTTGGACACGAAAATCTGTCGCGTCAGGCGATCGCGCACTTCGCCCGGCTGCAACGCATGGCGCGCGACCTGATGGCCCAACGCGTCGGATGCGGGTTTGAAGCGGCGTCCGAGCGGGAACACGACGACGCGCATCAGCGGCCGCGCCCAGCCGACGGGGAAGTTGTCGATCACGCCCGATATCGCTTCCTGGAAGCGGTAGAGCGCGTTATGCGCGGCGAGCTCGACGATCTGCTCATCGCCTGCCGGGCGGCCGTCGTCGTCGTAGCGCTTCAGCGTCGCCGAGAGCATGTAGAGTTCTGACAGTGCGTCTGCCATCCGGCCCGTGATCTTCTGCTTTGTCTTCAGTCCGCCTCCAAGCAGCGCAACCGTCAGATCGGCGACGAAGGCGAAGGAGCGGCTGGCGCGTCCGAGCTGGCGATACCAGTGTGACATACGCAACGCGTTCTCCGGCGCCGTGACGAACGCGCCGCCCGTCACGTTGTGAACGAAGCCGCCGGTGGCGTTCGACAGCGAAAATGCGATGTGATTGTTGAACGCATCTTCGAAGGCATCGAGGCCGCGCTGCTTATCCGCGTCCTGTGCCGCCTGTACTTCCTTGTAGAGGTATGGGTGCGAGCGGAGCGCGCCCTGCGCGAACGTGATCAGCGTGCGCGTCAGGATGTTGGCGCCTTCGACGGTGATGCCGACGGGGACCATCTGGTAAGCCGACTGAAGATAGTTCGCGGGACCATCGCAAATGCCGCGGCCACCATGGATGTCCATCGCGTCGTTGACAGCGCGACGCATTTTTTCCGTCGTCTGATATTTCATCAGCGCGGAGATGACCGACGGCTTTTCGCCCCGCGAGACCATCGCGGCGGTCATCGCCCGGGCCGCCTCGTTGACGTAAGCGGCTTCGACGATGCGGACGAGCGGCTCCTCGACGCCTTCCATGCGCGAAACGGGTAGTCCGAACTGTTTCCTGATGCGGCCATAGGCGGACGTTACGCGTAGCATCATCTTCGCGCCTGCCGTCGCGGAAGACGGGAGCGAGATCGCGCGTCCGGCGGACAGGCATTCCATCAGCATGCGCCAGCCGTTGCCAGCCATTGCTTCGCCGCCGATGACCCAATCGATGGGGATGAAAACGTCGTTGCCCCAATTGGGGCCGTTCGGGAAGGCGGCGCCCGAGGGCAGATGGCGGCGTCCGATGTTAACGCCCGGATGGTCAGCCGGAATCAACGCCAGTGTGATGCCGACGTCTTCGCCTTTGCCGAGCAGATTGTCCTGGTCGAAAAGCCGGAACGCCAAGCCGACGAGCGTCGCGTTCGGCCCGAGGGTGATGTAGCGCTTGTCCCATGAAAGGCGAATGCCGAGGGTGTCCTTACCCTGGTAGGTGCCGCGCGCAACGTGGCCGATGTCGCGCATCGTAGCGGCGTCGGAGCCAGATGTCGGGCCGGTCAGCGAGAAGCAGGGCACTTCCTCGCCCTTGGCCAGGCGCGGCAGATAATAATGCTTCTGCTCGTCGGTGCCGTACTTCTCGATCAGCTCACCCGGTCCGAGCGAGTTCGGCACCATGACGATCGTCACCACGTCAGGAGAGCGCGACGCGATTTTGCCGAGGATCAGCGACTGAGCTTGCGGCGAAAATCCGAGGCCGCCGTGCTCCTTCGAGATCAGCATGCCGAGGAAGCCGTGCTTCTTGACGAAGTCCCAGATGCTGTCCGGAATCTCGTGCAGGTTATGGCGGATTTGCCAGTCGCTGATGAGACGGCAGAGCTCTTCGGTCGGGCCGTCAAGGAAGGCCTGCTCTTCGGCCGAGAGTTCGATCGGCGGGATGGACTGAAGCTTGTCCCAGTCGGGTGTTCCGGAAAACAGCTCGGCGTCGAAACCGACCGTGCCGGCTTCGAGCGCCTGGGCTTCGGTGTCTGAGACTTTCGGCAGAATTTTGCGGATCTGTGCGAAGACCGGCGCGACGACCAGGCTCCGGCGCATGGAGGGAATGGAAAGGACGGCGAGCGCGATGAACGGCAACCACGCGATCCAGGTGACGAGATCGAAGCTCGCGCCAGTGGCAAGCAACGTGAAGAGGCCGACGGCCGCGGCCCAGCCCCATAGAGGTGCGCGGACCATGCCGAGCGCTAGGAAGCCGATTGCTGCCACCAGCAGAAGAATGACGGGTGCCATTTCCGTGCCTCCCATAAGAGCCGCCGTCGGATACCGGCAGGCCCTAAATTTAGTATTGACGTATACGTCAATCTAGGAATTTTTCGTGCGCGGGTCCAGGGCGTGACCCAGTCGAGTTAATCACGTTTCTGCAACGGAACCTAACTTGCAGATAC
>JAFECH010000185.1 GCA_018242255.1 Pseudomonadota bacterium | reverse complement strand
TCATGGAGACTGGTCGCTGCTCAAGCAGCATATTCTCGAAATCCTCTGCCGAGGTGACCTCACATGTTGCGAATATGTCCTGAACTGGCTGGCGCATCTTTTTCAGAAACCGTGGGAGAAGCCTGGGGTTGCGATAGTGTGTTGGGGTGAAAAGCGCACCGGCAAGGGCACTGTCGCAGATGCCATCCGCGAGGCGTTGGGCGATGAGCTCTCGCGCATGTTCACGCAAAATGAGCACGTCGTCGGACGTTTTGCGGGCTCAGCGCAGCCTTTGATATTCAATCATATCGAAGAAGCGGTGTTTGCGCGCAATCCGCGCGAAGAAGGACCGCTCAAATCCAAAATCACGGACCCGACGGAAACCGTGGAATTAAAGTTCAAGACACCTTACGAAGTGCCATCATTCGGGCGCTGGTGGTTCAATTCGAATTCTGAGACGCCGGTGCCGATCACATACGACGAAGAGCGGTATTTTATCTTGCACGTCGATAGCGGCCGGGCGAACGACCACGCTTACTTTTCCGCGATCCGCCAGCAGCTCTATCATGAGGGCGGTCTCGGCGGCATGGTCGATGAGCTGATGAAACGCGATATTTCGAACTTCAATGTTCGCAAGCCGCCCCATACCGAATACCGCGCCAAGATGGTCGTTGAAATGCTGACGGCGCGGGACCGGGCCATCGCCGATATTCTGATCGAGGGCGAGGTCGCTCTTCTCGATCACAAAAATCCCAGCGACACCTTGCGGGTCACACTCAATCGTGACGCACCGACCTGGGTCGATAAGGATTTGGTACGCGCGGTATTGAATGACGCGTTCCGCCGCTATGGTGCAAAAGAAGCGTCTCCTGCCGATATCACGAAGGTATTGAACGACCTTGACATCATTGATGGCAGTCGCAACGCGCACAAGGACCGTGATCAGAAGGCCGGCTATCGTTTCCGGCCACTCAGCGAGGCGCGTACGAATTTTGCGAAAAAGCGCGCAATCGACGTCGCGTTCTTGAAGGGAGCGGATGGTGTTCGCTCACCCTTAGAAGAGTTCCAAGACATGGTCGCAGCGGCCCGCGGATGGTGTCAGAAATTCGATACTCAGCCGGGTGCGCCGGCCAACTTCAAGGATATTGAAAAGGTGGTCGTTGAACTCGAGCGCCGGATCGCCGAGGCGCATCTGGCCAACGATAACGATGAGGCGGCATGAAGATCGCAAATTAACGAATTGGCGCGGCCAAACATTGGCAAATCGCCATGGAAGCTCGTCGAAATTTCCGATTTTCTGCACCAGGCAAAAGTTAATTATCGCTTTAAAACCGGGCAAAGACCGTCGGGCCGCCTCGCGAGGCAGTCTGGCGCGAGGAGAAAGGAGGGCAGATAAAGATAGTAAAGTTAGAAGGTTGAGTTCTCCGCGAGAGATGCGAGGGCCATTTTCCCAATTTGAGAGAAATAAGTTGTGATTTCCGGCGGGCTTTTTGAAATCAGAGACCTCGCGAAGATCGCTGAAATTCAGAAGCCCTGTTTCTGAAGGCTTTCCCGGCGCGAATACGACCCTGCAAGAGCGCGCAGCGAGCGTGCTACGAACAGTCAAAGCTTGCAAAAGGACGGACGGACGAGGCAAAAGAATGTTAGCGGCGTAGCATGTCAGCGCGTCGCAAGACCACGTGAAAAGCGGATTTACGCTCCGTGCTGAGTGGCAGTTGTGAGATAGCCGCAGCGAGCGCGCGCCAAACCTCTAGATGTGCCCAACGGCCAAATCGACGCCGAACCGCGTCTGAGGTGTTACCCGGAATGCGGCGGTCTGTCCAACTTCCCCGTGCCACCGCGACAAGCACCGCATCGACGAAGTCGCGATTGCGCATGGCTGTCGCTTGCGCAGGCTCTGAAGGCAGATATGGCGCAATCAATGCCCACTCGCTATCGCTCAAGCCTTCGGCGCTCGGTGCTTGAAGTCCGTCATCAGGATCGGGCGCGCGAACTGGGTCAGGCCATCTGATGACGCTTGGATCGATGCCGAGCACGCGCAGCATGTCGTCGCGCGAGATCCCATCGCACAGGCTCGTATCCACATCGATTTTTCTGTCCGTTGCCATAGCAATGATATGGGGAACAAAAGGGTCTTGAGCAATGATGTCGCGAGTATCGTTGTCGCTCAGATGAAGTTTGCCGCGTTCGTCTCGAAGGCGTCGGCGACGCGGATATAGGACCGCAGAACCTCAACAGACTTGTGTCGGCTCGTCCGCTGGATCAGGTGTTCCGGCACATGAGCGTTTTCTGCGGCGGTAATGAAGCCCGCTCGGAGAGAATGCGGCGAAAACTTTGATGGCTCGACGCCGATGGCCAGCAGGCGCTGACAGAGGATGTGGCGAATACTGGTCGTGTCGAGCCCGCGGTCGAGGAGCCGGCCGGATTTGCTTACCGCACGGAAGAGCGGACCTGTTGTGATGCCGGAAGCTATGAGGTAGCGTTCGAGCGCTGCAACAGGACAAAGGTCGTCGCTCCTGCGCGGGATCGCGACGTCCTCAGTTTTAAGAGATGCCTTCGTCGCAGACAGATTCAGGATGGCTCCACGCGCCGTAACCGTAAACTTTGATCGCCCATCAAGTTCGAGCGCAACGATCTCAGATCGACGCAGCGCGCCGAAGAAGCCGAGCAGAATAAGCGCATTGTCGCGCAGCGACCGGAGGTCGCCGCGGTCGAGGGATGCAATCAGGCGTTTCAACGTCGGGA
>JAFECH010000184.1 GCA_018242255.1 Pseudomonadota bacterium | reverse complement strand
TGGCCCGCGGGCCTTTGGTAAGTTTCTTCGTTAAATTTTGCAGGGTTACCGGCTTGTAAGTTGTGAGTTGCCGTTCTTCCGGCAACTTTCGGGATGCTTTGTAACCCGGTGAGCGGCGCTGCGGTGTTGGGCAGATTTTTCTCAATCTCTGTTCAAGCGATCTGCGTCCCGCTAAATAGCCGGGAAAAAATTACCTAGACGATCTAGGAGGATCGCCCTTTATGTCCAAGTTTTCATTCCGTTATGCCGGTTTGGCGGCTCTTGCGGTTATGTGCATGGCGTCGGCCAGCGTATCGGCGGAGGAAACTCCGAAACCGACCGATATTCTGTTCGAGCGGCCTCATATCGCTTCCGTGGCACCGGGCACGAACCTCGTCTACAAATTCCAGCGGACACCGTCAGACCCGAAGACAATGGGTCCTGGCTTTTCGGACGACATTACGCTGACGGTCGAGAGCGACGGCGCTCCGGGCAAAAAGAACGTTCGCTTGCAGATATATTCGGGTGATCGCGCCCGAGACCCGCAAGAAATCACCGACATGGACGGTAACCCGTTGCTCATCGTCTATCTCGACGATGCGGTCGCGCATTTCAGGCTTCTTGCCGGTGGCGACAGTGCCTATCTCAAGGGCATGTTCAAAAAGAGCCTCGCGCAGGATGCGAAGATCGCGCCGGTGAAGATCGATTACAAAGGCCAATCCGTCGACGGTTATCGCGTGAGCCTCACGCCCTATATCAACGATCCGGCGAAGACGCGCATGAATGGCTATGAAGGCTCGGCGTTCACGATTGCGCTATCGGACAAGATCCCGGGCTATTTCGCGCAGATGGTTTCGGACTATACGAATACCGATAAAAAAGGTCCGTCACTCAAGGAGACGTTGACCCTTGATGGTGTAGGAGACGTCAAATGAAAAGCCGTCTGATGAATGCCGGCGCGAGTGGTTTTCTGGCGATTGCGGCGATGCTCATTCCGGGGTTTACGACGCACTTGTGGGCGCAGGAATTACCCGCCAACGACTATCCGACAGTCGCGCGCGCCGACTATGTTTATGCGTGCATGGCCGTCAACGGCCAGACGCGGCCGATGCTTGAAAAATGCTCGTGCTCGATAGACGAGATTGCGAACATTCTGCCCTACGCCCAGTACGAAGAGGCTGAGACGCTCATCTCGGTGGGGCTTAAAGGCGGCGAGAACGTCGCGTGGACGCACGCCCCGGAATTTCAAGAGAAGGTCAAGAACCTGCGACGCGCGCAGGTTGAAGGCGAGTTGCGCTGTTTTTAGTTTTTTGACTGTCGCCTCCGACACCGCTCCGCGGACCGGCCGGAGGCGACGGCATTTCATTCCCACTCGAGTTCTGTGTAGGCCGCTGTGACGTTGCGCGGATTGTGCTCGTCGAAAAGCGCCCACTTATCGCGCTCCGATTGGGCTGCGGTCCCGACCGTCTGTTCCAGTGTTTTTCCGTCCTTGATTGCCTTTCGGACGTCGGTTGCCAAAACTGTCAGGTAGCGCTGAACGGGCAGTATGGCGTCAGGCCAGGTCATTGACTTAGGACCGTGGCCGGGTACGGCGCGCTCCGCTTTTTCCTGCATCAGTTCAGGAATGAGTTTCAGCCAGCCGACGATCGATCCATCGAGTGTCGGAATGTGGCCAGAGAACAAGAGATCACCCAAAAAGAACGTCCCGGTCGGCTGGTCGTGGATCGTCAAGTCATTGTCAGTGTGCGCGGTCGGCCGAGCCTTTAGCGTCAGGACGCGCCTGCCGAGGTCGAGTTCGAGGGTATCCTTTACGAGCACCGTTGGGGGGATGATTTCGGTGCCCTTAAAGGCTGCGTCGCCCAGGCGCTCACGAGCATTCGTCAGATAGCTTTCTTTGCGGGCGTAGAGCGCGGCGGGGAGCTTGTAATGGCCCACAAATTCAAGGTTCGGCGCCTTGAAGGCGGCGTTTCCCATGACGTGATCGGGATGCATGTGCGTGTTGATCACGTAGCGAATGGGCTTGTCCGTGATTTGCAGAATGGCTGCGTGGAGGTCGCTTCCCATCGCGAACGAGCCGCTGGTGTCGATGACAGCAGCGGCCTTTGAGCCGACGATACAACACGGATTGGAGATGTCGCCCCGATTAGCCTTGTTTACGAGCTGGTACTTGCCGACGTGAACGAAGATTCCGGGAGCAATTTCAAGGACCCCGATCCGTTCTGCCTCGGCGCGCGAGACGCGTGGCAGGAGCGGCAGCAGTGCTGCCAGGGCGGCACCTCGGAGAAAGTCTTTTCGGGAAGGTTTTCCAAAGGCGTAGGGATGATCTGTCATGCATGCGAGCCGATAAATTGCAGGACCTTATATGACCCTCTTTCGGCGCCATTTGAATTTGAAACCTTCACGAAAGCGCGAGATTTCGTGATCGGACGCCGTGATTTTCACGTTCGGGAACAATTAGACGTGCGGCGCAGCATTTATGGTGCGGCGCAATCTATCCCCGTAAACACTGGTTTTTTTTGGGTCAGAAGGGTTGTCCTAATTTGCCGCACGAGAATGATCGTCGCACTTCGTGTTGCGGCTTGAAAAAAAAAGTGTCTACATGCCCCCCGTTCACGCGGACTACCGGTTTCTACACGGTTTCGTGAAGAACTCCTGCTCCGGCCGGGCAAAGACGGGAAAAAATCCCGCAAAACCTGAGATCGGATTTGGGAGATATCGGCAGTTCGCGGGATCGACTTGCAAGCGTGGCAAGACTTAGTCTTAAACGGAGGAAG
>JAFECH010000183.1 GCA_018242255.1 Pseudomonadota bacterium | reverse complement strand
TCACCGCGCCGTCACTACGGCGTTCGAACAACGAGAACTCGGGTTCTATGCCCGTCATTAACGTCCAGCCCCGTTCTGCCAGACGCTCGATTTGTGCCTTGAGAATATTGCGAGTATCGATGGGATGGGACCTGCCACTCACCGTACCCGTCCCCATCATCCGCGCGTAGCCTGGCGCCCAGGGAATAAGCGTGAGAGTCGAGAGATCGCCGACCACCATGTATTCGGGCTCATGCGGCTCCAGCCGCAATCCAAATACGCCGCCTCCTGCGAAGCCCACGCCATCAGTGAGTATGTCTTCAAGGTGATCGACGGGGACGGCTTTACTTTTCGCGACACCGTATATGTCCACGAACTGAGCCAGCACATATCGAACCTGGTTCTGCGCCAAAAACTGCTTGGCGCCGGCAAGATCAATATTGTTCGGCGTCGCGTATTGGCCCGGCGCACGTCGCCAAGACCAATGGTCTGCTCCGTCCCTCATCGTCGTTTGCTCCCCTGACCGAAATTATCTGGTTTGGAATTGCAGGATGGCGGACGCTACATTTGACTTGCATAGTATGCAACAATTTTGTAGCTGATGAAATATGAAATTTGCATAAGCGCACTAGGGGAACAGAATGCCCACGACGGAAAGCGATCCGTCATCGCCTCTGACAGCCAACGCGTTGGCCCTGGGCCAATCGCGCGGAAGCTGTGGGCTACTCTTCAGGCCATACTGGTGGGACGCCGTTTCCGAAGCCTCGACGTTCGATCAGCCGGTGCAGCGGCGATGCGATGTCGCGATTGTTGGCTCCGGCTTCACCGGTCTTTGCGCTGCGCTTACATTATTGCGAAATGGACGTAGCGCCGTTGTTCTTGAACGCGGACGCGCCGGCTTTGGTGCGAGCACCCGCAACGGCGGACAGATCGGAAGCGGCAATCAAAAATTTCGCGTGAAGACGCTGATCGCGCTACGTGGACGCGCAAAAGCGGAAGAGATGCTTCGCGAAGGCACGCGAATGCTCGACCACATCGCGTCGCTAATCACACAAGAAGATATCCGTTGCCATTTTCGGCGCTGCGGGCGCTTCCGCGCGGCCGTTCGCCCTGAACACTACGAGGCGATGGCCCGCGATATGGAGGATCTTGCGAGGATCGCCGACGTTGAGAGCAGCATGGTGCCCCGCTCCGAACAAAGTAGCGAACTCGGGACGGAAAAATTTTTTGGTGGCTCGCTTTTGCCTAACGACGCATCTCTACATCCGGCGCTCTACCACGCTGGACTTTTGGAACGCATCAAGGCCGCTGGCGGCAAGGTGTTAGACCATACGCCAGCTCAGCATATCGTTCCTGTCGGATACGGATTCAGGGTGATCACAAATCGCGGTGTCTTATTCGCGAGGGATGTGATCATCGCGACCAATGGATATACCGACGGCCTCGTGCCCGAGCTCGGCCGCCGAATTGTCCCCGTGGGATCTGGGTTGATCGCCACGTCCGAGTTGTCCGAACAGCTGTATGAACGATTACTCCCTCGCAACCGCGTGTACGGCAATACAAACCGAGCTTTCTATTACTTTAGGGGCGCTCCAGAGACTCGGCGGATCATTTGGGGTGGACGCGTCGGACGTTTAGCGCCTTCAAAGTCGCCCGCCGCCTTCCGTCACCTCGCCAGGGATATGCTCCACGTCTTTCCGGATCTCAAAGACGTGCCCATCACCCATGCGTGGGATGGGCAGATCGGATACACCTACGACGAGGTGCCTCACATCGGATGCACGAAGGACGGCATCCACTACGCGCTTGGATATTGTGGAACCGGGGTTTCACGCGCCAGCTACTTCGGAACCAAGATTGCGCTGAAGGTTCTGGACAAGCCAGATAGCGGCACCTCGTTCGACGATTTGGCATTCCCTGCGTTTCCAGCACATCCAGTCGCCAAGCTGGCCGTGCCGGTTGTGGAGACCTGGTATCGCATTCGCGATGCCGCAAATTTCTGATCAGTGGAGGATGATATGTCAGCCGGCAACGGGGCCAAGCGAGTAAACATTTCGTCGGGGGGAGCCTATGAAGTGGTTTTCGGCTACTCCCGCGCCGTACGCGTAGGAGATGATGTGCACGTGTCGGGAACGTGCGCGCCCCCTGCTCATGAGAAGAGCGATGCGTACGCCCAAGCTCGCGCCGCTCTCGAAATCGTCGAGAAGGCGCTCAAAGATGCCGGCGCTTCTGTGGCCGATGTCGTGCGCACCGTTGTCTATCTACGTGACATCAACGACGCCGAAGCTGTCGCGAAAGCCCACTTAGAATCGTTCAACGCCGTGCGGCCGGCTAGCACGCTCGTGCAGGTGACATCCATGCTGCGTCCCTGGCAAAAAGTCGAAATTGAAGCCTACGCTAAGCTTGGAGGATGCAAATAGAAAGTATCAGCGTCATTCACCGCTTATGTCATCGATCTCTGAGGTGCCAGGGCGTTGGTCCTCCCGAAGCGGACATAACTTCCGCTATTGGGATGGTGTGGACATCCTTGGCAGATGATGATCGCGCAATCGCCGTATAGGCATTTTGTAGAAATGCGGTCATCGACGCCCAGTGCATTGGATATCGTTGAGAGGCTTACGCGCGCAGCGGTGACGTTATTCGATGATCGTTCGTCGGATGTTGAGAGTTCGAATGACACTCCCACCTTTCGAGGTGGGACAAATCGGCGAAAAAATTCAATAAATTCAATGTCTAAAAAACTGACTGGCGCTCCCTACGGGAGTAGGCGCATCCTTTAATTTCAATA
>JAFECH010000182.1 GCA_018242255.1 Pseudomonadota bacterium | reverse complement strand
CATCGTGAGACGCTCAACGATTGGTGGCCACCGGTCGACGGCATGGCGCCGATGATGGGGCCAAATACGTTCACGGATATCAATCACGGGACGCGCGAGCGCCTCGGCACCTTCGCCGAGTGGGAGCATCACTGGGACCGAGCCTGGAGCACGCTCATCGGCGTTCGCAATGACATGGTCTGGATGGATACCGGTGATGTTAAAGGCTACAGCAGCATGTATGCGGCAGACGCCGCAGCCTTTAACGCGCGCGATCATGCGCGCACCGATGCCAACTTCGACGTGACGGCGCTTGCGCGCTTCGAGCCGACGGCTAATGAGACGTATGAAATCGGCTATGCCCGCAAGACACGCTCGCCCAATCTCTACGAACGCTATGCGTGGAGCACTGGCAGCATGGCTGCGGACATGATCGGCTGGTATGGCGACGCTAACGGCTATGTCGGCAACCTCGATCTCAAGCCTGAAATCGGCAACACCGTGAGCTTCACTGCCGGCTGGCATGATCGCGACCGGCGGTTCTGGGATGTCAAGGTCACACCCTACTACACGTATGTGCAGGATTATATCGACGCCAACTTCCTGAAGTCACAAAGCAGCATGGGCGGCATGGACATGGGCAGTGGGATGGCAATGCCATCCACCGAGTTCGTGACGCTGCAGTTTGCCAATCACGCGGCGCAGCTTTATGGCGTCAACGTCTCGGGTAGCATCGAAATATGGGAAAGCCCTGTCTACGGTCAGTTTGGGCTTTCGGGCATCATCGGCTACGTCAACGGCGAGAACCTCGATACCGGCGATGCGCTTTATCACATGATGCCGCTCAATGCGCAGCTGACTCTCAGCCATCAACTCGGCAACTGGTCCAACGCTGTGCAGTTGACGCTCGTTAATGATAAGGACGATGTCAACGCGTTGCGCCATGAGCCGACGACGCCAGGATACGCGCTTGTCGACCTGCGCTCGAGCTACCAGTGGCAGAACGTGCGCTTCGACTTTGGTATCTCGAATCTGTTTGACAAGCTCTACTATCCGCCGCTCGGAGGTGTCGATTGGGCCGATTATGCGGCCGAGGGGCAGACTGGGTTCATCTCGCCGGTGCCGGGTCAGGGGCGCTCATTCAATGCAGGAGTGACGGTTGCGTTCTAATTCGTGATCAGCGCGGTTGGCGATCAACACGCCAACCGTGTTTGGTTACGCAAGCATCACGTTTACAGATAACCTCCTCTGAAGGGGCGATCGAGATCGGTCATCGAGATCGGCCGTCGGTATCGCGTGTGGCTTTGAGGATGCCTGCAACTTATCTCGATCGTTTGAATCCGTCTCCTGAACGGCGCTCGTTTGTTTCCAGCCGATAAAGCCGTCCGAGCGCGGCCTCTTAAGGCTGTCTTAAGCTCCCAATCCGACGGCTCCGGTCCGCTTCGTCGCTTTTTGCCCGGAGGCTGCCGTTGCCAGAAAAACCCGTTTGATTCGTTCTTGTCAGCCGTCCGCTCGAGCCTTTCGATCCACCGCGAGCCGAGCCGATGCTACAATCGCCAATGGAAACTTCAGGTCCGGATGACTGTGGCTGATGGCAGGCCCAGCTTGCTTTACGTCGCCGCCAATTGGTGTCTCACTGGCGCCGTCATCGACCGCACCGTGCTGTCGAATTCCGCCGTTCGAGCTGTGCTTGCTCGCCTCAATCTCATCAAGCTTGATGCTAGCAACAATTTCACGGCAGAGCGACAGTTGATGCAGAGCCTTTAGGTCGTTGGCCACCCACGATGATCTTCGTTAGCGGGGCAACGCCACGAGATCGCCGGCACGCGCCTGGTCGGCGACGTGAACCAGGCGGCAGTGGAGGCCACAGCCAAATCAGAGATGATGCGATGAAGGCCGCCGCGATCGGCTCTTTCATTTTGGCATCTGATCTCATCCTCGGGAACTTCGCGCTTATTTTCCTGACTTCAATGGTGCTCACCATAAGACCGGCTCAAGCCTAGGATAAAAGGTTTCAATGATTGCCACGCCAGGAGAGCTATATGAGGATATTGGTCGTCGAGGATGACCCAGTTTTGCTGGATGGATTGCAGGTGGGTCTAGCACTCTGCGGATTTGCAGTCGACGCCGTCGCAACATGTGCGGATGCCGACGTAGCGCTCCGAGCCAATGAGTTTGACGCGCTCATTCTCGATCTGATGCTTCCTGACGGGTCCGGGCTCGACGTGCTTTCAAGGCTTCGCAAGGAAAAGAGCCATTTGCCTATTCTTCTGCTGACGGCCCGTGATGCGGTAGAGGAGCGGATAGCCGGTCTAGACGCAGGCGCCGATGATTATCTCGGAAAGCCGTTTGACCTCGATGAGGTCGCTGCGCGATTGCGTGCACTGATTCGACGTTCGGCGGGACGCCCTGCCTCGTTTCTCTCCTGGCGCGACCTTATCCTTGATCCTGCGACAATGGTCGCACGAAAAAACGGCGAGATGGTGCGGCTGTCGCGCCGAGAATTTTCGATACTTCACGCCCTCATGGATCGGCCCGGTCAGATCCTCTCAAGGACGCAGCTGGAGCAAAAGCTTTACGGATGGCAAGAGGGGATAGACAGCAATTCTGTCGAAGTCCACATCCACCATTTGCGCAATAAGTTCGGAAGCAAGATTATCGAGACCGTCCGCGGTATTGGCTATCGGCTCAGCGAGGATGGTCAATGAGGTCCATCCGCACGCGGCTGATATTCGTATTGATTGTGATGACGGCCATCGTGTGGTTGTCGGCCATCGTCTGGATTTACGCGAACACGCGCGCTCAGGTGGAGCACGTGCTCGATGCCCGCCTGAT
>JAFECH010000181.1 GCA_018242255.1 Pseudomonadota bacterium | reverse complement strand
CATCAGGGTTGTGATGTCACCGATGGACCCGTCTGTAAGGTTCAAAACCAACTTCCCAATCTGAGGATCGATCAAACGTGAGGGCTTCTTAAGAGGAAGCATGCACGCGAAACTGGCCAACAGTTGCAGCGTCAGATTGAGATTATCCCACCGCGGCAGAGTATAGGGCTCGAATCTGTTGGCCATTTGAGGATCAATCCGGAAGGCCTGGGCTGCGGCTTCGGTACCAACCCCAATAATAGGAATCTGAAGCTCATTTCCGAGATACTTGAATAACGAAAGTATCTGGTACTGGGCCTGTGTAGTCGCATTTCGAATATCGTGAACCTCATCGACAATGAACATGCGCGTTTCATGTCGACGAAAAGCATCAAGTGCCTGCGGCTGCAGCTTATTGATGTGCGCTGAGGGGGTATGCGGAACCTTGAGAGCTTCCAAAATGGTAGCATAGATCAAGGGCAGATTGGGCCGCGGAGGCATCTGTATCTTGACCACCGGGATGATGGTCCTTTCGTCCTTGTATCCGGAATGCCGCCAGGGTTTTCGACTACGCATAAAATGGGTGACGAGCGTGGTTTTGCCGTTGTTGGTAGGTCCAATAATCAGCATGTTCGGCATACGAAGTCTCAATGGCCAGCTATAGAGTTCCTCCAAACGCTCCAGAACCATTTTAGCTTTGGGATAGAGGATCCAACGCTCAAGGCTGATTTTGCTCATTCGTTCTGCATCGGTCAGCATCAGTACCTCGCGCACAGATGGAAGGAGATGCTCGTAAGTGGCGGCATAGTTTTCGATGGCGGAGAATTTTTTCAAAATCCCACCTCCAAGTTATCGAAGGGTTTGATCTCTTCGCTTTCGATATTCTCCTGAAGGGAAGGGGGCTTGGGGTGGGAAGGGAAGCTGAGGGGAGCGCTACGGCTCCGAATGCGCTCTTCATTCGAACGCGCCCTCTTGCTGGTGAGGCTGGCTTTCCGAATGACCTCGCGGCGGGCATTGGCGGTTCGAACGATGAGATCCTGGTTCCTCCGCTTAATGTTCTTTTCCTTCATCTCCTTGAGAGCAGCTTTATGCTCCCATTTCATGATATTGCCTTCGGCCACGTTCCGAGAGGCAAGCTCCATATAACCTTCTTCGTCAGGCCGTTTTGCCCAGACATAAGCCATGTTGCGCGGATCTTGACGGATTTCGAACCCGTCCGGAAAACGATCGCGACGAGCGATGTAATAATCCAATTCATGGGAATAGTAGTGAAAATGGTCCACTTGGAAACCGTCGCGTCTTAATTTACGGCGCGTCATCGGCAGAAAGGCGATTGCGAAATCTTTCGCTGCACCTGTTATCTGGCGCGGTTTCCGAAGCTGTTCCAACCCAAATTTCAAGCGCTCGATCGGTGGTTCGCCGATACCTGCTTGCACCTCTTCGTGGTACTCGAGGACAGCCAGCGTCAACCATTTCCTGATTTCATTGAGGGTAAGGGCAGCAGCCTTTTCTGACTGGTATTCCCCACGGTCCTGAACGTTGCTTCTGGTCGTGCCGGGAATTTCATCATGGGCCAGCTGCATGAAACGTTTGATCCGGCTTTCGATCGTCCCACCATACCAAGGCTTTGCAGGCGGCCGGTAGCGCAACTCGATTCCATGAATCACCGCTCCTTGTGTAAGGGCCAGACTATGAAATTCTTTGCCGTTATCGACGTGAACAACCTCTGGAATACCGCAGATCGGCCACGTCCCCTCAATTCCATTTCGCTGCAGAAAAACATCTTTGTCTTCGACGACATTCAGCAAACACAAAGCCACAGTGGTGGCGGACGGAGCCTCATAATCAACATGAAAGCCCACGATACATCGGCTATATAAATCGATGGCAAAGGTCACATAAGGTCGGCGAACATCTTTGCGGTGGCGTTCATCGACCGGAATACTGTCGAACGGCGTGTGGTCGATTTGAATGATGTTGAGCGGGTATTCCGCTCTCGGGCCTTCGCCGAACACCGGCTTTAGCTTCTGCGCTTCCTTCGGGCCATGGCGGCGGCGGGCGAGGCGAACAGGATCGAAGTCCAACAGGCGAGCTTTGACTGCCTTTTCGCTCGGGGCGCTGATGTTCCTCTCATGGCAGATGAACTTCAGCTGGCGATAGACATACGCGAACGACGGCCGCTGCTTGGTCACGTATGACCGGGTTAGCACGTCGTGAATCAGTTTCTCCACCACCGGCGACAAGAGCCGACGTCCAGGACGCCTGCCGGCTGTTTTGGGAACGAGCGCGAGGCTATCCTCATTCCCATCCCGAAACTGCGCCACAAGCCGTCTCACGCTGCGCGGTTCGAGCCGGAGTTCCTTAGCAGCTTCTTGGGTGACGGCCGCGCTTGGCCTGTAGAATTCGGCTATCGTGCTTGTGCGCCAACGGCCGGTGACCTCGGCGACGATGTCGGTCCCGAAGTGCTGTAAAATTTGGTCGAGCGCGGATTGCACCGGGGGAAGCGCCGAGAGGTGCTGCATGACGTCATCGCGGCGTTCCATGGCTTCGCGGCTCATCACCGGGTTGCCTTGGGCATCGAAGACCGGGCGGGATTCCTCGCGTCCGTCGTCGTTGGTGTAGACCTCGTAGAGCTGCACCGGGAAGGAATGCTGAAGGTAAGACAAAACGTACTCGCGCGGCGTGATGTCGAAATTCAAGTCTCCCCATTCCGACTGCGGAAGTTCTGAAAGGCGACGGTCCATCAGGGCTTCCGAGGTCGAAACAAGCTGCACCACGGCCGCATGCCCCTGTTCCAGTTGCGCGGTGATGTCCTTGATCAGCGTCGGCATCTTCA
>JAFECH010000180.1 GCA_018242255.1 Pseudomonadota bacterium | reverse complement strand
AGCTCGCAACTTCGCGTTTTATAAGGCGTGCTGGATAACTCTTAATCAGCGGGTCCACGGTTCGAGCCCGTGATCACCCACCAATCATTTCGGCAAACAAACCGCGTCCTTGGAAAATACGTCCTGCAGGCCTTGGAAGGCCTTGGGCAGCCCGGGTCCAGTAATTGGTGATTTGGCCGCCTCGAGCTGACCGAGTGAGAGGTTCAGCTCAAAGAGGAACCGGAGGGGGTCGGCATTTACGCGCATCCCGTACGCTTTCCTGACAGCCTGATCGAGTGCATCTTGAGCCGCATCCAACGGGTGATCGCCCGGGCCGTCGATGTCGCGATATAAATCGCGAAGGGAGTAGTCGTGCATATCCCTTAATCGTGTTCGCTCGCTCCGCAATTGTCGAGCAGCCTTGGCAATTGCAATCACTTCCGCCTTTGTCGGAGATTGGGGCCAAGGGAAGGAATCGAAAACCGTATTGGATGTATACCTGTATCGTTCTGTGAGCGTCGAGCAGCGCTCAGTAAACCAGTTCCAGTGCATCGTGGACTGCAAAACACCAAAAGAGTAGTCATCCGCCAAGGGAAATACCATCACCGCATCATTCGGGTGTATGTCACGGCTTACAAAATCGAAAATCGGACGTTTAGTGACCCGACCACATGCGATGTATCTTGGGACGGTTGCCAGAAGAGCCATTAGCTTTTTGCGGCGGTAAGATAGTCGCCACCACTGTGCAAGGAAGTTTGCATGGTGCTGGTTTACGTTCGCCTCCGGATTTCGTTTGAGTACGGGTTTATTTCGTTCCGCTTCCTCACGAGCGGCTTCTTTTCGATCAGGTAGAACAAGTTTCTCGACGCGAGCAAAGGGTGTTTTATAGGCCTTCGCTTCGAGCAAATCCTTTTCGCCGAAGTCGATGACAAACCGACTGGGGAGACTGCGGCGCCCGCCGATAAGGTCGTTGGCGATTAGGAATGGAAAAATTACTTCTTTGTTTTTGGCGTCGGCCGCGATCATCATTTTCGCCTCGTCAGGGGTCAGTAGAAACCCTTCATGGCCGTGCGTTTGTCCCTGGTGGCATGCTTTGCTTAAAGCATTAGCGCGCAACGCGATCGCTTTGGTGACGTCGAACCCGAATGATAATGCCGAAGAAATGCTGGGCCGATCCTCAAATGTCCAGCCCGCTGTGGGATCATTCCCGACCTGGAGATAGAGGCGCTTCTCGCCGCTATCTTCGCCTTTAATCCAGTTCACGATGGAAACGTGGACATTGGCTTCACCGGACCAGGGCATACTTGATACCGCTTCGGTAATGGTGCCACCGGAGGAGACAATATAGTCGAGCCCTCCCTCTCGTGAATAGTTTTGCCGAATTGTATTTGTGCCAACAAGACCAGCGCGTTGTCCCGGTTTTAAATGGTCGTGTGTAAGCCTGAACCAGTATACACAATAATCCGCGCGGCCCGGCACATCGGGATGCTTTTCTCGTAACCTATGCAGATACTCAGCGCCAAATTCCTCCTGCATTTTGTTTTTGCTTTGGAATGGCGGATTTCCAATGATGGTGTCGACCGGAGGCCAATCTGCGAACAACGCATCACCGCACGTAAAATTCCCGTCGAGATTATCCAAAGGCAAGGTTTCCGCCGCTGCCAAGTCTAGTACGTTTTGATCGCGTCGCAATGTTTCCTGAGCTTCGTCACAGGCCAGTTTGCGGGCAAGCATTAGAGTCACTTTGGCGAGTTCCACACCAAAGGCATCTTGTTCAATGCCATAGAATTGCTTCGCACTGATAGTGCATGCGATTTTCGAAGTTTGCTCAAACGCCTTGGCACTGAACTCATGCTCGATTTTACTGAGCAGTATTGTTTCGAGTCTAGAGAGTTCGCGGAAGGCGACGAACAAGAAGTTTCCGCTGCCGCATGCCGGATCTAGAACTCGGAAAGAGCCGATTTCCGATCGCAGTTGAATCAACTCCTTGAGAGTTTTCGCGGCAGCAATTTTTGATTCAAAAGGGCGGACGATCGTGGGTGTGACGATCCGGATGATGTCCGCTTCTGATGTAAAGTGAGCACCATAGGCGTGGCGTTGGCCCTTATCCATGCTCTGTTGGAAGATAGTTCCGAAGATTACTGGATTGACCATCTTCCAGTTTTTATCTGCTGCGCCCTCGTTTTCCTCGTTTGAAATTAGAAGAAGTTCTTCAGGTCGCAGTTCGATTGGTGTGATTTGTTCAAAGAGACCACCATTAAAGTATGGAACTTGTTTATAACGACCTGCCGTTGCAGGCTTTTTGGTGTTCATTTGACTGAACAGACCGCCAAAAAGGTCATAAGCATTTTGCCCGTGCTTTAGACAGTCACGGACGATATGCGTCACCGTGTTAGCAGGCAGAAGATCGATATCTTCCGCGAACATGGTGACGACCAGTTGCAGTACAAATCTCTGCGCATCCAGGCGCGGTATTTTTCGCCCGACTAAGGCATGAAAAAGTTCTGCTACTTTCGCGGCAGCATCACGGGAAACCATCTCGCGATCGTTTCCGAAAACCGGTTCCTTATTTTCTGGAAAAAGGAAACTGAGAGGATCGTAGCGGCCCGGCAGTTCATTCAAAGTAACGACATCGACTGGTTGGTCGAATTGTTTGTCGAAGTCGTAAATCCAAAATTCATTGAAGTTACAAAGAACAACGTAACGTGGGCGATTAGGTACGAGATGCAGCCAGTAATCGAAAGCCTGGCGTTGATGAAGGTGCAGACGTTCCCCTGCCTTCTTCATTTCGATTAGCACGCGCGGTTTCCAGACTAAGTCGGCGAAACTCGTGCTTTTGGAATTGGTCTTCTT
>JAFECH010000017.1 GCA_018242255.1 Pseudomonadota bacterium | reverse complement strand
AATTCGATCATCGGCACGCTGAAAGATTTGATGGCGGGCCATCATCTCTCTTCGCGCCGTTGGATCTGGGAACAGTACGATCACATGGTGATGGGCGACACCGTCGGCCGGCCGGGCGGCGACGCCGGCGTCGTCCGCGTGCACGGCACGAAGAAAGCCATCGCCGTCGCCTGCGATGTGACGCCCCGCTACGTCACCGCCGATCCGGAAGAAGGCACGAAGCAGGCCGTCGTCGAGACCTGGCGCAACCTGACCGCCGTCGGCGCCGATCCGCTCGCCATTACCGACAATATGAACTTTGCCAACCCCGAGCGCCCCGAGATCATGGGCCAGTTCGTTGCGAGCTGCCGCGGCATGGCGGAGGCCTGCAACGCACTCGGCTATCCGGTCGTGTCGGGCAACGTCTCGCTCTATAACGAGACGAACGGCGTCGGCATTCCGCCGACCCCCGCCATCGGCGGCGTCGGCCTCGTGCCCGATTCCACGAAGCTCGCCGACATTCGCCTGAAAAACGAAGGCAACGTCCTACTCGTTATCGGCCGCGAGGAAGGCCACCTCGGGCAGTCGCTTTATCAGCAGTATGCGTCGGGCAAATTCGAAGGCGCCCCGCCCTCGGTCAATCTCGAAGATGAGATCAAAGCCGGACGGTTGATCCGCGCGCTGATCCGCGAAGGCCGCGCGCTCGCCGTCCACGATTGCGCCGACGGCGGCCTGCTCGTCGCCATCGCCGAAATGGCGCTCGCGGGTGGCAAGAACGGCCTGTCGCGCGAAGCCACCGGCCTCGGCGTCGAGCTGTTCGCCTACGAAGGCAAAATCCCAGCGCATGCCGTCTGGTTCGGTGAAGACCAAGGCCGCTACGTTGTCGAAGTCACGCCCCAGAAGGCGGAAGAAGTTCTGGAGCGCGCGCGCCTGCTCGAATTGCCCGCCCGCATCATCGGCCGCGTCGGAGGGAATGCAATCAGCTGCAAAGGCGAAGGCTCGATCTCGCTCGCCGAACTTCGCTCCGCGCATGAAGGCTTCCTGCCGAAGCTGATGCAGGGCGAACTGGCGAGCTGACACTGAAGGAAAGCACTGCCCATGGCGATCGGCGAAGATCCGCAAACCACGCAGGAACTCAGCGAGATCAAAGGCGCGCTCGATGTTCTCTTTACGCTGCGCGAGGAATTCGCGACGTGGGTCGAGGAAGCCCAAGACGGCGAGCGCAAGGAAGAACTCGACAACGTCTATCAGCATGTCCTGGCGATGGAGCAAGAATATCAGCGCCGCCTCGCCGAGCTGCAGAAAAAGGCCGCACCATCACGCTGAACGCTGAACGCCATCATTTCGGCGCAGGCATCCGTCTGAGACACGAGAGCAAAAATCACAGTCATGCCGGCGAAGGCCGGCACCCAGTCAAATAGCGGCATTTCGGATGTCGAGGCTCGGCTGGATCCCGGCCTGCGCCGGGATGACGAAAAAACCAAAGACGAGCGCCAGCTAAGAGGGCGCGCACAGATAGAGGAACCAACATGCGCTACGCCCGCTTCTCAACCATGATGGCCATCGCCGCCACGCTCGCCATCGGCAGCGCGATCCTTCCCTCCACCTATGCAATCGCAGAAACGCAAGGAACATCCATGACCACCACACCTTCCGGCCTTCAGTACGAAGACACCGTCGTCGGCACCGGCGCGACGCCCGAGACCGGGCAGATCTGCGTCATGCACTACACCGGCTGGCTCTATGTCGACGGCAAGAAAGGTTCGAAGTTCGACTCGTCGCTCGATCGCGGCCAACCGTTCGAATTTCCGATCGGCACCGGACGCGTCATCAAAGGCTGGGATGAAGGCGTCGCGGGCATGAAGGTCGGCGGCAAGCGCACCCTCATCATCCCGCCGCAGCTCGGCTATGGCGCTCGCGGCGCCGGCGGCGTTATCCCGCCGAACGCTACGTTGATTTTCGACGTCGAATTGCTCGGCGTGAAATAACCTTACGCGGCGGAGGTCACCAAAACCGGGGCCTCCGCCGGATATTGATGCCGGGCCACGCGCGAAACGACGCCGCTGAGGTCCGAGCAACGAGGCCGGTGGAAGCGCTCGATATTGCTTAAGAACCGATCGGGCGTGACCATGTTTGGATGCTCAGAGCCGCGCGCCTTCTGTTCTTCTGGGCTCATCTTGGTCTTGATCTGCATCTTGCGGGAAATGCCCTTCTCGTTGAGCACTGCATACCCGTAGTAGAAGATCGCCAGATCGCCCAGCGTCGGCATCTGATACCAATGCCGCCCTCCCTCGCGTGCATACGCGATGGGGTAATTGTGGATGCTGCGGCTGGCGCGCAGCCCGAAATTCAGCTTATCGCACGGACGCGGATCCGTTTCGTAATAGCCGAAGCGCACCTGCTCATGCAGCGGCCTGCTGTGATCGAGTGGCGCCGGATGGCCGCCCTGCGGTTCGACGAAAACATAGTTGCCGATGAAGTGCTGCGCCGGCACCGTAATTTTATCGAGCTGCGCAACATTGCCATAGAGGAACTCGGTCACGTTCAACGCCATGCGCCAGCCGCTGCACGTCCGCTCGTAGTCTTCCACTTCGCGGTCGATGCAGGCGCTGTCGAAGTAGGCATTTCGCGTCGGATAGATTTCCCAGTCCGGGCACATCTTCTTGATGATGTCCCTGCTCGCATCCGTCGAATTGTAGTCGATCATGATGCCGTGATCGAAAATCCGCCGATGATGGGCGAGCCACCACGGCAACAAATATTCCTCATTGAAGAAATGACAAACAACTGTCCGCATCTCAGCCCCCAAGCGAACAAGCATCGCCCAGGCTGCAGATATCAACAGCCACCGGGCGTCATGCATTTGATCCCGATGAAAAGATATGCTGCGATTCGGTCAAACGCTGAAGCGTACAGAGTGTCAGGCCGACGTCGGCGTAATCAAACTTGACAGCCAGTGTCTCTTATCCGCCTTACCGCGATACTTGTATATCAGGCCCGGGGGGATGATGAATTCGCCATCTCTCAGAGCCGCATCATCGAATTGCCCGCTGCTGAGCCGCGGGGCCACGCCTGAAAAGGCGAACCGCCGCCCGAACTCGTCCAACACGAATTCCGAAAACTCGCAATCATCAAGACGCCCGATCACCGGGCCTTCAGGCGTCGTATTGTAAAGCACCGCGTATTCCAGAATATGTGCGCTATGCCTCTGCACGTGCATGGCACAAAACCTCCCTGCTAGTGCCGGATCCCATCAACCTGTTGGGTCGGCGCGGGGCTGGAAACAGTGTCGTCAGGCTCATTGTTGGCGGCGATGATAATTCCCAACGCAGCACAGACGCCGATCAGCAAAGCGACAATCAGCGGCCCTTCGCTTTTTTCGCGCTTCTTTGCCGGGCTCATTTGCATCGCCGGCCCCAAACTCTGATTGGATTTAATGAAATCGCTAGACATGGCTCCAACCGTTTCTATGTGCGCTATCTGCACACAACAGAAACGTAGGCACCTACCCATAAAGTTTCGACGGGCGACGAGACGTCGAAACATCGCCGTCCCGAAATGCCAGCCGCGCGCGACGGAAACTCACGATTGTCGTAATCGCCATTCTGCGTTCTGTCGCTTCCGCTTAGCGAACGCTTGCTCAGCTCCGGCCGGGCTTTTTCCGCATCGCAAATCGCGATGAAAATATATTTGTGCCGCTTGCCAGCAAATCGCCAAACCACCACATGCAATGCCTGAGAAGCATAGCTGCCCAGCGGCAACCGAACGCTCAGCTTGAAATGACCGTCGCACCAAAAGAAACGGCGACCGTCAGCACACTGCCGAGGTCGCCATTCTCATGGAATTTCGAAGGAAGCTAGAAAGCGATTACTTATGAGCGCCGGCGTTCTGTTCCATCTCGGCGCCTGCAAGAGAACCGTCCTCAGGCTTAGCGTTCGGCGTCGCCGTTCTGCCCGACTTGTCGCTGTTAACGCCGGGCTGACGCTGCATCTGTGCTTCCGACAGGCTGCCGGAGTTCGGCTTAGCCGTAGGCGTGGCGGTCGAGCCGCCATGTGTGCCGGGAAGATCTTTCATCGCTTTGGTGGTGATGTTGCCATCGTCTGCCAGCGCAACGGAACCGGAAAGAGCCAACAGCAGTGCGGCAAGAATGGATGTTTTCATCGGACAAGCTCCTGATATCTAGAAAGTTAAAAAATGTTCAGTCTAGAGCGTGACCGGAACGCAGTACGGTGAATGCTCGACCACCGCATCGAGCTGCGACTGTTTCCCGCTCTTGCATGATGGGTACGACCGCCTTTTGAGATTCGTTTCAGACGCTGCGCGAGAAAGTTTCAGGCGAATGTTCAGCCACCGATATTAAGGAATGCGATGAGCATGGAACCGCGCCGACGCCGGTCCCGATACGCTTGTTCCTGAGGGAACTTCCGGCTCGGACGATCCAGGGCACAACGGCCGCGACACCAGACATCCGAAGCAAACGTGATCTATGAAAAGGATCTTGTCATGCGGATCATGAAATTGATTGCCCCTGTCGCGATTGCCATTTCGCTGGCACCTGCCACGTTCGCAAGCGCATTTGCGGCCTCCAACCCGGTTGGCGTCTGGTTGGACGACACCGGTCGCGGCGCCGTCGAAATCAAGCCGTGCGGCAACGCCCTATGCGGCAACGTCGTTTGGGTAAAGTCCTCAAGCGATAACGAAGGCTGCGGCAAGCAGATCATCGGCAACGTTACGCCTGCGGGCAGTGGGCACTGGGATAACGGCTGGATCTATTCGCCGGAGAAGGGTCGCAAGTACGACGTCGAACTGACACCGCTGTCCAATGGCAATCTCAAGGTCGTCGGCTACGCTGGGATCAAGTTCCTGTCGCGGACGATGATCTGGAAGCCCGCACCGGCTGACCTTCAGCTCTGCGCGGGCACGACAAACGGCAGCACGACCAGCGCGTCAGCACCAGCCGCAATCACGCCGAACGCCGACACCTCGGCAAAGAGCGTTGCGTCGCCGCCAAGTACGAAAGTTGATGCCAACGCCGCCGCTCCCGCGGCTCCGGCCGCCAACACGACGGCCGACGCACAAAAACCTTTCGCCACGCCCGATCAAGGCAAGACGCCACCGCAGGAGACCGCCAAGGCTGACAGCAATGCTGCGAACGATAGCGGCAGCGACAGCAGCGGCAGCGACCTCGGCAAAATGCAAATCGGCGGCATGGAACTGGACAAGTTCTTCAAGAAGACGAAGGACGGCAAATGCAAGCTCGACCTTCCGTGGGTGAAGGTCACATTGGATTGCGACCGCTAAACGCGGCTCGCATGCGCCGAGACCTCCCCCCGTACTCGGCGTTTCCGAGACGCTCGCTGTGCCTGCAGGCAGCGAGCGTCTCACTCTTTGCAACAAACCGACAAAAGAAAAACGCGGCGGCAGGGTTTCCTGCCACCGCGTTCGAATTCAACTCGCTTGGATCGACTTAGATGAGGTCGATCTCAGCCGGAAGATACGACGTCACTTCGAGGCCGACTTCCTGCTCGCGAACTTCAGGCTTTGTCCAGGTCTTCATGGTGTCCTCCATTAGACTTTTTAGAGAGCTTCACGCTCCACGTAGGATATGAGATAGGCCTGATCCTTAATAACGTCCAATCGCAATCGCGTGAGAATTCGATAAGTTTGCCTGATGGGCACCCTTGCCGTACCTGATCGGACGCGCCATAGATCAGAAAAACCTCACAATCACGATCAAATCCAGGAGTTCCCCACCGATGCCGATGCCTGCGGCCGATATCGAAAAGATGATCAAAGCCCGCTTTCCCGACGCAGAAATCCATTTGAAGGATCTCGCGGGCGACAACGACCATTGGGCGGCGCATGTGGTCTCGGCGGCCTTCAAGGGCAAGAGCCGCGTCCAGCAGCATCAGATGGTCTACGACGCGCTCGGTGGCCGTATGGGCGGCGTTTTGCATGCCCTGCAGCTAACGACCGCCCTGCCGCCCGAATGACCGGCGTACCCGCCAATGCGCCGGATTGACTAACGCGCTAGTCTGACCCACATCTCACTAGAATTGCCGGTGCGCCGCTTGGGCGACCGCCACGATAGGAGCCCCGGAATGGCCTCTGACACCACCACCGTCAACGATACAATCGCCAAGACGATTGCCGACAACGACGTCGTCCTGTTCATGAAGGGAACGAAGCAGTTCCCCCAGTGCGGTTTCTCCGCCACCGCCGTAAAGATCCTTGAGCACCTCGGCGTGCCGTTCAAAGATGTGAACGTGCTCGAAGATCAAGGCATCCGCGAAGGCATCAAGACGTTTTCGAACTGGCCCACGATTCCGCAGCTTTACGTCAAAGGCGAATTCGTCGGCGGCTGCGATATCATGCGCGAGATGTATTCGGCAGGCGAGCTGCACGACCTCATCTGTGAAAAGGGCATCGCCCACAGCCACCACCACGGCTGAGCCTCGCCGTACACACTCGGAAGAATTCAAGCGGGGCTGTTTCAGCTCCGCTTTTGTTTTGAGCGCTCTGGCATTAGTCCGCCAAGAACCGCAGAGTTCTCGGCAGAACTTTGCGAAATAGACTCCAATTCCCTATCATCCGATCCAGGCGATCAGAATGAGCCCAAGGCCCGCAAGCAAACAAGTCGGACTGTAAAAAAGCGTATCATAACGAGAAAATTGCGTATTCCGTATTGATTTGAAGAAGCCGACACTGGGGTGCGGGACGAAAGCACGCGCAAGGAATATGAGGCCCAACACGGCAATTCCGGATCGCTGGTAGTTGAGCGGCATCGAGGTGACAACCCGCCATGAAAAAACCGTTACTGCTGCGGCCATACCCGCGAGCAAGATGCCGACGACCAGAGTAGCGCCAGGAGATGGCTCGAAAAGCGGTGAGTTGTCTGCCCTTTGCGGAATTGCCACCTGCCAGCCGCGCCGGCCGCCCAGTCCCCAATAGAAATGAAAAGCCGCGGCCACGGAGAGAAAACAAACAACGAAAAGCTTCACAAGGATGATCATGGATGCTCTGAAGCAAAATGCTCGGGAGTGAGCCGGGCAAGCTGCTTAGAAAGTTGGCCGGAAAACTCCAACACCATCATCCGGAAGAAGCTTACGACGCTCCAGATCGGACGCGTAGCATATGGCTTATTGCTATTTCCCTCGACAAATTCATGGCTGAGGTAAGCCAAATAATAACTGAGCGGGCAGATCAGCAATCCCACCCACCAAGCGTACGCATAGCTACCGTAAATACCAAGAAGCTGACCGAAAAATAGGCCGAAGTAGTGCATCCACCGCGTTTTCGCGTCGGCGTGCCCCGCCAGATAACCAAGCCAATACGCGTCGTACGTCATGTTGCTCGACGTCCGTCCAAATCACCCGTCAGCCCCGCCTGATTATATCGTCTTTTGGCAGCAATCCCAACTCCCTCTGCGCGCGTCGCATGCATGGCGTCTGCACGGCTGCCTCTGGCGAACCCTCAAACGTCCGTCCAGGACGCGAACGTCGCCGCCTGGCCGCGGTTGACGCCGTTCGTATCAATCAGCTGCCAGACGATGCCGTCGTCGATCCAGAACCGCCGTCCCGACTTCGAAATGCGTACGCCGCGATAGCCGCGAACAAAACCGTCGCGCGCGACGGCTTCCAAAATCCGCGCCCGCTCCTCGCGGTTCGGCGCTTCCGCCGACAGCCGCGACGGCAGCTTGACGAACTCCTCCCACGGATATTCGAAACACGCCTGCGCGGACTTGTTCGCATAGACGAACCGCGGATCGGCGTCGGTGTTGTGCGCCACGACGACGAACGGCGCGTCCTCGTAAAGCCAGTGCGCGTTCGCCCCCTCCGGCACCAGCGGCGCGCCGACGAGCCGTGCATAGCTACCGGTCAACAGCTCGAAAAACGCCGGATCGTTGCGCAGATCCGAACTCATCCGACGACAAGCGCCTTCAGCTTTTCCGTATCGATCGCCTTGACGACGCGGCCGTGCTTGCCCGTCGTCGTCTCGGCCGCCAGCATCGCATTCAACACGGCTTCTTCCACGCTCTCGACCACGGCCAGATAAACCGCATCCAGATCGTCGTTGCTGACCGCCGTAAATGTCAAAGCAGCAGGCTCTGGCAACTGCCCCGGATCGTTCGCTGTCGAGAACGCCATGAAGATATCGCCCGAGGAATTGCCCGATGGCGTACCGCCTCGCCCGATGCCGATCGACGCGCGCCGCGCCAGCCGTTCGAGTTGCCCCGGCAGCAAAGGCGCATCCGTCGCAACGATGACGATGATCGAGCCCTTCTCCATCGAATAAACCCGCTCACCCGGCAGCAGATCGCCTACAGGCTTCCCACACACCGTCAGCCAGGGCTTAATGCCGTGGTTCGCCTGCACCAGCACGCCGACCGTATGCTCGCCGAGCCGTGTCTTCGCGATCCGCGACGCGGTCCCCGTGCCGCCCTTGAATTCGTAGGCGATCATGCCCGTGCCGCCGCCGACACAGCCTTCCGCCACCGGACCAGGGCGCGCGCTGTCGATCGCCGCAATCACATGTTCTTCGGTGACGTGGAAACCCGAGATGTCGCTCAGAAACCCGTCGTAGGTCTCGGCCGCAACGGGCAGCGCCCACAGATCCTCGCCCAGCGCCGAAAAACGCTTCGCCATCCACTTCAGCGTCGCATGATGCGCGAGCCCGACTGAGAACGTATTGGTGATCGTGATCGGTCCGGTGAACCAGCCCGCATCGCGGATCCAGTGCGCGCCTGTCATCTCGCCGTTGCCGTTCATCGAGAACACGCCCGACCAGACAGGATGCGCCAAATCCTGTGGCGGCCGCGGCAGGATCGCCGTCACGCCCGTATGCACCGAACCACCGTCATTGCGCAGCGTCGTAAAGCCGACCGTCACGCCACCGACATCCGTGATCGCGTTCAAGGGACCCGTTACGCCGGGCATCGGCAATCCGAGACCGCGCGCACGCGGCTTACCGGTCGGGCCAAATTTTGCGGGTTCGCGTGTCGTGCTGCTGTCTGCCATGCTCTCACCTGTTCTGCTCGGTCATCTCTAGCCGCCGAATGCACTTGCGACTTGACCCGTCGTGTCTCAATTTTGCCCTAACCGGATGGTGCCTCGATGGCATCGCAAAACAACGCGCGTCTTGCCGCAAAAGGAGCCGGACAGTGCAGGTCATGTGGCTGAGCGGCAGGCGCTTTTTTCTTTCGCTGACGATCCTGACCGCCAGCGTCTGCCTCGCGCTCGGCATTACACTGCCGATCTTGAAGCTGACGAGCTTTGGCTTCTGGACGACGGAGCATTCACTGCTATCGACCGTCGACGTCCTGCTGAAAGACAATCAGACCTTCCTCGGGCTGATCGTGCTCGTTTTCTCGATCCTGCTGCCCGTCACGAAGCTGCTGTACCTGCTGCTCGTCTCGACACTGCCGCCCGCCGAAATCGTCCGCCACCAGAGACGGCTGCGCGCGCTCGAATGGCTCGGTAAATGGTCGATGCATGACGTGCTCGTGCTGGCGTTGACGATCTTCTTCATTAAGAGCCAGGAGGTCTACGACGCGTCGAGCCTCAATGGCGTCTACTTCTTCACCGCCGCCGTCGTGCTGATGATCCTCGCCTACGCCGGGATCAGAACGGATGGCATGGCCGCCGCGCCGGAGCTCGTTCCCGTGCTGCCGCAGCCAGACGTCGGCCAGAAGCAAACGCTGCCCGCGTGGCGCAACTTCGCGCTGAGTTTTTTGATCATCCTGGCGACGGTGTTTTTTGCGCTCGGCCTCATCATGCCGTCGATCCGCTTCACAACCGTCTACGTCTGGACCAACGAGCACTCGATCCTGACGATCATCTACGCACTATTCGAGAACAACGAATTCTTCCTCTGTTCCGTGGTATTCGCGGTGTCGGTGTTCTTTCCGTTCCTGAAGCTGTTTTATCTGCTGACCCTCATCACGTCGCACGACATGCCCCACGAGTTCCGCCGCAAATCGTTCGCGACGATGGAATGGATCGGCCGCTATTCGATGACCGACGTCATGGTGCTTGCCCTGATGATCTTCTACGTGAACTCGTCGGGCTACACCGAAGCCCGCGTGCTGCCGGGCGTCTATTTCTTCGCGGCTTCCGCGTTGATGACGATGCTCGCCTACGCCTGGGCCAATGCGGAGACACCGTCCCGACGCCGCCGCAAACGCAACGACGGCGGTGGCCCCGCCATCACGCCCAATCCCGGCATCTCGATCGCCGCCTCCAAGCCCCGCCGCCACAGAGCCGCGTAACCCACCCTGACGTCGTCCCGGCGCAGGCCGGGATCCAGTCAAACATCAGCATAACAGATGTGGAGAGTTGCCTGGGTGCCGACCTTCGTCGGCATGACGGAACCCGGGGAGTCGCCAGCGCCAAACAAAAAAGGCTGCGCGAACGCAGCCTTTTCAAAACACCATCAACTTTCGGCCAAAGGCCGAGAGCCCGACTGGGCGACGGCGTGAGCGCCGCCCTGGCGGAGGTGGCCCGCGCGAGCCGCGCGGAGTAGCCACCGCGAGCAACAAAAAAGGCCGCCTCGGAAGGCAGCCTTTTTGAAACTCGTTCCACTTCGACCAAAGGCCGAGCTTAAACATGCCCGTCGCTTCCGGCCGGCTCCGCGAAGCGGAGTCGGAAGCGACGAACAAAAACTACCGCGAGTAGAATTCGACCACCAGGTTCGGTTCCATCTGAACCGGATACGGAACATCCGACAGCGCCGGAACGCGCGTCAGAGAAGCCGTCAGCTTGCCGTGGTCGGCGTTCACGTAATCCGGAACGTCACGTTCCGCGCTCTTGATCGCTTCGAGCACGAGCGTCATCTGCTTCGCCTTCTCGCGAACTTCGATCACGTCGCCAACGCGCAGGCGGTAGCTCGGAACCGTGACGCGGCGGCCGTTGACCGCAACGTGGCCATGGCTGACGAACTGGCGCGCCGCGAACACGGTCGGCACGAACTTCGCGCGATAGACGAGCGCGTCGAGACGGCGCTCCAAGAGGCCGATCAGGTGCTCGGACGTCGAGCCCTTCAGGCGCGAAGCCTCATCGTAGGCGGCGCGGAACTGGCGCTCGGAGATCGAACCGTAGTAGCCTTTGAGCTTCTGCTTGGCTTTGAGCTGCTGGCCGAAGTCGGACAGCTTGCCCGAGCGGCGCTCACCGTGCTGGCCTGGACGGCTCTCGCGGCGGTTGAGCGGGCTCTTCGGGCGGCCCCAGATATTCTCGCCGAGGCGGCGATCAATCTTGTGCTTGGCGCGAATGCGCTTAGTCATCTTCTAGCACTCCATGAGCTATGGCCCGGCAGGAAATGCCGGGTCCGTTGGAGCGCCCCCTCCTCTAACCCCTCTCGGGGTTTGACAGGCATGGACCTTCGACAGTCCCGCCACGGGTGCGCAGAAATCAAACGCGGGCCCGAAGGCCCGCGAAGGTTGTGGTTGATAACGGTCATCGGGAGCGGCGTCAACCGCCACGAACCCCCGCAAAAATCTATTTCTTCTCGACCGACGTCTCGCTGACGGACGTCGAGCCCGTAGAAACGGGGGCACCCGCTGCGGCAGCCCCGGCTGGAGCCTTCTGGCCCGCTTGAGCAAAATTGGGCGCCGGGCTGCCGGCCACATAGGCCTCGATCAGCTCTTTAACCTTTTCCTTTTGCTCGGGCGTGCACGTCTGCGTCGGCGATTTCTTTTCGTCGACAACGACTTGCTTGTCGCCTTCCTGCTCGACCAGCTTGATGCGGCCGGTCATCAGCATCAGCGTCGTCAGATGCAACTGGCTGATATAGACGAGTTGCTGCTGCGTCCACTTATGCGTCGCTTCTTCCCGGCGCATCAGCGCGCGGTGGTTCTGGACCTGCTCATCGCGCAGGTCACAAATCTGGGCGTGGGCCGAAAGACGGCCAGCCATAATCACCCGCCGAGCAACGTCGACCGGCACTTCGACCTGAGCTTTCTTGGTCTTGTCGATAACGATGACCGATCCGTCCGGCTTGGAAAACTGCTGCGGGGTAAGCGACCACGCATACTCCATGAACGATTTTACTGCATGCTCACTGAGTTCCTGCGCGCCAGCCGACACCGTGGATCCCCACAGCGACAGCGCTGCAACGCCCGCCAACACAACCCCCGCCCTCGTGTTCATCCACATCTCCAGTTGAGCCTCTGCGTTTTTTATCTCGTTGCAAAAATATGTTTTGGGCGCGACCCGATGGGCAGCCGCGTTGCATATCGCGAGTATGCCTGTCGTCTTGGCATCGCTCGGCCCAAAACTTGGCTATATGAAGGCGTTTAATCCCCCCCTTTTCGGGCCTTTCCTTTGCCCTGTGCGAGCGTGGCAACTATGCCACGAAGGGTGCGGACTTCCTGCTCCGTCGCATTCATTCTGGTCAGCAGAGTGCGAAGATTTTGCGACACAACCGTCTTGCGGTGGGCCGGATTGAAAAACCCGTTCGCTTCCAGCTCCCGTTCTAAATGCTCAAATAGTCCAATGAGTTCCTCTTTCGTCGCCGGCCTGTCCCGACCCATATAGAGCCCTTCGGTCAGGGGTTTCTCGTAGGTTGTGACACGCCCGAGACTTCGCCCGGAATCGCCCCGCATCCATTCGTATCCCGTTAGCAGCACTGCCTGGGCAAGGTTAAGCGACGCGAACCGGGAATTGACAGGAATCATGATCAAAGCGTCGGCATGAGCGACTTCGCTGGTCTCCAGACCATTACGTTCGCGCCCGAATAAGATCCCGCACCGCTCCCCGCGGCCGATCCGGGAGCGCATTTCGGCGATGGCCTGCTCCGGCGTCAGAACCGGCTTGCGCAGATCCCGCTGCCGCGCCGTCGTCGCCGCGATCCAGTTGAGGTCCGAAATGCTCTCTTCGAGGCTCGAATAAGCCCGTGCATCATCGATGATGTAATTGGCGCCCGAGGCCGCGATCCGCGCTTTCTCGTTCGGCCATCCGTCGCGCGGACTGACGAGCCGGAGGTCGTCGAGACCGAAATTCGCGCACGCCCGCGCAACCATACCGATGTTGTCGGCGAGCTGCGGCTCCATGAGAATGACGGACGGCGTCTCTCCCTCGGCTGCCACTGGCTCGCCGCGCATGTTTGCTCGCCGCAAACCGTGACGCAGCTTGCGAATGACACGCCGCGCCCAGAACCAATAATTTTCGCCCGACCATTGCTTGGCGAGCGTTTCGAGGCATGGCGTCGAGATCGTCTCGGTCCCCTCGCCTTTCAGGCGCACGCGCCCGTCTCCGACGATCACTTCTTTCTTGCTGAGAACGAATTGATCCAGCGTCTCGATGCCCTGAACTTCGGTGCGCCGTTTACAGCCGGGGCACGTCACCTCGTCCGAGATGCACTGAAGGCTGGCGCAGTATTGCAAGACAGGTTCGAGCGTATCGCGCGTCAGATCCGGAATGGCGAGCTTCTCAAGCCCCTGATCGATCGAGGCGGCGTGACATGCGTGAACGACTTCGGCGACGCGCGTTTGTCGCGGCCCGAGCACCGGCTCGCCGTTGCTGCGCGTGATGCTGAGTGCACCGCCCGCCGTAGTCTCAGTCTCGACGTTCAATCGTTTCCTCCAGGCGGGTCTCGGCCCCTCGACCGGCATCCCGCTTCGTCCATATTTCGGGACAGGGTGTCATTCCGAAGCGCACGTCAAGCCCCAGCGCGACGCGCCTGGGGCCGGCAAGACTTGAAACGCATCTTGATCTGACGCACCACTTCGCCGAAGGTTCTCTTCGCAAGTGCGTGATGAGCGATTAAGCTTTACGCTCATGCGTCATAGAACAAGATCCGCCGTCCTCAAATCGCTCCGCGAGACATCCAATGCAGAAAATCAAGGTTGAAGGCACCGTCGTTGAACTCGACGGCGACGAGATGACCCGCATCATCTGGAAGCTGATCAAGGACAAGCTCATTCATCCCTACCTCGACGTTAACCTGGAATACTACGACCTGAGCGTCGAGAACCGCGACAAGACCGCGGACCAGGTAACGATCGACTCCGGCAACGCCATCAAGAAGCATGGCGTCGGCATCAAATGCGCGACGATCACGCCCGACGAAGCGCGCGTCAAAGAATTCAATTTGAAGGAAATGTGGAAAAGCCCGAACGGCACCATCCGCAACATCCTCGGCGGCGTCATCTTCCGCGAACCCATCATTTGTAAAAACGTGCCGCGCCTCGTCCCCGGCTGGACGCAGCCGATCATCGTCGGCCGCCACGCCTTCGGCGACCAGTATAAGGCAACCGATTTCAAGTTCCCCGGCAAGGGCGTGCTGACGATCAAGTTCGTCGGCGAAGACGGCAATGTCATCGAGAAGGAAGTTTACAAAGCGCCGGGCGCCGGCGTCGCGATGGCGATGTATAATGTCGATGAATCGATCCGCGAGTTCGCGCGCGCCTCGTTGAACTACGGCCTTTCGCGCAATTATCCCGTCTATCTCTCCACCAAGAACACGATCCTGAAAGCTTACGACGGCCGCTTCAAGGATCTCTTCCAGGAAGTCTACGATGCTGAGTTCAAGGCAGAATTCGAAAAGCGCAAGCTCACTTACGAACATCGCTTGATCGACGACATGGTCGCCAGCGCGCTCAAATGGTCGGGCGGCTACGTCTGGGCCTGCAAGAACTACGACGGCGACGTGCAATCCGATACCGTCGCGCAGGGCTTCGGCTCTCTCGGCCTGATGACGAGCGTTCTGATGACGCCCGACGGCAAGACGGTCGAAGCCGAAGCGGCACACGGAACTGTGACGCGCCATTACCGCGAACATCAGAAGGGCAAAGAGACGTCGACGAACTCGATTGCATCTATCTTTGCGTGGACGCGCGGTCTCGGCCATCGCGCCAAGCTTGACGGCAACGATGCTCTTCTGAAATTCTGTCAAACGCTCGAGAAGGTCTGCGTCGCAACAGTCGAAGCAGGCTACATGACGAAAGACCTAGCGCTTCTCGTCGGACCGGAGCAAAAATGGCTGTCGACGACTGGCTTTCTCGATAAGGTCGATGAAAACCTGAAGGCAGCGATGACAAAGTCCACATAAACGTAACGCGCGGGATACGATGATGCGTCGAAAAGGAGGAGAGCAAAGTGGCCGGCGTCCGCTCGTTTCTCTCGTCCGTGTTCACACTGCTCGCCGGTCATGGGGCATCCGCGGCTGTTCCCGACTACGCAGAGGCCTTCACCCGCGCTTTCGACGCAACGTACCGCTTGACGGTCGACGAGGGCGGTGACGGCAAGCCGCCGCGTCTTCACCCCACATCCTTTCGCGTCCTCGAACTCGGTAAACTGAAGATCGTGAGCGGCCGCATTGCCGCCTGCGATCCGTTCGTTTCGATTGACTCACGGGCGCCGTTTTCCGAGCCCGTCCCCAACGGCACGTTTCTCGTGCGCCTTGCCATCGCCGAAGGCGGCCTCAATGACGGCAGGGTCGCATTTGCCCGCATCGACTTCTCTCCTGCCCCGGCCGTGAAATGGCAAATGGCCGTGACCGAAGGCCAAGACGCTTCAACGCTCGCAGGCCACGAAATCTTCGGCTATCCGGTCGATGCCGGAACCGGCGCCTTCTACGACCCGAAGTCTGCCGAGGCGCTGACGTCCATCCTCAAATCCAACCCCGACGCCTGGGAGGAGTGGCAGGCAAAGGGCGAGGCTAACGGCCAGACAGCCCACCTGAAACCGAATTTCTTCCTGATGCTGCCTGCGGGTGAAACGAACGTCGCGATGTTTGCCAGCGGCTGGGGCGACGGCTTTTACGCCTCATACTTCGGCTATGACAAAGACGGCCGCGTGGTCGCCCTCATCACCGACTTCGCGATCATCGATTGGGAAAAGGTGAAGCCGTGACGACGGCATTGGGGAAATATCCAACGTCATGACGTCGGACGCAGCCAACATCATCGATCTCTACGACAGACACGCCCTCACATGGGACAATGTGCGATCGCGAAGCCTGCTCGAAAAGCAGTGGCTCGAGCGCTTTCTTGCCCCGATCCCATCCGGCGGATCAATTCTCGACATCGGGTGCGGTTCGGGCGAACCGATTGCAGGCTTTTTCATCCGCTCGGGATACGACGTTCATGGCGTCGACTCTTCGCCAGCGATGATCGCGCTCTGCAAAAACCGCTTTCCGCAAGGCGCTTGGCATGTCGGCGATATGCGCACCCTCGCGCTCGGCCAAACCTTCGCCGGCATTCTCGCTTGGGACAGCTTTTTCCATCTGACCGAAGCCGATCAACGCCGCATGTTCGCGATTTTCCGCGCGCACGCGGCCCCAGGCACTGCCCTGATGTTCACGAGTGGAACGAAAAACGGTGTGGCGATGGGCACCTTCGAAGGCGAACCGCTCTATCATGCGAGTTTGGCGCCGGACGAATACCGCGCTCTACTCGATGCGCACGGCTTCGAGATTGTGGCCCACGTCGCAGAAGACGCAACCGTCGGCGGCCACACGATCTGGCTCGCCCGCAGCAAGTAAACACCGCGCTCGGCGGCCCGCTCCCCGCAGGGGAGTCGCCGAGCGCAAACGTAAAACTCGGCCGGCTCCCGGAACCGCCAAGCGCAATCGAAACTTATTTCTTCTGCCCGGCGATCTGCTGATCGACCTGCGCCTGCATCTGCGCATTCATCACGTTGAAGTCGTTCTGGAGTTTCGCGCAGGCTTCGCCGTTGCCATCGCAGACGACTTTCATCGCGATCACGAGGTTGTCGCCCTTGTGTTCGATCTTGCGGCAGACTGCGGCCGGATACGCCGGGTTCTTCTTCGTCGTGAACGTGTACATCACCGTGGCGTTCTTCGGATCGTCCGAATACGCCATGTATTGATCGCTCTCGTAGACCTTCTGCAGGCCCGCCTTCGAGGTATAGCGCGAAATCAGATCTTCCGCCTTGCCGGAAGCCTCGCCGCAAAATTCCTGCGCGGCCGTCATCGTCGGCCCCGCTGCAGGAGCAGGCGTTGCCGGAAGCTTCACGATTGAATCGTCGGCAAGAGCCGAAGTGGCGGCGATCAAAAGAGCGGCGGCGGCCAGCGAACCCATACGAAACATTTCAAAATTCCTCGTTGGCGAAAGCGGGCCGTATATACCCAATTTTCCCGACGGTCATTAGTGAAATGCCTGCAAGGTAACGCGAAAAAGCTTCCGCACTGCAGCATTATCCGTTGCCGTCATCCTCGAACTTGCGAGCGAAGCGGTGCGTGTTCGGAGATCCAGCATGAAAACTGCCGAAGGCGCTAATGCTCATAGACGTCCGCGACGAGTCTTGCGCTGGATTTCCTGTATTCGACGCGGATTTCGCCGCGCTCGACCGAGGATAACGACTTGTCAGCTCGCCAGCCGCGCCTCGATGGCCTTCAGCGCATCGCCGGCTTTGGCGCCGTCCGGTCCGCCCGCCTGCGCCATGTCGGGTCGGCCGCCGCCGCCCTTGCCGCCGAGCGCTTCCGCACCGGCCTTGACGAGATCGACCGCGCTCCACGTCTTGACGAGATCGTCCGTCACGCCGACCGCGAGGCCCGCCTTGCCGTCTTCCGTTACGCCGACGACCGCGACGATGCCCGAGCCGACCTGCTTCTTGCCATCGTCGATGAGACCGCGCAGGTCTTTCGGATTGAGCCCCTGCACTGTACGCGCGAGCAGCTTGACGTTGCCGACGCTGCGGATCGCTTCGCCATTCGTTGCCGCGCCATCCGCCCCCGCACCACCGCCAAGCGCGATCTGGCGCTTCGCATCGGCTAGCTGCTTTTCGAGATTGCGGCGTTCTTCGACGAGATGCTTCAGCCGATCGACCAGATCCTCCGGCCGCGTCTTGAGCACGCTCGCCGCTTCCTTCACGCGCGCATCCTGCTCATCGAGATAGGCACGCGCGCCCTCACCCGTCAGCGCTTCGAGACGGCGAACGCCCGCCGAGCTGCCGCTTTCGGCCACGACGCGAATAAGACCGATGTCGCCCGTGCGCGACACATGCGTGCCGCCGCAAAGCTCGACCGACCACGCCTTGTTGGCGCCCGGCCGCGTCGAGCCCATCGACACGACGCGAACTTCGTCACCGTACTTCTCGCCAAATAGCGCCATCGCGCCCGTTGCGCGCGCATCATCGAGCGCCATCAGCCGCGTCACGACCGGCGTGTTCTCAAGCAGCACGGCGTTCGCCATGTCCTCGACCTGCTTGATCTCGTCCGCCGACATCGGCTTCGTATGCGAGAAGTCGAAGCGCAGACGATCCGGCGAAACGAGCGAGCCCTTCTGCGCCACGTGCGTGCCGAGCACCTGCCGCAACGCCTCATGCAGAAGATGCGTCGCCGAGTGGTTCGCCCGCGTCGCCGAGCGGCGCCCGTGATCGACTTCGAGTTCGACCGCTTCGCCTGCTTTGAACGACCCGCTCTCGACCTTGCCGAAATGCACGAACAGATCGCCAAGCTTCTTCTGCGTATCGCTCACGCGGAACAGCGCGCCCTTTGGACCTTTGACGATTCCTTGATCGCCGACCTGGCCGCCGCTCTCACCGTAGAACGGCGTCTGGTTGAAGATCAGCGCGCCTTCCTCACCGGCTTTGAGTTCGGTCGCTTCCTTGCCGCCAGCGACGACGGCCGTGACGATGCCTTCCGCGCTCTCGGTATCGTAGCCGAGGAACTCGCTTGCGCCGGTCTTGTCCTTGATCTCAAACCAGAGGCCTTCGGTCGCCGCTTCACCCGAGCCTTTCCAGGCCGCCTTGGCAGCATCCTTCTGCTTCTTCATCGCCGCATCGAACGCGCTCGTGTCGACGGTGATGCCGCGAGGACGCAAAGCATCCTCGGTCAGGTCGAGCGGGAAGCCGTATGTATCGTAGAGCTTGAAAGCAACGTCGCCGGGGAACACCGCGCCTTTGGTAAGGCTCGCCGAGCTTTCGCCCAAAAGCTTGAGGCCATTGTCCAGCGTGCGCTTGAACTTCGTCTCTTCGAGCTTCAGCGTCTCTGTGATGAGCGGCTGCGCGCGGACGAGTTCGGGATAAGCGTCACCCATCTCGCGAACGAGCGACGGAACCAGCAGATACATCAGCGGATCGGTGCAGCCCATCTGGTGCGCGTAGCGCATAGCGCGGCGCATGATGCGGCGGAGCACATAGCCGCGGCCTTCGTTCGACGGCAGCACGCCGTCGGCGATCAGGAAGCTCGTCGAACGCAGATGATCGGCGATGACGCGCCGCGCGACGTGATCAAAATCTTTCGTCGCCGCACTTTCCTTCGCACCGGCCTTCGCCGCTTCCTGGCGGATCGCCTGGATCAGATGCTGGAACAGATCGATGTCATAGTTGTCGTGCTTGCCCTGCAGCACCGCCGCGATGCGCTCTAGCCCCATGCCGGTGTCGATCGACGGCCGCGGCAGATCGATACGGTTGCCCGGCGCGAGCTGCTCGAACTGCATGAACACCAGGTTCCAGATCTCGATGAAGCGGTCGCCGTCCGCATCAGCGGAGCCGGGAGGACCGCCCGGGATCTTGTCGCCGTGATCGAAGAAGATTTCCGAGCATGGACCGCACGGCCCCGTGTCGCCCATCTGCCAGAAGTTGTCGGACGTCGGGATGCGGATGATCTTGTCGTCGGAGAAGCCCGAAACCTTTTTCCAGATGCGATAGGCTTCGTCGTCGGTGTGATAGATCGTGACGAGCAGCTTGTCTTTCTTAAGCCCGAAGTCTTTCGTCAGCAGGTTCCAGGCGAGCTCGATCGCGCGCTCTTTGAAATAGTCGCCGAACGAGAAGTTGCCGAGCATCTCAAAGAACGTGTGGTGACGCGCCGTATAGCCGACGTTGTCGAGGTCGTTGTGCTTGCCGCCCGCGCGAACGCACTTCTGCGAGGTCGTCGCACGCGGAATGGCTCGCGTCTCCTGCCCGGTGAACACGTTCTTGAATTGCACCATGCCCGCGTTCGTGAACATCAGCGTCGGATCGTTGCGCGGAACGAGCGGCGACGACGGCACGATCTCGTGTCCATTCTTGCCAAAGAAATCGAGAAACGAAGCGCGGATTTCGCTGACGCCAGCCATGTGGTGCTTTCGGCCTGATCTGGATAAAAAACGTGTTCCGGGACAAAGCCCCGAAACGGGTTAAGGCCGCCGTTGTAGCGGCGGCCCTGAGGCATGTCTAGGAAGGGGCAGAGCGTGCGGCAGGCCGTCCGCCTGCGGCGGAACGACAGGCGCTGGCGGCCGGCTCCCGGAACGGGAGTCGCCAGCGCCCATCAAAGACTCTACCGCTTCGCCTTGGCGACTTTCTTGCCCGATTCGTCGGGGAGAACCCCGTCCTCGTCGGGCTCTTCGCCGTCGTCCTCGCCCACGTCCGGATTAGCCAGCATCTTCTCGACGATGAGGCCGGCATTGGCTCGGATGGCCCGCTCGATCTCCGCCGCGACACGCGGATTTTCCTTTAGATACGTCTTGGCGTTTTCACGGCCCTGGCCGATGCGGTCGCCGTTATAGGACAGCCACGCGCCGGACTTCTCGACGAGCCCGGCTTTGACACCAAGATCGATCAGCTCACCGACCTTCGAAATGCCTTCACCGTACATAATATCGAATTCGACCTGCTTGAAGGGCGGTGCCACCTTGTTCTTGACGACCTTGACGCGCGTCTGGTTGCCGACCGTCTCTTCGCGCTCCTTGATCTGCCCGATGCGGCGAATATCGAGACGGACGGAGGCATAGAACTTCAGCGCATTGCCGCCCGTCGTCGTCTCCGGGTTGCCGAACATGATGCCGATCTTCATGCGGATCTGGTTGATGAAGATCACCATCGTATTGGACTTCGAGATCGAACCAGTCAGCTTGCGCAGGGCCTGGCTCATCAGGCGGGCCTGCAATCCCGGCAGGCTGTCGCCCATCTCGCCTTCGAGTTCGGCCTTCGGCGTCAGCGCGGCGACCGAGTCGACCACGAGCACGTCGACGGCGCCCGAGCGGACCAGCGTATCGGCGATTTCCAGCGCCTGCTCACCGGTATCAGGCTGCGAAATCAGAAGTTCTTCAACCTTGACGCCAAGCTTCTTGGCATAGCCCGGATCAATTGCGTGCTCGGCATCGACAAAGGCGCACGTGCCGCCCTTCTTCTGCGCTTCCGCAACAACTTGCAGCGCCAACGTCGTCTTGCCCGAGGATTCAGGTCCATAGACTTCGATGATGCGTCCCTTCGGCAATCCCCCGATGCCGAGTGCGATATCGAGCCCGAGCGATCCCGTGGAAATCGCTTCAATATCCAGCTTCTCATTGGCGCCGAGGCGCATGATCGACCCCTTGCCAAAGGTCTTGTCGATCTGCGCGAGTGCCTGCTCGAGCGCCTGCTTCTTGTCCATCTTGCCCCCTTCGAACACAGTCAAGTCCGGCCGTTCCATGTCGTCACCCTTAATCCCTTATGGCATGCGTCGAGCGCCATCAATTAAGGATAAGCGTACACTATTTGTTCCTTGGCCGTCAATCACGTTTTGTTCTCATCCGTCACGATGGTTTTGGTGATAAGATTATCTTCTCCCGTTGCCTAATAATCTTGATCAGCCTACGCATCGTTTTTTTGACCGGGGAACGAATTGGCATACCTTGATCGATTATTTATCGACGAGCAGAACGCCTCAAGGCTTCGCTTGATCCTATCGGTCATCGTCTTTGTTTCTCTGCTTGCGATTGGCTACCAGCTTACGCGGATGGACATCGAGGCCGATCTTCAGCGGCAGAACGAGCAAACTCTCGCGCACCTGACCCGAATGCATGATTTCGCTATTTCGGCCTTGCGCAGCCTTCGCCGAGATGCGAGCGCCCCCCCTTGTTCGGAAGACTTTTTACGGCAAATGCAGGTTATCGCCTTTCGCCCGGACGGACTGAACGTTTTCTTTTATGCGCCGGGCGGCGTTCCGAAGTGTGGAACGAACCAGCCCTCTTATCGAACCCCGGCTGCGCTTGGTCCACCTGACCTGCGTGGTGAGAACGACGAGCCCGATCTCTGGATCGGCCGCGATTTGCAGCCCGTTGGAATGGCAGGCGAGCATGGAACGATCGCGATGCTCGGCGCACTCGGTGTCGTTATCCCGAAATATTCACTGATCGTCGGCGGCCCGGAAGCTACAAACAGTCAGGTCGTGGTGCGCGGCAATGACGGCAGGATATGGCCCTTGGCAGGACGACCTGGCCTGTATCAAACCTTAACGTCGACCACCCACGGTCTGGCCATTTCTCCAACCGTCGTGGAAACGTCCTGCGGCCCTCGGAAAATCTACTGTGTCGTTTCCCAAGCAAACTTCGCATCTGAAGTTGAGCGCAGATGGCCAACTCTCATCGCATTCGTGCTTCTCGGTACTGTATTCGCCTGGCTATGCGCTCTCGCCATCGTTCAGCGGCTGACGCAATATTGGTCATTTGAAGCGCGCTTCGCTCGCAACCTCAATGAACGCTCCATCGTGCTCGTGTATCAGCCGATTATCGAACTACACACGGGACGGGTCAGCGGCTGCGAAGTCCTGGCACGCTGGCGTGATATCGACGGCAGCATCGTCAGCCCGGTTCGTTTTATCGGACATGTTAGACAATTGGGGCGCACGTTTGAGTTCACGCAAATCGTCGCCGCCCGCGCCTACGAAGAAGTCATGCAGAAAGTGCCGACCGCCGCACTGAGGATTAACTTCAACATCTTCGCGTGTGACTTCAATACGTCCTCACTGTTGTCGATATTCGACAAACTCAATCACTCTCCGAACTTCCAGGTCGCAATGGAACTCGTGGAAGACGAGCATATCGACTACGACCAGGCCAAGGTCACGATCAGGGAATTGCGCAAGCGCGATATCAAGACGTACATCGACGACTTCGGCACTGGTTATTCGAGTATAGAGCGGGTCGCGACGCTGGGGGCAGACGGTGTCAAGCTTGATCGCTCATTTGCGATGTCCTCACCCGACAGCGTCCTTGGACGCATGTTCGAACAGGTGCTGCACCTCGTTCAAGCCTCGGGCAACACGGTCATCGTCGAAGGGGTGGAGACGCAATCGCGACTGGAATTATTGCGCCAGACGGGGCTCGTTCAATATGTGCAGGGCTACCTGATTTCGCCCCCCATCGGAATTTCGGAATTTGCCGCTTTTCTCGCCGCGAGAGGTGAGCTTTCGGACGGCAAGGCAGCAAGCGATCTCACCGCTTAAAAGCCCGCATTTCCGGGTCGCGAACTGGGCGATGCCCCTCCGAAACACCTGTCACCGTAGAAACAGCGGCTCCGCGAGACCTTGGCTACCTTGGCGACATGTCAGCCCGAAGGAGGCTCCCGTGTCCAAGTTTCTCGCAGTCCTGATTTCCGTCGCCGTCGTCGCCACATCATTCACATCGGCGGCTGAAGCCGGTCCGGGGCGGCGCCTCGGTTTCTTCCTCGGCGGCATGGCAGCCGCCAGCATGATGGCCCACGCTGCCGAAGAGCGCCGCCGTGAGGAAGCTTACGAAAGAATGCGCATGCGTCGCGAAATGGCGGCAAGAGAGCGTGCCCGTCAGCGCGCCATCGCAGCAGCAGCCGCCAAGCGCGAACGTGCCCGCCAGATCGCATTGCAGCAACAGAAAGCCGCGCAGATCGCCGCCGCCGAAGCTGCACAGCAATCCGCAACGTCGAGCGACGACGACAAGCCCGCATTGAAGAAAGGCGACCGCCTACCTTCGAGCAACAGCACGCCGTCAAACACAACGCCCGACAGCGCCGCACAAACGACGACGATCGAAAAGACGCCGACAAGCGACATCGAGACATCCTCGACGACAGGGACGGACGCCGTTACAACAACCGTCACCTGCCGCAAATACTCCGCAGCGGCCGACAGCGTGATCGAAGCTCCCTGCCAGTAATTCGCAGGGGCGACCACAACGACAAAACGCGGCTCGCCGTCACTCGGCCGGGCCGCTTTTTATTTGGATGATCCACATGATCGGCAGATGTGTTCCCCCCGAAACAGCGGGGAAGATCGCGCTGGCTCAAGATGCCCGCATCGCAAATTCGTGGGAGGCAACCATGCTCAAGATCTCGACATTCATCACAGTTCTGGTCATTGCCGGCACCGTCGCATCGACCGCAGAAGCACACCGCATGAGCGCATTCTACAACAGCTCGTTCTACCGCAACCAGGGCCGCCAGTCCGCGCAGCCCTGCCATAACGACAAGCGCCACAATCTCGAGGAAGCGTTCGCGAGAGCACGCGAACGACGACTCGCTGAATTACGTGCCGAACGCGCTCAGGCCGCGGCTCTAGCTGCAAAACGCGCCCGCCTCGCCGCCATCGCGCAGAAGAAAGCTGCGGCCGCTAAGCAGGCTGCGAAGACTGCAGCCGTGCAAACAACGTCCGGCAACGCCACAAACGTCGCCAAGAAAAGCGACCAGCTGCCGGTCTCGACGGCCTCGAACGCAACCGCGACGCCGACACAAACCGCTGCCGCCGCGCCGCAAACCTGCCGTCGCTATTCGGCCGCCAGCGACGCCGTGATCGAAATTCCCTGCCAATAACGCGAGCGACCGCCCCCATCGCATCGCGACCGTGAGACGCGCCATAACCAGAACTTATGGCGCGTCTCTGGCCACTCTGGTTTAAGGCCACCCCGTGCGTCGGCTTCGGCGCTCAATTGATAACCGAGCACAAGGTGGAAACACATGAGCATTGCATCGAGCCCGTCTGGGCGTTTCGGCATTCGCGTCGGCGAAGCCCTGGTCGCAGGCGGCCCTCCGGGCACGGCAGCGGAACCCGAAGTCGCGATCGGCGAAATGGACGGTCCCTTCGGCACGGCGTTCGCGACGCTTCTCGGTGATCAGGTGAAGGGCCACAGCCGCGTGCTGTCGCTTCTGAACACCGACGTCATGGTCCGTCCGCCGACCCTCTGCGTCAGCAAAGTGACGGTCGATAACGAGCGCTACACCAACATCCTGATGGGCACTGTGCAGTATGCGACCGCAATGGGCGTGCTTGATGCCGTCCGTGCTGGAGACTTGCCGAAAGACAAGGTCAACGATCTCGGCATCATCGTATCGGTGTGGCTGAACCCGGTCGTTTCGACGATCGACAAGCTCGATCACAAGATCCTGTTCGACATCCATCGCAAGGCGACCGCGCTCGCCATTCACAAGGCGATGAACTTCGAGCCCAACATCGACTGGCTGCTCGAGAACCAAGACAAGATCATTCACAAGTACTTCGAAAAAGGCCTCAAGGGCGAAGTTTGATCCAAGCTTCGCGCCGGGCGGCCCACTCTCCGGAGGAGAGTCGCCCGGCACCAACAAAACTACTTCGCCAGCTCTTCTTTCACTTTCGCGGCGAGTTGCGGCAGTGAAAACGGCTTCGGCAGGAAGGCGAAATCATCCGAGTGCATTGACTCGCGGAACGCTTCGTTCGGATAGCCCGATACGAAAATCACCTTGATCGATGGATTGCGCTTGCGAAGCTCCTTGAACAGCGACGGGCCGTCCATCTCCGGCATGACGACGTCGGAGACGACGATGTCGATCTTGCCTTCGTTCTCGGCCATGATCTCCAACGCCTCGACGCCGTCGGTGGCTTCCAGCACCTGATAGCCCTGCCGCTTCAGCGCGCGAACCGCAAACTGGCGAACCTCGACCTCGTCCTCGACGAGCAGCACGCGGCCGGTTCCCGTCAAATCCGTTGCCTTGAGCTGCTTCTTGGCTGCGGCGATCGTCTCGGGCATCGCAGTGGCGACTTCCTCACCTTCCTCCACAAAATGCCGCGGCAGGAAAATCTTGAAGCTCGTGCCTTTGCCGATCTCGCTTTCCGGCTGAATGAAACCGCCCGACTGTTTGACGATACCGTAGACCGACGCAAGACCGAGACCCGTTCCCTTGCCGACGCCCTTCGTCGTGAAAAAAGGCTCGAAGATCTTCGCCATCACTTCCGGGCTCATGCCGGTACCGGTATCGGCGACTTCCACCAGCACGTATTCGCCCGGCTTGAAGCCGACGACATCGCGCATCTTCTGGCTCTCGCGCTCTGTCACGTTGCGCGTGTTGATCGTCAGCTTGCCGCCGTTCGGCATCGCATCGCGTGCGTTGCGAACGAGATTGAGAATGACCTGATAAAGCTGGTCGCTGTCGGCGCGCACATACCAGAGATCGCGTTCCGAGTGCGTCTTGAGCTCGATCTTCTCGCCGCACTGCGTCTTGAGCACCGGCAGCATATCGGACGTCAGCTCGCCGAGATTGAAAACCGAGACCCGCTGCGTCTGCTTGCGCGAGAAGCCGAGCAGACCCTTGACGAGACCGGCCGCACGATTGGCCGCCGACTGAATGTTCTTGATGTCGCGATACGCTGGATCGCTCGGGCGATGCGTCTGCAGCAGCAGATCCGAGAAACCGATGATCGCCGTCAGCACGTTGTTGAAGTCGTGCGCGATGCCGCCGGCAAGATTGCCGACCGCTTCCATCTTCTGCGCCTGCGCGACGCGGCCTTCGAGCGTCTTCTGCTCGGTCGCATCCATCAC
>JAFECH010000179.1 GCA_018242255.1 Pseudomonadota bacterium | reverse complement strand
ATTTCTATCCACTCGTTCATTGCGGAACAAGCTTCGGCAACTACAAAGAAGTTCGGCAATATCTGTTGATGTCGTCCAAGTTGCGCGAGAGCGTCACGAAGATCCTCGGCAAGCTCGGTCGTCTGGTCGACGGAAAGCTCCTCATTCCGGAAGAAATCGTACATTATTCGGAATGGCTGCATGTCATGCGCGCCGAGGTAAAAAACCATCAGATCATCGATTGTTCGAACGTTCGGGCCACGATCCATCCCGCCTGCCACGTGTACAAGATGATTCCGGAAGACGTGATCTATGATGACGACGTTCTCGACGGAAACCGTGTAGCGGTTTCTACCGGGGTCGTCCAAGCGATGGGCGCGCAGGTTATCGATTACAAGACCTGGTACGACTGCTGCGGTTTCGGCTTCCGGCACATCATCTCAGAGCGGGAATTCACGAGATCCTTCGCGATCGACCGCAAGATCAAGGTGGCCGTCGAAGAGGCGCGGTCGGACGTAATGATCGGGCATGATACCGGTTGCATTACGACACTCGACAAGAATCAATGGATTTCAAAGGCGCAAGGCAGCAATGGGGGCGCCGGTTATGAACTCCCGGTGATGGCGGATTGCCAGTTCGCGGCCTTGGTTTGCGGCGCGGATCCTTACAAGGTCGTCCAGACACACTGGCATGCGAGCCCGATCGAGAACCTGCTTGAGAAGCTGGGCATCGACTGGCGCGCGAAGAAAGCTGAGTTCGAAGCCTACCTGAATAGCATTAAGAACGGCGCAACGCCTGATCAGCTTTACGATCCGCGGCTCCGGATAACCTCCGGCCCTGGCTTCCAGCCCACAACCCGCCAGATCATACCGCCGCCGCCTGCGGAATGAGCCTCGCGCTCGAAGATTGTGTTGGCCCAACGCGAAATGGAGTCAAATAGGACATGAAGCCGATCCTGGTCGTTGGCGGTGGGCCTGCCGGTCTCGCTGCAACCCATGCGCTGGCGAACGTCGGACAACCGAGCATCCTGGTCGAGAAGATGGACCATTTGGGCGGGGCGCCGATCTTTTCCGGATATGCCAAGCTCGTACCCTCAGGGCGATGGGCCGACGAAGCCATCGGCGGTATGGTTTCTCGCGTTGAGGGCGATGGCCTGATCACCGTCAAGAAGGGCGCGCGTGTGGTCTCGTTCGACGGGGCGCCGGGTCAATTCAAGGCCAGTCTGTCGGATGGTACCAACGTAGACTGCGCCGCAGCCATCCTGACCACGGGGTTCACGCACTTTGACAGCGTAAATAAGCCCGAATGGGGATTTGGGCTGTTCCCCGATGTGGTCACGACAACCCAAGTCGAGCAGATGATTTCATCGAAGAAGGGGGTTCGCTGCCTTTCGGATGGGCGCAAGCCAAAGCGCGTTGCCATCCTTCTTTGTGTCGGTTCCCGCGACCGTCAGATCGGACGCGAATGGTGTTCGAAAATCTGCTGCACCGTTTCCGCCAATCTTGCCATGGAAATCAGGGAAGAACTGCCCGATTGCCATGTCTATGTCTACTACATGGATATCCGCACGTTCGGGCACTACGAGACTGAATACTATTGGCGCTCGCAGGAAGAATTCAAGGTCAAGTACATCAAAGCCCGCATTGCCGAAGTGACGAGCGACGGCAAGCAACTCATCGTCAAGGGCGAGGACACATTGGTGAAACGCCCCATCACCATCCCATTCGACATGGTGGTGCACGCCATCGGCATGGACCCCAACGTTGACAACATGACAATCTCGGCGGTGTTCGGCGTCGATCTGCACAAGCACGGATACATTGCGCGCACCGATACGTATGGGTCGATGGGGGCAACGTCCCGGCCTGGCGTGTTCGTGGCCGGGGCGGCCATCGGGCCCGAGACCATTGACGATTCTATCGCCCAAGCAAACGCCGCAGCGATGAGCGCCTACGCGGTTGCACGCCACTTGGCCAAGGAAGCGGCGGAATAAGCGCGATGGCTGCCGTTCCATACCGACCGCCGGCAGATTGGCAGCAGCCAAGATTGGAACTGTCAGGTGAAAAGCTTCGACTGGCGGTTGAGGCTCTCGTACGTGGCTGCGAGAGCATCGGCGGTGTTGAGCGATTGGTTGCGGCCGTTCAACTCAAGTCCGAAGCTTTTAAGGAGCGTCTTGGCGACGGGGCCGTCCATCACCTCGATATCGCGACATTCGAAGAGCTCGTGCCCTTGATGGCGACCGTGCGCACTCGCATTGGCCGTTTGATCGAAGAGAAGGGGTGGACGGCGATACGAGAGGCCTTGGCGAAGCTCTTGACCGAGGCGCAGGCTCCAGAATCCGGCGACGAACGCCTGATGAATTTTTGCAAGTCGTTTCCTATTGGCAAGGAAACCAGGTTCGTCAGGGACCTCGCCTCGGAAATCCTGCATAACACTTTTCCGGAACATTATCCGCTGATGGCAAGGTGGGTATGGGATTCCCGGGTCAACACCGGGGTAGTCCGCGAAATCTGGCACGCCGAGAACATCGACCATATCTTGATCGATGTGCCCGACAACCAGGCGACGTTCCTGTGCCTGCGAGAGGAACTCAGCCAGTTCTTGTCGGATAACGGCATATTCCGAGACATGGTTTGGTACGTCGACGTTTTGTGCGCGCAAATCTATGGCGACTACATTAATGCGCAAGGCGGCGCCTATTTGCGATCTGACTTTTCGAGCGCACCCAACCCTTTGGAGCAGACGTACCGTATCCTCGGTTTAGACCGCATCACGCGCCCGTTAAAGGCGGGCAAGGTTATCGAGTCTGAAGTCTACCCTTCTGCCACCCAGAAGTTCATTCATTGAGGATCGGCCACGATGCCCATTCATGAGAAATCGCTGATCCGCC
>JAFECH010000178.1 GCA_018242255.1 Pseudomonadota bacterium | reverse complement strand
AAGGAAGAAGCTCGGTCGGCTGGGCCAAATTGCCAAGCGAATCACAGTGCGAAAGTAGCCCAGAAGACAAGCCACGGCCGCCTTCCGTGATGGTTATGCACGTCAATCGAACAATCGCAGGACACTCCCGCAATACCGACGCTTCGATGCCCTGTCCATCAAGCTTCTTCTATGCCGCGACGGCTAATCTTTCCGATCGCATGAAATGAGGATTACGGGATGGGCGACGGCGATCTTGCCGATGACGTAAGCTCAGCCAGAACAAGAAAAAACGGGCCCTGCGTTCGGCGCCAGACATGAGATGCAGAGGAGCTCGTCGCTCCAACTCCTGCATGGTCTCATGGTCCAGTACCCCGTCCCCGACAGCTTGCACAATAACCCGGTTCAGCACTGCACCACGCTGGCCATCACGCAGGACATCATTACGGGACCAGGCTGGCCGCAATTGGCGCAACCTGATCGTGCACTGAGAAACGGCACGCTGACATTCGTAAGGTCCAACCGCCGGACATACGCCATTACCTGCCAGCACGTCGTCGCGCATTACCGAGAGGTAGTCCAAGCGAGCGGGGACGGTAAAAGTCACTCGATATGGACCATGATCAATGGCTTCCATGTGGTTCAAGATCGATTCATACAGCCGAGAGGGGACGTCGGCGGTCCACCCAACATCGCCATCCGCGAGATCAACCCAAACCACGTAGCCCACATCGCCAAGGTGCCGATTGATCTCGATGCCGCCTCGGATGCCCCTGACACCATCAATCATGGCTACGGTCGGCTTCCCGGAACAGCTCAAGTATCACAAGCCCGATGGCCCATATGGCTATCGCGTATCGATGCCGAACGTCACGCTCATCGCTGAGCGAAACGGGCTTCCTGACTGCCGCTTCACGTTGTTCTCCCAGCTACTCACGCCACTGCAGGATATCGACTAATCAGGCATGAGCGGCGGACCGATCTACTGGACGACAGCTGATGCCTATGGGCTGCTCGGCATCATCTACGAAGGCGGACCCGGTCAAGATGGGAAGGGCATCTACGTCTACGGACTCGCAACGCCCGATGTAGTAAAACGATGGATCGACCAGTGTCCGCAGCCAAGCTGAATGTCGCAAATTATCGTTCAGCGTCGGCGTGCCCCCTGCACACGCGCTTTAGGCCGCGGGAGCCGATAGGTGAAACAGTGCGATTGTTACGTCGGCTTGCGGAACAAAAGCGGTCTAGATTTATGACGCACGCCGCGATTGACATCGGAAGCGATCGATTTCTTCTTCCTCTGCACTACAGCCGTTTTTCGCCGAGCAATGCTGCGCTTGCTCAAGTCGGCAATTGGGACGTTTCGGCCATGCGCGGCGCTCTCTGTCCTAACTCGTCCTCGGTAGCCTTCTCTGTTTAGCGCCGTCGAGACCGGCGCCGCCTTGCATCCGGCCGACGTCTACTCAGGGTCAATTGCGTCGGTTCGGCGATGCGGGAATTATTTCCGGTTTGGGCCCAATCTTGGAAATACCGGTTTGCTTTTGATCATGTCCTTGCCGGCAGCGTGCGGCCGCGATCAAGGCTCCACGTGACACGACTGGGACCAATCACACCCATCACTGCCTGGCCGCGGAGTGGCTCCAGCACCGGTCTCCATGGCGCCAACGTGAACGTATCGTCGCGCCGAATGACTGCTATTCTCCCGCTCGGTGTCGCGATCGCACGCTCGTAAACACCTGTGATTCTCGTCCCAGTCTCACTGTGGATGTACGTGGCCTGAAGCACATGCGATAGACCTTGCGCCAGCCGCTCAGTTTCGGACTGGCGCAAGGTATGCATCATGTCAGAGTTTGGAGAGACTTCTCCATTCGGCAATGTGGCGGCGAGATTGCGGGAGACAAGCCACCGACCGCGAGCGGCCAAGGCATGGTGCACATCGCGCGCGAAGCCTGGTGTCTCGGGTGCGGGTTGCCACTTGGACAACATGGCCTGATCGAGCCAGGTCGGACCGTCGTAAGTGATTTGACTTTCCAAAGTGACCGGTGAAAGCTCTTGAACTTTCACTCCGCGCGAGGGCTTCCCCTCGAGACGATCGGCGCCAAGCGCCACGATGGTGTCACGCTGCGGCACCTCGGCGGCGTTGAGCCGTCCGAGCTCCGCATAGTGGATGCGGCCATCGACGGCGTCGATGACGACCCAGGTCTGATCGCTGATCTCGTCGACAAGGCCGATGCTGACGACCCTGCCGACCAAGGGCGCTTTGCGCGTTCTACGCTCGAACAGCGCCATTGTGGCAGCGCCGCGGTCGATGCCGGCTTCCTTTAAAGCGTGCTGCATCATCTTGAACTTGTCAGCGCGATCGCCCAGCTGGCGCAATTTTGTATCGGCCTGCGCGTCAAGCTCCCACACGCCCTGTTGGCGCTCCCTGGCGAGACCTAAACGTTCAAGTGTCCTAAGACGGCCAATGCGCAGAGTGCCCTGGTTCACGTCGTGCTCCTCCCAAGAGGAGATTGCTACAATATTGTCGCGGGCGCGTGCGATGAGGGCTCGGTCGAGACGGGTCAGGCGTTCCTGGCCGATCTCGTTGAAGAGCTTCTGCAAGCGCTCGAGCTCGCTTTCCGGACCGAGCTCGAGGGTGACAAGCGACTGCGCCCGGGCGCGAACCCCAAACGCGATGTAGTCGCGCGCCATGACGAGATCCTTGCCTTGATCATCGCGGCCGCGGATGACGATGTGCGTGTGAGGATGTCCGGTGTTGAAATGATCGACGGCGATCCAATCGAGCTTGGTGTCGAGATCACGCTCCATTTGAGAGAGGAGATCTCGGATGAAGGGTTTGAGATCCGACAGACTGCCTCCGTCATCAGCTGAGACAACAAAGCGGAATTGATGCGGATCGTTTGCC
>JAFECH010000177.1 GCA_018242255.1 Pseudomonadota bacterium | reverse complement strand
CGCGCCGCCGTGCGCTGCGCCTCGAACTGCTCGTAGCTCGTCATGCCACGCTGCATGTAGGCTGCCCCGACGCCGATGCCGAGCGCCCCCTCCCGCAACCCCTCGTCGAGCAGTTGCATGATCTGGTTCATCTGCGGGATTGTGCTGCGCGTCACCGACCAGCCCTGCACGCCGTCCTTGGCGCTCTCGTCGACATATTTTCCCGAATTGGCGGCATCGATCGGTTCATCGACTTTGACTTCCGGATCGTGGACCAGCATGCGCACGAGGTTCATGCCGACCGTGGTGCCGTAGTTCACCTGCCAGCCGGCCTTGTCCTTCTTCGCGTACCACTCGCCGATCCGCGTCGCGCCAGCCTCGAGATCCATGCCGGTGGTGACGCCATCCGCCACCACCATCTTGGTTGCGAACGGATCGACCGAATGGAAATGCGTGTCGATGAATCCCGGCGCCACCACCAGGCCCTTGGCGTCGATGGTTTTCTTGCCGATGATAGCATTCTTGGTGATGGCGGCGATGCGGCCGTCCTTGATGCCGACATTGGCGATGTCGTCGTACATCGTCTCCGGATCCATCACCCGGCCGCCGTTGATGACGAGATCGTATTGCTGGGCGAATGCCGGATTGGCAAACACTATTGCCACCGTCGCGAGAATGAATGTCAGGCGTGCCATGTGGCAGTCCTCCACAGCTACTTGATCGCGTTCTTGTAGATCTTCCCGTCCTTCATGATCAGCGCGAGGTTCTCTTCCGGCTTGGTCAGGATCGAGATGTCTTTAAGTGGGTCGCCGTTGATAAGCAGCAGGTCCGCATAGGCGCCTTCCTCGATTACTCCGAGCTTTCCAGGATAAGGATTGCGCGGCCCGCTCATGCCGAGCAGCTCGGCGTTGTTTGAGGTTGCCTGGCGCAGGATTTCCGTCGGCGTAAACCACTTGGCGCGGAAAGAGAACTCGTCGTTGATACGCTTCATCGTCTCGGGATCCGTGATGATGTCTGATCCGAAGGCAATCTTCGTGAAGCCGATCCTTTTGGCCATGGTGAACATGTGGTCGATGCCAGCGTAGGCCTGCCGATGCTTTTGGGCTTGGTCTTCCGTGAATCCTTTGGGGATGAAGGTGTAGGCGATTACCTGCGGCGAGAGCCAGATACGCTTGTCCTTCATGTACTGGAGTGTCGCCTCATCGACCAGTTGACCATGCTCGATGCACTTGACGCCATTGTCGATGGCCCGTCGGATCCCTTCGCTGTTGTAGACATGGGCGGTGACATAGGTGCCCCAATCGGCTGCCGCCTCCACCGCCGCCCGTATTTCATCCGGGGTATACTCGATTACGTCGAGCGGATCGGCGTAGGAGCCTGTGCCGCCCCCGACCGCAATCTTGATCTGCGACGCACCGCGGCGCAGGTTTTCTCGTACAGCAATGAGTACTTCAGCGCGACCGTCCGCGATCTGCACCATGTTGTACTTCATGAATGTTGAAGGCTCCTTCGCGATGAGTGCGGACTGGTTGGCGTCTGTACGGTGGTCCGAGTGGCCGGAGGTCTGCGAGATCATCGGACCGGATGGGTAAATGCGCGGACCTGCAACAATGCCGCGGTCGATCGCCTTTTTGAGAGAGAACGTATTGCCACTCACGTCGCGGATCGTCGTAAAGCCATGTGTCAGATAAGTGCTAGCGGTCTGCGTCGCGACATAGCCAAAGTAGAGCTCATCCGAATTCGCAGCCTCATCGACCGACATTTGAAACATGATATGCGCGTGTGCATCGATGAGGCCCGGCATGAGAGTGCGACCGCCAGCGTCGATGACCGTCGTGTTGTCCGGAGCGCCGATATTCGCGGCGATCTTGGCGATCTTGTTCCCCTCGACAAGCACGCTCATACCGGTGGTGAGTTGATCGCTCCTGCCATCAAATATATTGACGTTCTGAATCAGCGTCGCTTTTGCGTTCTGGGCAGGGCTCAGACCAGCACCTGCGAGAACCGGAAAGGTCAACGCGATGATCGCTGCAAACATTTGTTTCATCGGTTATTCCTCCGAGCATTTTGAAATCAAATAATGGTCCGACCACCACGTTGACGGTTGCGCTAGATCAAATAGGTTGCTGCGAAACTGACCTGCTCCCAGAAAAACGGCCCAGTTTGAGCTAGAAAATTCCGTGATGAGAGGCAGGGCCGAGGAGCAGGGGTTTTTCGATGAAGGCATCGAAGTTTTACGGAGAGTAAGATTCGTTCGTCTTGAAGCTGGGCGAAGAAGGGACGCCGGTGGCGGAGATCTGCCGGAAGGCCGGGATCAGCCAGCCGACGTACTTCAACTGTAAGAAGAAGTTCGGCAGTCTGTTGCCGAGCGAGATGAGGGATGCTTCCGGTCGGAATGCGCGATTGTGCCCGGTATCTCCTCGTTATCGGGATAATGTGCGAGGGGGGAGTAGGTGTTCGTGCACGGCGTCATTGCCCAACCAGGCGGTTTGGTATTTTGCCAACCAACGGGTCAGCGGAAGGAGCGACGGCCACGTTGACCGAGATGGGCCGTCCGTCGAATCCGCCAGGAGGTCATCTCGCTGCCGAAGTGATCCCTACTACGCCGCTTATGGGATGAACCGGACATCTTTTACAAGTGACGTTCGATCTCAGCGCATTTCCGCTTCTGGCCCTAAGCGGACAAAGCGCGATGACTGCTTTTCGTTGGTAAGCAGCCCTCAGCGTATAAGTGGCAAACTACCTGCTGGGGCGTTCGGCCGATGACCGCTTTCTCGGCAAAGCTGACTTAGGAGTTGACTCGCAGGTTTCGTACAAATTTCACACGGACCGTCTTGTCGGTAGCGTCGAGCCGAAGAGCCGCTTCGCCGAGAAAGCAGACATCGGCGCCGGTTGTAGTCGACGTCGCCCATCTAGTAACC
>JAFECH010000176.1 GCA_018242255.1 Pseudomonadota bacterium | reverse complement strand
CAAAATCTCGGACGCGGCGAAGCAGCCGCCCTGCGATGCGCGGCGTCCCGCGGGAACGCTTCGCAATCTCGCGTGCGCCGTCCGGAGACATCGCGGCTCCGAGCACGCGTGCTCCGCGCCCGACGACCTGCTCTAGCTCGGCGACCGTATAAAAACTGAGCCGCACCGGAATTCCGAACCGGTCGCGCAGCGGATTAGTTAGAAGCCCCGCGCGCGTCGTGGCGCCGACGAGCGTGAATTTCGGCAGATCGATGCGCACCGACCGCGCCGCCGGACCTTCGCCGATCATCAGATCGAGCTGGAAATCTTCCATCGCCGGATAGAGGATTTCTTCGACCGCCGGATTAAGGCGATGAATTTCATCGATGAAGAGCACGTCGCGCTCTTCGAGGTTCGTCAGCAGTGCCGCAAGATCGCCCGCCTTGGAAATCACCGGCCCCGACGTCGCCCGGAAACCGACGCCGAGCTCCTTAGACAGGATCTGCGCCAGCGTCGTCTTGCCGAGGCCCGGAGGACCGGCGAATAGTACGTGATCGAGCGCATCCCCACGCCCGCGCGCCGCCGAGATGAACACCCTCAAATTTGCGCGCGCCTGCTCCTGCCCGACAAAATCGTCGAGCGACTGCGGGCGGATCGTCGCCTCGAAGGCATCCGCATCCTTACGCGCGCTGCTGACAAGCCTGTCGGTCATGGTTTGTTCGTGAGGCTATTCGCCAGCGCCGTCAAGTCGGCGCGCCAGATGCCGTTGGAAACGCGGTGCAAAGCTGGCGTTCAAGCCTCTTCGCGCAGAATGCCGCCCGCAATCAGAAGCGCGCGCATACCGATGGCCAGCAAACCGGCCAGAAATGCCAAAAACGGCATTGCCGGCCCGGCATGAAACGGAAAAATGATTACGCCGGCCATGAAGCCCAGAACACCGGCCACAGCCGCATGAAGCCACGGATACGTGCCGTTCTGCAGCACAAATGGCGTCAGTCCCAGCGCCGCGACGGTCGCAGGAAGTGCACTCCAGACGAAGGCATCGACCGCGACATCGCCAATCGCCTCACCTCCATGGGGCGGCAGCAGAAAATTCGTCGCCGGACCTAGGAATTGCAGCCCGACGAAGATCAGACCCGCGAAGAACGGCGCTGCCAAAGAGGTAATCAAAACCATCCAGAGCGCGCGCATAGCGTTGCTGATCTTGTTCTTTTCCATGCGCCAGACTGCTTTCCGGTTGAAACGAAGAATTGTGGCGGACGCCCTAGCGCGCCAGCTCTTTCAGGCTGCGCTTGATGAGGGCGGCAGTATCGGCTGCATCCCCCAATTCCTGCGACGCCACCGCAACGGCGGCATTGGCCTGCGCCGGGTTGTAGCCGAGATTCGTCAGCGCCGAGAGCGCTTCCGCGAACGCCAGACTCGACGGCGGCATGCTCGGCCCAGGCGTCGGCGCACCGGCCCCAGCCGCAGGAATGTTATGACCCCCAAGCGATAGCGCAGGCGCCTTATCCTTAAGTTCGAGAACGATGCGCTGCGCGAGTTTCTTGCCGACGCCCGGCGCCTCTTCCACCGCCGCCCAGTTGCCGAACGCCACGGCATTAGCGAGATCCTGCGGCGCCATCACGCCGAGCACGCTCAAGGCAACCTTGGCGCCGACGCCCTGGATCGTCTGCAATGTGCGGAACCAGCTCCGCTCGAACTCGCTCTGAAATCCGAACAGCCGGATCGCATCCTCGCGAACGTGTGTATCGATCGTCAGCGCCACGTCATCGCCGACCTTCAGATTGCGCAACGTCTTCGTCGACGCCTGAACTTCGTACCCGACGCCGTTGACGTCGATCACGAGGTGGCTTTCGCCGATCGCGTCGACCTTGCCCTTGAGCTTCCCGATCATATGAGCTTGCCGATCATGTTCCCGCGACCTTGGCCGCAAATGCCGCCGCCCGCTGGCGGCTGACGCGATGATGCGCATGCGTGATGGCAATCGCCAGCGCATCGGCCTCGTCCGCACATCCGAACGTCGCCTTTGGCAGCAGGAAAGAGATCATAGCCTGGATCTGATGCTTTTCGGCGTGGCCTGCGCCGGTCACCGATTTCTTGATCAGGTTCGGCGTGTATTCCGCCACGCGCAGCCCAAGCCGCGCCGGCGCCAGCAGCACTGCACCGCGCGCCTGCCCGAGCTTTAGCGTCGAACGTGGGTTCTCGTTGACGAACGTCTCTTCGACGGCTGCCTCAGACGGACTGAAGCTCTGGATGACGCTCGTCACCTCGTCAAACAGAGCCGAAAGGCGATAGGCAAGATCGTCTTCCTTGGGCGGCGTAATCACACCGGACGCCACATAGACGAGCCGGACGCCATCACTTTCGATGACCCCCCACCCCGTTCGGCGCAACCCCGGATCGAAGCCGATAATGCGAATCGTTCGTTCCCTCATGCTCTTCGCATAGCACGAACCGCATAGGGGGCCGAAGGCGTCATCGGTGGCGGCGGCAGCGGCGGCGGCTTGGTGGCATCCGCAACCTTGCCGGTCAGGATCGCATCGAGCGCTTCTGCCACGTCGGGCTCGGTCCAGTAGCCTGTATGGCCACCCAGACCCATCACGTGGTTGTCGACACGCAGTCCCGGCGGCGGCTGAATGCGCCCGCCGATATAATCATCGACCCGGAAAAGATTGATCCAGCACTTGAGCTTCGACGCGATGCCGATCGGCACCGGTTTCGCCGCCGCGTATTCGTGGAAATACTTCTGGTAGATGCTGCCGAGCGGCGACCCGAACGTCAGCAGCGCCGGAGCGGCATCCCCAAGGCGCGTATAGTTCGGCCCGTTATCCCGCAGATAGTCATAGACGATGACCGACCCTTGGCTGTGCGCGAGAAAGATGACGCCGTCATAAGCCTGGTTCTGCACGAAGTGTTCAAGCACGAGGTTGAGCCGCGACTGT
>JAFECH010000175.1 GCA_018242255.1 Pseudomonadota bacterium | reverse complement strand
GTACCAGTCATCGCCACCATCGTACTCGCACCAATCATCCTCGTCGGAGCTGTCTGTTATGTTCTACTCCCCTCAAATGAGGGCGATTGAATTTCATCCGAAAGTTTATTGCAATCCAACACTCACAACGGGAGTTTGACGATCTTATCCAAGAAGGAGCACGCTCCTTATTTTATATTTTCCATATTTTTGAGCAGAACTCAGGTGAATATCCGCACAGATATAATTTTGCTTGTTGGATGATTTTCAGCGGTGGAATTTTGTCCATTCGGAAGGCCCATAGTCATACGAAAGAATAATTCCGCGCATTTAATTAAGCCATCCGATATTATGCATATGGGGCATCCATGGCGCCGCTGCTAAGGCCAGAAGACTGCTGCATCCTTCTCATCGATCCAGTAAAGCGCAATCTGGCAAGAACTCACATCGATGATAATGATCGACAAGCTCTTATGTCCCGCCACGCATTGGTGGAGAGGGCAGCGCAAACGCTTCACGTGCCAAAATTCTTTGCCATCTACCGAGAAATAGAAGACAGGCGGGAATGGATCGCACGACCTTGCGAGCCCGCCCATCCACGTATCTATGTCCTCGGCAACAGCGGATCGCTGTGGGCCGATAGCGGTATCGGCGTTGCGCTCGCCCAGATCGGAAGGGCCTGTCTCGTACTTTGCGGTTTCTGGCTCGACGGAAACGTCACCTTCGCAGCTCTTAATGCACTCGCGGACGGATTTGATGTCTTTGTTCTCTTAGACGCCTGTCCGAGTTCGGATAGATTTTCGGAAAGTCCCGCAATTAATCGTCTTTTACAGGCAGGAGTGGTTCCATTGACCACCACTCAAATGGTGCGCGAATGGGCGGAGGCCGTCCCGGACGAGCATGAACGCTCCACGCTGCTCGACCTATTGAAATAGCGAGCGCTTGCGCTGTCGGCATATCATTCGATTGCAAATCTGCCGCCGGGCTCCTGAACCTTCGTCTCTTCTAGAAACAAAGCGTTGCCATTCGTTCATCGTGAAGCAATGCGCTTCGGACGACCGTGGTGCTCTCAGCTATGACGTGCATATGCACGCAGCTTCGGGGCGCCGTAATCTCCGCGCAGCTTCGCGTTCCTTCCGCAGAGCCATTCCACAGAGCACCACAAGGCTCGTCTCTGAATGGGGGATAGGTCATGCCGACGCGATCGCTCCAGTGTATCGCCAGCCTAGCGAAAACACATTTCCATGTTGGGCCGTCTTGGCCACCGCAATTGAGCGACTACGACCACATCAGAATTGCGCCAAAAATTGCTTGGGCGTGGGAGTTCCTTCGGCGCAATCCGGCGTATCAAAGAGAGTACCGGATATACGGACGGCGCTGTGGAATTCTGTGCCGGCACAGAAGTGGAATTTCGCTCTGCCGATTGCGCCGCCGCTGCCGCCAGGCAGAAAGCTGGGGGCTTTGTTCCTTTCGCCGATCCTCACCAACCCTCCCCTGAGGCAGACGTCTTCTGGTCACCCAATGCGGTCGCTCATGTCTTGAGGGGCACAGCTTTTCGTCAGCCCATAGGCGTGGTCGACCTCGTACGCTTACCCGCCGTTCATCAGCTTCTCATCGGCGCCAAGGGATCTCAACACATAGAATTTCAATCGGAGCAGACGTCGCTCATGGCCGTGCTTGACGGCATGCCGGTCGCCATTGCGCCCGTGCGCGTGACCCTGCACGTCGAAGGTTTCGAGCGTCTCGATCGCGCGCAACACACCTTCGCGATGTTGAACGATTTGCTCAACGACAAGACGCATCCCGTGCCCCACGCTTGGACGACCACGAGCCTAACGGTCCGCGATGCGTTAATCGCACTCGACGGCCATCATGCCGGCGCAAGCTATCGCGACATCGCCACTGTGATCTTCGGTGCGAAACGGGTCAGCGAAGCTTGGCGAAGCGAGAGCGGCGCTCTCAAGGACCGCATCCGGCGCGTCTTGAAACGCGGATTGGTTCTTTCTGCAGGAGCCTACCGCGAATTTTTGTAGGGGTGGCGTTTTTCTCTTAAAGCAAAACGCCACTCCCCTTCCGATGTCAGTGCGCGCATCTGCATGTGTCCGCTTTTTCTCGGAAGTGCCCACATGCCTCAGGATATCGTTTCGCCGTTCTTAACCGTGGACGAGGCAGCGGCCTATCTGCGGCTCAAGAAGCACACGCTCGACAACATGCGCTGGCAAGGAACGGGTCCGCGCTTTCGTAAGCACGGCGGCCGCATCCTCTATCACCGCGATGAGCTGAAAGAATGGTCCGATGGTCTGCGCCGTCGCTCAACCTCCGGACGCACGGATTGAGCGATGAAGACTTGCGCCCTCGGCCTGTCGGGGCTGCTCATGCTCGCGGCCACCATCCCGATACCTAAGCGTCCCGTGCTCATCTGGAACGCATCCCAGAGTGTCCCGATCGGACTCTATCTGATCGTGCCCCGATCTCTGCATGTCGGCAACTTCGTCGTTGTGCGTCTTTCCGAGACGATGCAGGCTTTGGCCGAACAACGACAATATATCGGACCGGATACGCCGCTGCTTAAGCGCGTGGCCGCGATGAATGGCGACACGGTGTGCCGACACAAAAGCATCGTGGTGATCAACCATCGGCATATCGTTATCGCTTTCACCTCCGATCACCGCGCACGACCGCTCCCGGCATGGCGTGGGTGCCGCCGGCTGACAGGAGGACAAGTGTTCGTCCTTGGCACGCATCCCGAAAGCTTCGACAGCCGCTACTTCGGACCGTTGGCCGGCGAGCAGGTCGTTGGACCCGCGGTTTCCTTGCTGACCCTGTCGTCTCCGTGAGTGTCGTACCCCGACAATGATCCAAGCGAGCGGGCAAGCGAGGAAGCAAACAAGATAAACACTCGCCGTTTGCGACGTCGGAAAGCTAAGTCGAGAGTGACGTTGTCTTGGCGTCAGCC
>JAFECH010000174.1 GCA_018242255.1 Pseudomonadota bacterium | reverse complement strand
ACTTGTTGGTCAAGTTCAGGTGAACTAATGATTGCGAGAATATCGTCCTTCTTCACTGGTGTTCCGATATCGACATAACGCTTTATAATATAGCCGGACGCACGAGCGAAACTCGCGGCCGTTTCGAAGGGTTCCAGGCTGCCGGGCAAATCGATCGGGACTGCATCTTGCGCGCGCTTTGCAGTCACTGTTCGCACGGTCGGAATCAGCGAAAGCCGGGCATCGGATGCGGCTTGGGCGATCGACTCCATCGAGATATGCCGGCCACTACCATAGCTCAGACCTCCGACTAGGACGACAATTCCAATCCAACCGAGTGAATGAGTCCAGGAACGCGCGGGGCAGGGCTGGGCTCTTTCGAATTCGAGATCGTCTCGGAACTCGATTTTAGACATGAGCAAACTCCTCCATCAGCCGCCCTTCGCGTTTACGCAAGCGGCTATAGAGCCAGGGCACAAGAAACAATGTTGCGATCGTGCCGAACATCAGGCCGCCGATTACGGCACGACCGAGGGGCGCGTTTTGCTCGCCGCCGTCGCCGAGACCTAGCGCCATTGGAATCATGCCAACGATCATGGCGATCGCTGTCATGATGATCGGCCGTAAACGGGTGCGCCCTGCCATAATCGCGGCATCTCTGGCCGACAAACCGACGATGCGTTGTTCTTTGGCAAAGGTGACGAGGAGTATCGAATTTGCCGAAGCGACGCCTACGCCCATGATCGCGCCCATTAAGGAAGGTACGCTGAGGCTCGTGCCGGTTGCAAAGAGCATGAACAGAATACCGACCATCGCGCCTGGCAGACCGAGGACGACGACAAAGGGATCAATGAAGGATTGAAAATTGATCGCCATCAGCAGATAGACGACAATGGCGGCGACAATTAATCCGATGCCCATATGGATAAAGGTCAAGCGCATGCTCTCGATCTGCCCTTCAACGACGATATGATTTCCGGGCTGAAGTTGTGCACGATATTTAGCCACGATGTGATCGATGTCCGCAGCGATACGTCCGAGATCTCGGCCCTCAACATTGGCGTAAATGTCAAATGTCGGCTGGATATTGGAATGGCTCGCAACCGTCTGGGCTGCCTCGCGGCCAAAGCTCGCGACACTGCTCAGGAGAATTGGGACAGCGCCTCCTGAAGTCGCTTCCTGTGTGCTGACGAGTGTGTTTTTCACATCGTTGAGCGAGCTGAGCTTGTATTGCGGAACCTGGACAGCGACGGAATATTGAATACCCGAGCCCGGATCGACCCAGAAGTTCGGTGCGACGGTGTTGCTCGAGGCCAGTGCGACCATTACGTTTTGGGCGACACCCTCCATATCAAGACCGAGATCCTGGGCTCTCTGGCGGTCGAGAGCGACGGTCAGCTCGGGCGCGTCGACGATCTGATGCAAATGTGCGTCCGCAACGCCGACGACCCGCTTGATCTCCTCGAGCAGATCCTTGACGATTTTCAGGTTATTGTCCTTGTCATAACCAACGACGCGGACGCTGATCGGCGCCGGGAGACCGAAGTTCAGGATTTGGGTCACGATATCGCCGGGCTGGAAATAAAAGGTCACATCCGGAAACTTCTCAGCCAGCACATCGCGCAGCTGCGTGACATAGGTGGCGGTGGGTTTGTGGCCCTCCTTCAACGACACAAGAATCCGGCCGTCATTGCCTGCGACCGTGGTGCCGTCGTCAAAGGGCAGGGCATAGCGGTAAGGGACACCGATGTCGTCAATGATCAGCTCCCGTTCAGACTCTGGAATGACGCTGCGGATGACGTTCTCGACCTGTTCAAAGATGCGCTCAGTCGTCTCGATGCGAGTGCCTGAGGCCGCGCGCACATGGAGCTTGAACGCACCAGCGTCGACCGACGGAAAAAAGTCCTGCCCCACAAGCAAGAACAATCCAGCGCCCATCGCGAGTATGGCGAGCGACGCGGCAGGGATCTTCCAGGAGCTGTCGATCAGTCGTTCGAGGGCCGCGGAATAGCTGTCTCGCATGTTCTCGAACGCGGCCTCAAAGCCGCGAGCAAAACGCGCGAAAATAGAACGGCCGTGTTCTTCGCTGGTGTGACCGTGCTTCTCGCCGGAGAGTAAGAGAGCGGCGAGTATCGGAACAAGCGTGAGTGAGAGTACGTAAGAGGCGAGGATCGCGAAGACGACGGCAAGGGCCATCGGCGTGAAGAGGAACTTGGACGGTCCAACTAGAAATTCGACGGAAACGAACACAGCCGAAATCGCAAGAGTCGAGATTAGCGCCGGCAGGGCAATGCCCGCGGCGCCATGCAGCGTCGCTTCCGGCAGCTCTTTTCCTTCCTGGCGCAAGCGGTGAATGTTTTCGATGGTGATGGTCGCGTTGTCGACGAGAATACCGACGGCCAACGCAAGGCCGCCGAGTGTCATGATGTTCAATGTCTCGCCAATTGCCGATAGAATCGCGATTGATGATAGGATCGATAGCGGAATTGAAACCGCGACGATGAGCATCGATCGCCAGCTGGCAAGGAAAAGCAGGATCATTGCGGAGGTCAGAAGGGCCGCGATGAGCGCTTCAGCCGCCACGCCGGTGATCGCCGAGCGGACGAACACCGACTGGTCGAACAATTCCTCTATCTTCATTCCTGGCGGGGCTGTAGCGCGGCTTACGGGCAAGACATCGTTCTTTACGCGATCGACCACATTGAGCGTCGACGCGTTGCCGCTCTTGAGAACGGACATGAGTACGGACCGGCGCCCTTCACTGCGCACGATATTCTGCTGGATGGCATAGCCGTCGCGAACTTGCCCCACGTCCTTGATCCGGATGATCGCGCCGTTGACCTTCTTGATCGGCACGTCGTTGAGGATGTTAACGGCATCCGCCAGGCTGTTGATGCGGACAGTGTAGTTCTTGTCGCCAAGCTTCACGCTGCCCATGGGCAGCGAGAGATTCTGCACGTTGATAGCA
>JAFECH010000173.1 GCA_018242255.1 Pseudomonadota bacterium | reverse complement strand
CGAGATCAATCCCTTTGGGCTTTTCAGAACTTCGCGTTCGTGGAGAGGCGCGCTCTAACGGTGAGGCTCACGCGCGTCAGCCCAATATAAGAGCCCCCACATCAAGGGGGCCTTTTTTATTTGTTCGGAGCGGGGTGCAGTTACGGCGCGATGCTCGGTAACGCTAGCTTTGACCGCGGCAGGCGGCCGTCCACCAAGCTAAGATTCAGGTAAGATCTCTCGCGCACGGCGCGTCATGAGGTCAGAGGTAGAGATTGGGGCTGAGACGTCTCGCGCGCGACGCGCGTTACAGGGTCCTACGCTTCGTCTCTCGGCCTCTGCAGGCAAAGATCACCACCAAGATGCACGCCAAGATTCAAGGCAAGGTTTCTGGCGCGCGACGCGCGGGTCATGGAGTCCGATTTTCTAATGGGGCAATAGCAAGATGAAGCTCGACATCTGGACCTGCGCTTAGCGCCGGGAGCTGCTCAGTAGGGAGATCCCGGCCAACAGGGTCGAGGAGATCATGGCGGAGACGGACTACGTCCCGCCGCGATGGTTTCGGCGCCAGATCCTTTGCGACGCTCACGCCCGTACAACCGGCAACCCGAGATTTCGCCCTCGCACGGAGCTTCGACCTGGTGCTGATGAGGATTCGAGCCGTTGATTTCACGTTGAATGACTTGCTGGCGTGATGTCATGCGAGGGCGGGGGAAATCTGCATTCGAAACTCCAGTTGCTAATGACAATCAAAAGCGGTCAAGTATTTGTAATTGTTGACTTTACCCTGTTCGCCAGCTATCACGCCCGCATCGGGGAGTAGCCACCGTTTGAGAAACGGGAGCGCGTCAACAGACTTGCGCAAAAGCGCATGGCGCGTTCAGCCGAGCATCGGCCAGGCAAGACCGTGGCGCAGGTCACCGTTAAGCGGACAGGTGAGGCGCGCCCGGCTCCTCGTCCGCTGAGGTACCTGCTATGTCGCCAATTGCCATCGCTGTGCTGGCAATCAGCATGTCGGTCGACGCTTTTGCCGTCTCCGTTGGCCGCGGCGCCGCCATCGGTCGTCCACGTCTTTTCGAGACGCTGCGCACTGGGGCGGTCTTCGGTGTGGTGGAGGCAATAACTCCAGTCATCGGTTGGGCAGCGGGCGTTGCGGCCAGTAGTTTCGTACAGGCAGTAGATCATTGGATCGCATTCGGATTACTCGCGGCGGTGGGTGTACACATGCTGTCTTCCGCTTTCGGCAAGAAAGACGAAGATATCGCTCCCGCAGACCGTTCCTTGGCCATGCTTTTGGCGACGGCGGTTGGCACCAGCCTCGACGCCATGGCAGTCGGCGTGTCACTTGCCTTCCTGGACGTCAACATCATCGTCGTCGCCATCGCCATCGGGTTCGCAACCTTCCTGATGTCGTCAGGCGGCATGTTGGTTGGTCGGCTGATTGGCGAGCGCTTGGGCCGCGCCGCTGGAGCGTTCGCCGGTGTTGCGCTGGTGCTGCTGGGCGCCTCCATCCTGTTTGAACATTTGACGGCCTGACCCAGCACGAGGGTTCAATCTCGATACCAAGATTCAGGCAAGATGACGCGCGCTACGCGCGCGTCATGGAGTGTTACATTTCGACAGAAGGAATCGCGGAATGACACGAGACGTCTGGACCGCGCGCATGCGGCGCGAACTCGGCGGCAGCACCGAGGAGGAACGGCAGCACGTCGAGGCCGTCCTTGAATCCTGGAACTACGAATTTCACAAGAGCTTCACGCGGCAGATCCGGTGTGAGGCCCGTTGCCGTGATGGGCACGCGTGTCGAGCGCCCTCGATGCGCAACGGTCGGTGCAAACTTCACGGCGGCAAATCCACCGGACCGAAGACGCCGGAGGGTATAGAACGGATCAGGCAGGCTCAGCGTCGTCGCTGGGCTCGGGCGCGAGCAAGTCAAAGAGCACTACAAGGCAGTCCTGCTTGCTCACGAAATCGCTCTGCCGTTTGAAGATACCCCCTAGCCAGCTGTCCGTTGAGTACGAAGCTCGCTCTTCGGCATCATCGCTCTCACGCTCTTTGCATCGATTTTCCGAGCCTCGTGCAGATCATGGGACCCGGCGCCGGAACCGGCTTCTCGACGCTCATATCAAAAACCCTCGCGGGTATCCGGATGCGCGGCACCTCCGCGGATGCCTGGGCAAAAGCCGGTCTCGTCGATCCGCACGCCTTCGGCGTCGACAGACTGGATCAGTTGCCCGCCCACTGGGATAAGAACCTGCCGTTAGACTGGCTCAAGAATAGCGACAAGCTCGCCGCGAACCCTTGGCGCTGGATGATGGGTGACGTCTTGCCGAGTCTCGACAAGCTCGGCGTCAAAGGCATCGACGCGGACGCCATCTCTAAAGCGATGGCCGAGGGCAAGTCCGCGGGCCTCAAAGCCGCGATCGACAAAATCGACAAGGGCTCGCTGTTCTCCGCACTCGGAAAGCTCGGCTACGACAAGACCGCTGTCCAGGAGATGATGCAATTCATCAACCGGGCGCCAATGATCCTGCGCGACGAAGCCCTGATGCGAGCGATCGGCAATCCCGACGACTACGAAAACTACGCCAAGGCGCTGCAGGATGTGGCAACGTCGTTCAACAGCGCGATCCTCAGCTTCACCGGAAAGAACTTCGTCCCGTGGGTCACGAGCCAGCTTGAGTCGCTCGCTGGCGCGCTGCGCTCACTTGGCGATGCCGCCAAGGGCATTCACAGCTTCACCGACGCCTGGGCGGCTTTCGATAAGTGGGCGTCGTCGAAGATTTACGACAAGAACGGCGAAGCGCATCCGTTCGGTATCGGCAAGAGCCTTTGGCACACAATCACTGGGCCGGACGCCATTCTCTCAAACCGGCGTTTCAACGCGCATCGTCATGGCGATGCGATCGGGGCCTGGGGCGCGCATACGACCCCGACGAAAGAGGTCATGCGCCATGCTCTGGCGGTGATCGCGAAGGCGGAA
>JAFECH010000172.1 GCA_018242255.1 Pseudomonadota bacterium | reverse complement strand
CCCTTGCTTTGGCAACCGTCGGCCGGATATTTAAATGCCATTTATATGCCTTTCTAATGGTATACTTCGACTATCACTTCGGGGTCGCCCCAGTGCGGCGAGCGAAGAACCAGCTGGAAACTGTGCAACTGACGATCGCCACGACGGCCACCGTGGTGAGTTATTTGCGCGAACTCGTTAGCACCGGGTTGTACGGAAAGAATCAAGCGGATGCAGCGGAACGCCTTCTCGCGGCGACGCTCGAACAGATGGTGCGCGACGGGCGCCTCAAGCACATCGCGAAGCGCACATGAGAGCATCATTTTTTCGCTCAAACGTTCGATGCGCCTCGCCGCTGATAAGCTGCGGCATGCACAGCATGCGTCCGCGCGGGACTGAATCCAATTCCTCTGTGCGCGGGATGGTATGAGCGACCACAATAGCCCGCTGCAAGCCAGGCCATCAAGCAGGCCTGTGTGGAACCGCGCGGCGCTGTCACGCGCGGCAAGTTCGAACCTGACAAGTAGATGGGTCTTGAATTGCCCTAACTAAGGTGGCGAAATGTCAAAGTGCAAGAAGGTGGTGAGCCTCTCGAACACACCGGCGTTCCCCGTGGTGTCCCTCTTCTCGGGCGCGATGGGGCTCGATCTCGGGCTGATCGCTGCCGGGTTGCATGTCGCAGTTTCCCAGGACTATGACAAATGGTGTGTCGAGACCATTCGGCGCAATGGTCATGTGGCTGTCGAAGGCGACATCCGACAACTTGTCACCGATGAACCGGACTGCAGCTTCCTACTTCGCGCCGGCAGACTGCGCCGCGAAGACGTGTTCGCTGTCGTAGGGGGACCCCCTTGTCAATCGTTCTCGACCGCTGGCAAGCGCAAGGGCGTCGAGGACGCCCGTGGCACGCTTTATGAACAGTTCCTCCATGTCGTCACCGCGATCCGGCCGCGATTCTTCGTCATGGAGAACGTCAAGGGGTTGACGTCGATGCCATCCGATCCGGCTGACAAGCTGTCGACACCCGTCCTTGAAGTCATGCTCGGGCATTTCAAAAAGATCGGATATCACACTGTCCACAGCCTCGTGGATGCCGTCCACTATGGAACCCCACAGTTCCGCGAGCGTCTAGTCATCATTGGTAGTCGCGACAATGAGGCAATCTTCGTCCCGGCGCCGACGCATTTTCATATGCATCAGAACCCCGACATGCGCTGGCGGACGCTACATGATGCCATTGCCGACATTCAGGACGACAGCGGGCCGCATGCGAACTTCACGCCAAAGATCGCCAAGTACCTCAAGATGGTTCCCGAAGGTGGCAACTGGCGCTCCCTGCCCGCCAACGTAACGGCTGAGGCAATGGGTGGGGCCTACCGGTCAGGTGGAGGGAAAGTCGGTTTCTACCGTCGCCTCTCCTTCAGCGAGCCAGCCCCGACGTTGGTCACGACGCCGATCCAGAAGGCCACCGTCTTGTGCCATCCACGGGAAACCCGTCCGCTGTCAGTTAAGGAATACGCGCGCATCCAGCAGTTCCCGGACACCTGGAAGTTCGAGGGCAAGGTCACTGATTGCTACCGCCAGATCGGCAACGCCGTCCCTGTGCCCCTCGGTCGAGCCATCGGCCAGATGCTTCTGTCTGTTGCTCTCGGCAATTCCGAGGTACGGGTCAGAAGAATGCGCGGCACCTCCGTCCATGACAAAATGCGCAAGGTGTCGAGCCTATAAAGGATTGCGCCCTTGATCGACGAAGCCAAGCTGGATGCAAAGGTCGGCGAGTTGCTTGAGACTCTTTATAGGAAGCGGTTCTCAGCTCTTGAGAGCCTCACGCTGACGAAGCTCATCAACAAGAACCCATATCTTTACCGGGCCATTGGCGTAGACGTTCCAGCCGAATTCATAGACCAGTTACTCTCAGCTCGTGTTTCCAGTTCTGACGAGACGATCTTCGGCAATGATTTTTTGGAACCGTTGGCACTCTGGTCAGCTGAGCAATCCGATCAGCATGACGGGGGAGAGCGTAAGGTGACCGTTGGTGCGGGCGCCGGGCAAGACATTACCATCGAGACGGCGACCGCTTATTTAGCGATTTCCGTCAAATCAGGCAAGAACATCTTCAATTCACAGAGTGACAAAGGACAAACGGCCGAGTTCGCAGCGCTTCAAGCGCGCCTCAAAAAAATCAATAAACAGTTCCGATCCATCATCGGCTACGGATATGGGCGCAAAAAAGCGAAAGCCGCTTCCACGACCGAGAAGATCGCAGGCCAAGCTTTCTGGCAGTTGCTCACAGGGGAACCGGACTACTATCTGCGGATCGCAATGGCCATCGGCCGTTACTCAAAGGCACACAGCGAAGAGTACAAGACACGCTATTCTGCCAAGAATCGGCAGCTCCTTCGTGCATTCATGCTGAACTTCGTGGCCGAGAATGGGGACGTGTTATGGGACAGCATCGTCAAACACAACTCATCTGACGCGCGTCCCAAGCACCTGCAGAAGCCGAAAGCATCGGACACCGACGCAACCTAGCCAGTCCGCATCTTGAAATGGCGGCACATGGGCAAGTTTACGCTTCAGACCTCGCCAGAGCGATCTAGGATCATGGCCGCCATTCGCGGCAAGGGCAACGCAAGCACGGAACAGCGTATGGTTTCGATCCTGCGTCAGCACCAAATATCTGGCTGGCGACGGCACCAGCCAATTTTCGGCTCCCCCGATTTCACCTTCGAAAGAGAACACGTTGCGATCTTTGTGGACGGATGTTTCTGGCATGGATGCCCACTTTGCTACCGCGCCCCTCGAAATAATCGGGAGTTTTGGCGCGCGAAAATAGCCAGGAACGCGGCCCGTGACCGACGGACATCTCGACGACTCCGTGCAATCGGATGGAGCGTCTTAAGATTCTGGGAGCATACGCTGAAAGACGGCGATGCCGTCGCGGCACGCGTCAAACGAACGCTGTCACAGCGAAGCTGTGCTGTTCGTTAACCGACCCTCGAAATTCGACA
>JAFECH010000171.1 GCA_018242255.1 Pseudomonadota bacterium | reverse complement strand
ATTTTTGATGTTCGGTGGACATCCGAACATATTCTGCAGCACGAATCCCCACGGGCTTTTACCCGTTACTTGCTGAATACACATCGAACAGGAAAATACTACGCTGGCTATGTGATACAGGTGAATATCCTCGTCCCGTCGCACAGCACCGAGCCCCAGATCGACGATCGCGAACGGCGGATTCAAACGAACGTGAAAGGCGTTCCCTGCCCAGCTTGCGGAACGATAGCGGTCAGCCGATCTCCCCCGCTCATCCGGCCATTTGAGGCCTCCAAAAACTTTCTGCCCGGTCAGCTTTACGATTATGAGTGCGAGGCTTGTGGAAACTGGTGGACGGCTAATTAGGCTTCCGGGCCTCTCCGCGCGGCAGTTCGCTCGCGTGTTCCATGACCATGCCGAGATTACGACGATCGATCAGAGCGCCGCAGCCGAAGCAGGGTGCAATAATGGTCGGAACTGAGGCGCTGTTTTGCTGGGCCGTCGAACGGTAGGCAGGCGGCTGCGGTCTTGACATTTTTTTTTGATTTTGATTTTTTTCCCGGCTGAGAACAGCGTTCCGATCTTAAGAAACCAACATGCGAGCGCGGCGAATCCTCCAGGCGGGCGCTTTCACGCCCGACGATGTTACCCGACTTCAAACCGCTTTCGATTTAGCCTGGCAGCGTATCGAGGCGACTGTCGACACGGCTCATCATCCCCGCGCCAGGGAAGCATTGGCGATCGTTGTCGTCTCTGCCGGAAATGTGTCGGGCCTTGATGCAGAAGAGCTGGCCGGCTTCGCTCAACGAACGTTTTCGACCCTCCGATCGGTGGATGAGGCTTAACTTGAGCCGCCGAAGCTTCCAAAAGCATGTCGACATGGTTCAGGCCGCCCTTGCTTTGCCAGTGCGTTAGAGACGGGCGTCTCTTGTCGACCTGATCGCGCTTTCGATACTTATCCATCTTGAGGAACATTGCCTGCCCGCTAGCCGTTGCAGGGCAAAGGAGATCGAAGCATGGCCGTTAACAAACCCACTGGCGACAATGCCCGAAAAGGTGCGGTGCGCAAGCGCTCGCAGCTCGCTACGAAGATCCAAGGTGAGGACAAGTGGACCAAGCGCAGCAAGGCGACCGGCGAATTCATCAGCCAAAAGAAAGCTCCGGCGAAGGCAAAGTATAAGGGCGTCCGGCGGGAGCGGTGAGCGAACATCAGGTCGGATGAGCATTTGGCGTCGAGTAAGACTATGCGTATTGCGTTTGAGGAACTGAGCCTTAGGGCTGGGGACGCGGGCTACGGCTTCTTTGCTGGTGAAGCCGAACTCGACAGTTTCGGCGAGCCTGTGTCGTTCGATCTGGAGCCGACGGCGAAGGGCAAGGCCAATCTCAAGCTGGAAATCGCGGACCTAGCGCGTGAGCGCGTTACGCTACGCCGCAAATTCGGCGTCGCGTTCCTTGAGGAGGACGAGCCCGAGGTCCGCCAACATCTCAAAACGTGGGTTCTGTTTCATTCTTTGTCGGAGAGCCTAAGGGTACAGTACGCAGAAGAAATCAACGACTATTTGCTTGATTTATGGCCGCCTCACGCGGAGCCGGCTCCGAAGCGTTCTCGCGGTTTTTTTGAAAATGGAGAGAAGAGCGCCCCGAAGGGATTTCGTGACTTCCAGAAGCGCTCTCGGCAGGCCCCCGCCTTCTTTCCACGGAGATGGGTTCCACGCAAAAGAAAACACTCCGGCCTGAGGGCGAACCGGAGTGTTGATCGCGGCTGGATGTGTCGGGGGTGGACATGTCCAGATGCCGTTTTGGCCAATCCTCGATAGGGGGAAGCGGGTACGCTTGGCCTGATAGACCGATAACAGATGATTGCTCGACCGGTTCCATCAGTCGATGTGGATGACACCGCGTTCCTAAACCGAACCGACATCGCTCTTAGGAACCTGCTGCCGACGGAGTCGCGGCTCGACTACTCTTCCGAGTTCCTAAAACGTGCGTTGGCTTCGCTTTAGGAACTTGAGGCCGAGCGATTCCCGTCCGTAATGGCTGCCGGGTTCCTAAAGCTGGTTGACGTTCGCGTTAGGAACGTGCGCGACGAACATCGTGGAGATCGTAGAGGCCCAACGCCTAATGACCTTTCCTTTTTTCGCGCCAGCGGTCGAGCAACTGGTTGAGTTCGTCAGCACGTCGTGAGGCGGCTTCGAAATCTGTTCCTAAGGGCTCGGCGGGAATGATGCAGCCTTTACCCCGGTCGCGCGTCGGAACCTTCCAGTAATAGGCAAGCTCGCCAGACTTCCGGCGCCGGGCTTCAAGATGACGAGGCCCGGCGGAACGGGCGACCGCTGCATCAGGCGGCAAAGATACGTCAGACGTATCGATCAACGGACGCAAGCCGCTCACCGGGTTCACCGGTCCAAGCCTGAAGACGCCTGTAACGACGAGGGGATTGTTCTGCATTGCGCCCAGCCACTAGCTTCCGGAGCGCAAGCGCCCCGATGTTGCATTTGACTGGTACGCGATGAGCGAGACCCAACCGGCAGGGTCACGGCTAACTGGCTCGAAGGTAGCTCGTTCTGATGCCAAGCCGAATCGAAATCTTGTCGCCGTCCACAGGCGTCAGTCTTGCTCCTCTAAAGGGAGGCCCATCTGCTCACGGCGAAAGCGACGGGCTTCCTGGGATGTCGGCTTGTCGATCGGCCACCGCTTTTTCTCGTAGTCTTCGACCAGGATGGCCAACGCTTCGAGGTGGCCAGCATCGGGCGTTCCTGGCGTAGCGTGCCATAGACGGTCGATCTCTTTGAGTGCCGCCTGATGGTCTTCATCTGAGCGGATAAATTCGCTGGCATAGGTCATGGTAGTCTCAACTCAAGTTCGCTTCGTAAAACCGCAAATTTTGGTGGGACACCTGCTGACACAACGTATTGAAAAGCAATGGGCGAAATTTCTGTCCCACTCTTCAGTAAGCTATTGAAATTAAAGGATGCGCCTACTCCCGTAGGGAGCGCCAGTCAGTTTTTTAG
>JAFECH010000170.1 GCA_018242255.1 Pseudomonadota bacterium | reverse complement strand
GGTTCGACGATATATGTGACGCTTTTGTTGCCAGCATACTTTTCGCCGTGCTTTTGCGCCCGCTCGTGATCCGGCGAATTATCAACAATGACGATCTCAAAATTCTCGGCAGCTTGCCGAAGCAGGGATTCGATCGCGCCATCCAGAAGGTTGTAGCGATCATACGTACAAACGACAACGCTGAGCGTGTGGGCAACGCGCTTGAGTTCGCTATGCGACATTGTAAAATGCTCTATCGAATATACCTTTCGGTGTTCCCGCCGGGATAATCACCGATCCCCACGCAGCAACCCAGTTCGTCAGACACTTATATAAGCCCGGAGTGACGTGAGCGACTCTCGAAAGGCAGCATGGTCCATGATCAGGGGAAGGCGCACCACCCTTCGCAGGGATTGCTAAGCATGTCCCTCCCCCTATGGACACTGAGATTCCCCCAAAAACTTGCGAAAGCGTTGGCTTTCTTGCGACATCCCCTTAGTTCTCGCAAGCGAAAAGCTTATCGCGCGTCGCAGATCGAAGCACTGGAACTCGGGCGATACATTCGCACACGTCCGCAAGCGGACCCAGTTTTCGGCATGCTTTCCCTTCAAAAGAAAAATATTCTCCATCAATCAACGGATGGCGGCCCTAACCCCACGGTGCGCCGACCAAGTATCTCCGCGATCGTTCCGAATTATAACCACGCTCGTTTTCTGGAAGAGCGCGTTCGTTCAATCCTTGCTCAGAAGCATGCCGTCGACGAAGTGATCATTTTGGATGACGCCTCCACCGACGATAGTCGCGAAGTCATTCGCAGGATTTCGGCGGCGGCGCCCGTTCCGATCATCACCGCGTTCAACGAAACGAATTCCAGAAATATCTTCAAACAGTGGAACAAGGGCCTGAGCCTTGCATCCACCGATCTTGCTTGGATTTGCGAGAGCGACGACAGCTGCGACCCGAACTTTCTCGATGCCCTGGCACCCTATTTCGACGATCCAAGTGTGATGGTCGCGTTCGGGCGCGTAGAGTATATCGACGCGAATGGAGCGCACCTAGACGACAAAAACGGCCATATGGCCCGATCGAACTTCTGGCGCGAGCCAAGAATCGAGAGCGCACGCGCTTGGTTCAACGGACCCTTCGCCGCCAGAAACATCATCGCGAACGTCGGCGGCTGCGTGTTTCGACGGCAGCAGATCCTTCCCGCGCTGATGGACGAGTTGCAATCATACAAGATTTGCGGCGACTGGTTTCTCTATAGTCGGCTGGCACACGGAGGCCGCATCGCCTACGAGCCCAGCGCACGGGCCTACTTCCGTCAGCACGGCCAGAACAGCTCCGTTATCAGCCGCAAAAGTGAGGCGTTTTACGACGAGCACCTGCGGATCGCGCGAGCCTTACGAAGGCACTACGGCACACCGGAAAAAATACTGGAGCTGTTGCTCCAGAATGCGTGGATGCAATGTGGATCGCATCTGGGCCGAGACGCCGCACGCAAGTTCGCGCAAACTGATCCACTGCGGGACATCATGACTGAAAAGCGAACAGTTCCGCACATCATTATTACGATGCCAGAGAATGCGGACGGCGAGCTAATGAAGCAGATTTCGAGCGAAGCTGAAAGTATTTCGTCGCAAGGCGGCGATGCGGCGATCCTTATTTACGCACCCGTCGCGACCGCCATTGGCTTGCGCCCGCAGATCGAGCCTCATATTCCGATATTCAGCCGCGAAGTCCTGCAACATCTTGGACCTAAGACGTTCCTGCAAGAATTCGGTGTTAGCAGTGTCATCTCACTCGCCCCTCGATCAGACGCGGAGTTGCGGGACGCCTGCAGCAAGCTCGGGCTCTCCCACTTTGATCGTCCGCGCCAAGATAGTGAAAAACTATAACGATCTCGGGTGCTAACCAGGACAACCAATCTTCAATAGCTTAAAAGCCTAGAATTGACGGCGATGGCTTATTTCTGGGATGGGAGGCGACGCAGGTCTTCGAAGGCGCAAAGGGATTTATTCATTATCATAGTAGTTGAATTACAAAGTCGGCATTGCGCTATTTTGGTATGTCGCGGAAGGATGTTTAGCGACGATTAGGCCGCCTACATGTGGGCACTCTCATCAATCTTTGTGCACCCTGACTCGGAAATTGATGAGCCTTCTGGAAATGCCCCAAATGCCCCCGCGGCCCAAGATCTTCAACGGCCTATGTTTCCGCCGACTGTTCGCTTACGGAATTATTCGCTGGCCGCGGGGAGGTTGCGTCGCATTGCCTTGCCTTTCATCTCGGACCCTATCACAGTCTAGGATACTTTGGTCGTAATCGGATTGGGGAGCTTGCGGTGATGCCAGCACGAATCGATGAGAAAGAAAAAACGGACGGGATTATAGTGGGCGGCCCCCATGCGGGCGAACGCCACGATCGAATTGATTGCTCAGACGACGCAATCCTGGAGCTAACAGAAATCGCGACGAGCGAGCGTCACAGATATCGACTAGTAACATCCGATCGAGGATTCACTTGGGCTTATGTGGGTCGCCGAGAAGCGAATTAGCTCGTAGTGGGAGAGACCGGCCTGCAAAGACTAGAAATAGTGCAGCGGTCACGAAGGCTCCGGCATCGATCCACGATGACGCTGGATCGGTCGCTAATCCGCGCCACTTCCAGAAGTGAATAATGGCGGTGCCGGCCAGCGTGAAACTAGTCAGCGCCTGCAGCTTTCTCTGCACCGAGCTCGCGTCCCGCAACGCGAGCCCACCCAAAAGCGTCAAGATCGTCGCCGTCAGGTAGATGGCTGCGAGCGTGTCGTTCACATAGAGCGCCGCGACCGCTACGATTGCAAGCGCAAGCGGCTGACCCCAGACCAAACCTGACCAGACCCTTCCCATTGCTCCGCTGGCCGCCCTTTGTCTCGTCGACGGGCCAGCCAGATCGCAACTCCCGTCTGCGTGACAATCGTGAGCGCCAGACCTAAAATAGCGTAGAGAATTTTTGCCGTTAGGCCACCAAACCAGCCGAAGTGAAGTGGCTGCAGCACCCCGAGGATCTGTCGTCCGATCCCGCCTTCTTCGAAACCACC
>JAFECH010000016.1 GCA_018242255.1 Pseudomonadota bacterium | reverse complement strand
TCGGGATTTCAGGAATGCCGGACGTCGCCGCCGCTGATCCCGCTGGGGCGCCACCGCGCGCGATGAAGGCCTTCACATCCTCTTTCGTAACGCGGCCTTTGTCGCCAGTGCCTTTCACCTTGGTCAAATCGACATCAAGCTCTCGCGCGATGCGCCGGACGGACGGGCTCGCAAAGACGGCGTCGAAATCGGCCGGCGGCGGCAGCTCACTTTCTTCGACAGACTCTGGCGCACGAGATTTCTCCGCGGCCTTGGATTTCGGAGCAGCTGCCGCTTCGCGACTTTTGCCGTTTACGACAGGCTCCGCTTTGCTTTCGCCCGCCGTGTCGAGCCGAATAATAGCGCTGCCCTCGCTGACCTTGTCGCCGATCGCCACGAGAATTTCCGCGACCTTGCCCTTCGCAGGCGACGGCACATCCATCGACGCCTTGTCACTCTCCAGCGTAATCAGCGGATCGTCGGCGTTGACCTCATCGCCCGGCTTCACCTGTATCTCGATGATCGGCACATTTTCGAAGTCACCGATATTCGGAACTTTGACATCCACGAGCGGCATGAGAGCGAACCTGTACGTTATCAGCTATGTGCGGGATTGGGCTTCTCTGGATCGATCCCGTACTTCGAGATGGCTTCCGCCACCTTGATCGACGGGATCTTGTTTTCATCGGCAAGCGCCTTCAACGCCGCAATCGTTACGAAGTGACGATCGACCTCGAAGAAATAGCGCAGAGTCCTGCGATAATCCGAGCGACCGAACCCATCCGTGCCGAGCACGGAATACTTGTTCGGCACCGATGGGCGGATCTGCTCGGCGAACATCTTCATGTAGTCGGTCGATGCGATCACCGGCCCTTCGCCGCGCCCTGAAACCATTCGCGTGAGATAGGGCACACGCGGCGTCTCCGTCGGATGCAGCAGGTTCCAGCGCTCGACGTCATGCGCCTCTCGCGCAAGCTCGGTGAAGCTCGTCACGCTCCAGATATCGGCTTCCACGCCCCAATCCTCGCGCAGCAAATCGGCCGCTGCAATGACCTCGCGCAGAATGGCGCCGGAGCCCATGAGCTGAACCTTGTGGCCCTTTGCATCCTTCGGCGCTTCACGGAAGAGATACATGCCCTTGATGATGCCCTCTTCCACACCCTCCGGCATCGGCGGATGCTCGTAGTTCTCATTGAGCAGGGTGAGATAGAAGAAGACATCTTCCTGATCCGTCAGCATGCGCTTCAGGCCGCTCTGGATGATGACGGCGACTTCGTAGTTGAACGTCGGATCGTAGGAGACGCAGTTCGGCACCGTCGCAGACATGAGGTGGCTATGGCCGTCCTCGTGCTGCAAGCCTTCGCCGTTGAGTGTCGTTCGCCCCGACGTGCCTCCGAGCAGGAAACCGCGCGAACGCTCGTCGCCGGCGGCCCACGCAAGATCTCCGACACGCTGAAATCCGAACATCGAATAGAAGATATAGAACGGCACCATCGGCACGTTCGACGTCGCGTAGCTCGTCGCCGCCGCGATCCAGGACGCCATCGCTCCGGCCTCGTTAATGCCTTCCTGCAGCATCTGGCCGTGCTTGTCTTCCTTGTAAAACATCAGCTGATCGGCATCTTGCGGCACGTAAAGCTGCCCGACTTGGCTAAAAATGCCGAACTGGCGGAACATGCCTTCCATACCGAACGTGCGGCTCTCGTCGGGCACGATCGGCACGATGCGTCTCCCCAGCGCTTTATCGCGCATCAGCGCCGTCAGAATGCGCACGAACGCCATCGTCGTCGAAATCTCGCGTCCGTCCGAACCTTTGAGTTGCGATTCGAACAGCGACAACGGTGGTGCATCGAGCGATATCGACTTTCGCCGCCGTTGCGGCAGATAACCGCCGAGCCTGTCGCGCGTCGAATGCAGATAGTCGTCTTCCGGCGATCCTTTCGGCAAGCGAATAAACGGCAGCTTCTCTATATCTTCATCGCTCACCGGAATCTTGAACCGATCGCGGAACTGGCGCAGCGCCGTGACGTCCATCTTTTTCGACGAATGGGCGAGCATCGTGCCCTCGCCCGCCGCGCCCATGCCGTAGCCTTTGACGGTTTTCGCCAGGATGCACGTCGGCTGATGCTTGTGCGCAACCGCTTCCGCATAGGCGGCATAGACCTTCGACGGATCGTGACCACCGCGCGTCAACCGCCAGATCTTGTCATCCGACCAATCTTCAACGAGCGCTGCTGTCTCCGGATAACGGCCGAAGAAGTGCTTGCGAATGAAAGCACCGTCACGCGATTTGAAAACCTGATATTCGCCGTCGACGCACTCCTCCATTAATTGGCGAAGTTTGCCCGTTGAGTCCTTAGCCAGAAGCTCGTCCCACTGCGAGCCCCAGATGACCTTGATGACATTCCATCCGGCGCCACGAAAGTTACGTTCGAGTTCCTGGATGATCTTGCCGTTGCCACGCACCGGACCGTCGAGACGCTGCAGATTGCAGTTGATCACAAAGATCAGGTTGTCGAGCTTCTCGCGGCCCGCGAGCGATATGGCGCCGAGGCTTTCCGGCTCATCCATCTCGCCGTCACCGCAGAACACCCAGACCTTCCGGCCCTCGGTGTTCGCAAGCCCGCGAGCGTGCAGATATTTGAGGAAACGCGCCTGATAGATCGCCATCAACGGCCCGAGGCCCATCGAAACCGTCGGAAATTGCCAGAAATCGGGCATCAGCCACGGATGCGGATACGATGAAAGCCCGTGCCCCCCGACTTCCTGCCGGAAATTCAGAAGCTGTTCTTCAGTAAGCCGTCCTTCCAGAAACGCCCGCGCATAAATGCCAGGCGAAGAGTGACCTTGAATAAGCACGAGATCCCCGCCGTGGTCCTCTGACGGCGCGTGCCAAAAATGATTGAAACCCGTTTCGTAAAGCGTTGCGGCCGACTGATAGCTGGCGATGTGTCCACCAAGCTCACTGGATTCCTTGTTTGAGCGAAGCACCATCGCCGCGGCGTTCCAGCGGATCGCTGCCGCTATGCGATGCTCAAGCTCACGATCTCCCGGAAGCGGTGCTTCCTCGCGAACGTGGATCGTATTGATATAGGCCGTGCTCGATGCGAACGGGATCGCAGCCCCGCTCGCGCGCGCCCGCTCGACCACTTCGCCCAGGATATCATCGGCCCGTTCCGTGCCTTCATAGGCGATGACGGACGAGATCGACTCGCGCCAATCCTGAATTTCGGCGTCCTCGGCCTTGGAAGACTTTTGTTCCTCTTTGCCCATACCGTCCTTCGCTCGCAAACGCTTCGATTGGCGACCTTGCCCGACTGTTTACCACAAACACCGGACCGCCGTTTATGCCACTAAAGTGAATTGGTTATGCGGAACCTCGTTTGCGACCTCACTCCGCGAAAATGTCCGGCATTGCAGAGGGCATCGCAACCCCGCCTTAACGAACCGCGTTGTGCTTTTGTCTTTGATAGATCTGTTCAGGAGCTAAAAAATGAAAACGGTGAAGACGGTAGCACTGGCCATAGCGTTCGGACTGGCGGGAAGCGCTGTCGCATTTGCCGATAACGACGCGCCCGGTGCTGACTGGATGCCGCCGGACCAAGTTACCCAGAAACTGGAAGCGGCCGGCTATTCAAATATCACCGGCCTCCACGCCGACGACGGTCACTGGGAAGGCAAGGGTGTCAAAAACGGTAAGATCACAGAGTTCCACGTCGATCCTCATACCGGCGAACTCTCTAAGGAAGAGATTGATCAGGATTGAGGATTTCCGGACCCGAAAAGCGTCTTTGAAATTCTAATTTGCGCCGAGCTTGGTATTAATCAGCGTCAGCAGCGCGTCGAAAGCCTGATTGGCATCAAGCTCGGTCGTATCGAGGTGCATCGCGTCCCGCGCGGCAAGCATTGGCGCGGCCGAGCGGTCGCGGTCGCGCGCATCACGTCGACGAATGTCCGTCAGCAAATCATGATAGGATATGTTTTCGCCGCGACCCTGATGCTCCAAAAAGCGCCGCTGCGCCCGTGCCTCGTCAGAAGCCGTGACGAAAACTTTGACGTGTGCTCCAGGACAAACAACCGTGCCGATATCGCGGCCATCAAGCACCGCCCCGCCGGCCTGCCCTGCAAAGGCCCGCTGATAATCGAGAAGCGCGGCACGGACTTCCGGGATCTTCGCGACGATAGACGCCGCGTCTCCGGCTTTCGGACCGCGCAATGCGGGATCATCGAGCGTTTCGGCTGCGATGGCACGCGCTGCAGCCGCCGCTTCGGCGATGTCATCGAGCGATCCGCCACTCACCAGCACGTCGCGTGCCACCGCGCGATAAAGCAATCCCGTATCGAGCCACGGCAGGCCGAAATGCGAAGCAATGCGTCGGGCGAGCGTACCTTTGCCCGATGCGGCTGGTCCGTCGATGGCGATGATCAAGGTCATCGCGCCACCTCAACGTAACGCGCTCCGAGCGTTTCCATGATTGGACGAAACTCCGGAAAGCTCGTCGCGATCATGGTCGCGTCATCGACAGTAATGGGCGTATCGCTTGCCAAGCCCGCCGTCAGAAACGCCATCGCGATGCGATGATCGAGATGCGTCGCGACGATGCCGCCGCCCTTCATCCCGTTGCCACCTTCCACTGTCAGCGTATCGCCATCGACATTCGCGCGCGCGCCGTTCGCAACGAGGCCGGCAGCGGTTGCCTGCAGGCGATCGCTTTCCTTGACCTTCAATTCCGCCAGGCCGTCCATCCGCGTCTGCCCTTCCGCAAACGCCGAGATCGCCGCCAGAACCGGATATTCGTCGATCATCGACGGCGCCCGCTCGGGTGGCACGTGAACGCCTTTAAGGCGCGATGCCCTGACACGAATATCGGCGACCGGCTCGCCGCCCTCTTCGCGCACATTCTCGAACGAGACGTCGCCGCCCATTTCTTGCAACGTCACATAAAGTCCCGTGCGCGTCGGATTGATAAGCACGCCTTCGATGGTGATGTCAGAGCCCGGTACAATCAGCGCCGCCGCCGCAAGAAATGCGGCTGACGACGGATCGCCCGGAACGGTGATGTCTCTGCCGACCAGCTCAGCGTCACCGGTGACGGTGATATGCGTCTCGTCGCCCTTCGCTTCCGAGGTAACGATCGCGCCGAAATGCCGAAGCATGCGCTCGGTATGATCGCGCGTCGGTTCTCGCTCGATCACGGTGGTTTTCCCTGCTGCGTGTAGACCTGCGATCAACACGGCGCTCTTGACCTGCGCTGATGGCACTGGCAGTCGGTAAACGATCGGCATCAGTTCGCTGGTGCCGCGAAGCGTTAGCGGTAACATTTCCTTGCCGGGCTCCATGATCTCAAGGCCCATCCCGACCAACGGCCCCAGGACCCGACGCATCGGCCGCCGCGACAGCGAGGCATCGCCCGTCATCTTCACGGTGATCGGGTGCCCTGCGACGACCCCCATCATCAACCGCGTTCCAGTGCCCGAATTGCCAAAATCGAGTGGACCGTCCGGCGTCCGCAAACCGCCCACGCCTCGGCCCTTCACGATCCAAAAATCGCCCTGCTTCTCCGCCGAAGCCCCCAGCGCCTCGACGGCGCGCGCGGTGTTGATGACGTCCTCGGCCTCCAGAAGCCCCTTGATCCGCGTTGTACCCGTCGCCAACGCCCCAATAATAAGCGCCCGATGCGAGATTGATTTGTCGCCCGGAACCCTGACCCGCCCCACGAGCGGGCCGGCCTTGAGCGCCGAGAGCGGTTTTGCAGGAGATTGCGCGTTCAACTGAGACGTTCCAAACCGTTAGAATCCAAGGCGCCCAGGCGATTTTCCGGACAATTTCGTTTCGGATAGACACCGCGCCGCGACGCTCTGTCAACGGCACCGGGGCCGTCTGGTCAAGCACTCGATCAGGGAAGACCTTGACGCATCCCCGCTTCGCCCCACCTTTTCGTTTTGACAGGGGGCGACGCCTATGGCAGACGGGCTCCCTTGAATTTCCGAGAACTGAGGCACGACGAATGGCGACCAAGCAAGAGCGCGGGACGAAGCGCACCTGTCAGAATTGCGACGAGCGCTTTTATGATCTGGCACACGACCCGATCATCTGTCCGTTTTGCGGCACGAAATACGTGATCGCATCGTCCCCGGCGGCGCTGGCCGCCCTTCAGGCTGAACAGCGCGATCTCGCCGCCAAGAAGGCCAAGAAGCCCGTCACTGATGACGATGGTGATTTGCCGGCGGTAGAGGGCGAAGAGGCGCTCGCGGACGTCGAGACGGACGACACCGGAGGCGCAGACGATGACGAGACCTTCCTCGAAGAAGAGGAAGAAGAGGGCGGCGATGTATCCAACATCATCGGCGGCCCGGCAGGCGAGGGCGACGAAGAGCCCTAATATTCCTGTCGAACGTCCTTGCAGTTTTTGCAAAGACGACTTATCAGGCGAAACTTCGGCGGGAACCAGCCCCGCCGTTAGAAGTGGTTCGGGGCTATAGCTCAGCTGGGAGAGCGCTTGCATGGCATGCAAGAGGTCACCGGTTCGATCCCGGTTAGCTCCACCAATTTTTCCCGCGCGCGCAGCCGCCACGCCAACCCAGCGCGCAATTTTGCGCTAGGGCGAAATCAACAATCATGCCACGGCCGCGCACGCGAACCAACGTTGGTACCCGGATATCGTTTAAATCGTTCAATCGATTTATCGGCCAAGGCCGCTGGCTCTTCGCCACACATTCTATGTAGTCTCCGCCCAGCGTCGACTTGCGAAGCACAATCGCGGGCGTCTGGGGACGGAGATGATGACGAACCTTCCATCAAAACTCGTGTGGACCGCCGTCGCGGTGCTTGGCGCCGTCGCGCTCGGCATCGTCGCTCTCTCGCGCGGCGAGACGATCAATGCCATCTGGCTGGTCATGGCCGCAATTTGCTCCTATCTGCTGGCCGACCGCTTCTACGCGCGCTTCATCGCCCACAAGGTTTTGCGGCTCGATGCCAATCGTCTGACGCCTGCGCAGCGCTTCAATGACGGCCTCGATTATTGCCCGACCGACAAAACGGTGCTGTTTGGCCATCACTTCGCGGCAATCGCCGGCGCCGGCCCTCTCGTTGGCCCTGTGCTGGCTGCGCAGATGGGGTATCTGCCGGGCACGCTGTGGCTGATCGCAGGCGCCGTGTTCGCGGGCGCTGTACAGGATTTCATCCTGCTCTCGGCATCCGTGCGCCGCGACGGCCGTTCGCTGGGCGAGATGATCCGCAGCGAACTAGGCAATATCGCAGGCACCATCGCGATGATCGGAGTTCTGATCATCATGGTGATCCTGCTCGCCGTGCTGGCCCTCGTCGTCGTCAAAGCCCTGAGCCATAGCCCGTGGGCAACCTTCACCGTGTCGATGACCATCCCTATCGCCATCCTCATGGGAATTTACGGACGCTTCATCCGGCCGGGCAGGATCGGCGAAATGTCGCTGATCGGCTTTGCGTTACTGATGCTGTCGCTCATCTTCGGCCGCCACGTCGCCGCTGACACAACGCTCGCACCTCTGTTCGACTATTCAGGCGAAGCGCTCTCGATGATGCTGATCGCTTACGGCTTCGTCGCCTCCGTTCTTCCCGTCTGGGCCTTGCTGGCGCCCCGCGACTATCTTTCGACGTTTCTGAAAATCGGCACCATTGTCGGCTTGGCGCTCGGCATCTTCGTCGTTCTGCCCGACCTCAAAATGCCCGCCGTGACGAAATTCGTCGACGGCTCCGGCCCCGTCTTCTCCGGTAGCCTCTTTCCGTTCCTCTTCATCACGATCGCTTGCGGCGCCATCTCCGGATTTCACGCGCTGATTTCATCAGGCACGACGCCGAAAATGCTCGACAACGAAGTGAACGCCCGCGTCATCGGCTACGGCGCGATGCTGATGGAGAGCTTCGTTGCGATCATGGCTATGGTTGCAGCAACGACGCTCGAACCGGGCATCTACTTTGCACTGAACAGTCCCGCAGCCCTCATTGGCACATCGCCCGATTCTGCCGCAGCTGCGATTTCGGGATGGGGCTTCACGGTCACGCCGGACGTCTTGAAGCAAGCCGCTGCAGACGTCGGCGAAGCGACCATTCTCTCGCGCACCGGGGGAGCCCCGACGCTGGCCGTCGGCATGGCTGAAATCCTCTCGAACGCCATTGGCGGCAAAGCGCTGATGGCATTCTGGTATCATTTCGCCATCCTGTTCGAGGCGCTCTTCATCCTGACGACCATCGATGCGGGCACGCGCGTCGCACGCTTCATGATCCAGGATCTCATCGGGACCGCCGTTCCATGGTTCAAAGCGACCAAGTCGTGGAGCGCCAACATCGTCGCGACCGCCATCGCGGTCACGGGTTGGGGTTATTTCCTGTATCAGGGTGTCGTCGATCCGCTAGGCGGCATCAACACGCTTTGGCCGCTGTTCGGCATTTCGAACCAGATGCTCGCCTGCATCGCACTGCTTCTGGCAACTGTCGTTCTCTTCAAGCTGAAGCGCGAGCGCTATGCATGGGTCACGCTTGCGCCCGCCACCTGGCTTGGCGTCTGCACCTTGACCGCTGCCTGGCAAAAGATCTTCAGCGAAAACCCCGCCGTCGGCTTTCTCGCGCACGCTGATAAGTTCGCGGGCGCACTTGCGGCGAATACGATACTGCCGCCAGCCAAATCCATCGCTGACATGCATCGCATCGTCTTCAACGACTACGTCAACGCCACGCTGACCGCGCTGCTTGGCGCAGTCGTTCTTGCGATGGCGGGATTCAGTCTGAGGGCCATCCTTCACGCGCTCGATAATCCTCATGTGACCGCGCGGGAAAACGCGCCGGTCCCGGCGGAGTGAGTCCCATGCGCAAAACCGTCACGGCCCCGATGTTCAAGATCGCCCGACGCATCATCCGCACCGCACGCCTCATGGTCGGCATTCCCGATTACGACGCTTACGTCGCCCACCGTCGCAATGTGCATCCCGGCGAGCCGATCATGAGCTACGAAGCCTTTTTTCGCGAACGCCAAGCCAGCCGTTACGGCGAGGGTAGCGGCAAAATCAACCGCTGCTGCTGACTGCCCCTTAACGCGCGAGGTTGCGATTGATCCCACCCGCATCCCCCGCTACGAGGGGGCATGGCACCTCCCCTTATTACCCTCAAAGACATCAACCTGACGTTCGGCGGCACACCGCTGCTTGAAGGCGCGGAACTCACCGTCGCTCCGGGCGACCGCATCTGCCTCGTCGGCCGCAACGGCTCGGGAAAATCGACGCTGCTAAAAATAGCCGCTGGCCTTGTCGAGCCCGACGGTGGCGAGCGATTTGCGCACCCAAATTCAAGCGTTCGTTATCTACCCCAAGAAGCCGACTTCAACGGCTTCTCGACCGTCCGCGATTATGTCGTCGCCGGTCTCGGCCCGACCGATGACCCTTATCAAGCCGAATACCTTCTGGCCGAACTCGGCCTTTCCGGAGACAGCGAGCCTCAGCATCTCTCTGGCGGCGAGTCGCGCCGTGCGGCTCTGGCCCGCGTGATCGCCGCCAAGCCTGACGTGCTGCTGCTGGATGAGCCAACAAACCATCTCGATTTAACGGCCATCGAATGGCTCGAGTCGACGCTTCTCGGCATGCGCTCGGCGCTGCTTCTCATCAGCCACGACCGGCGCTTTCTCGAAAACCTGTCGCGGGCCACGGTCTGGCTCGACCGCGGCAAAACACGGCGGCTGGAACAGGGCTTTGCAGCTTTCGAAGACTGGCGCGACAAGGTCCTCGAAGAAGAAGACATCGAGCGCCACAAGCTCGACCGCAAGATCGTGCGCGAAGACCAATGGATGCACGGCGGCGTCACCGGGCGACGCAAGCGCAACGTCCGCCGCGTCCGCGAGCTGCGCGCGATGCGCCAGGAGGTGCGCGAGCAGCGCCACGTCGTCGGCAGTGTCCGCCTTGACGCTGCGGAAGGCAGCATCTCCGGCAAGCTCGTCGCTGAGGCGACCGGCATTTCGAAAAGCTACGAAGGCGTCGATATCGTCAAAAACCTAGACCTGCGCATCATGCGCGGCGACCGGCTCGGGATCGTCGGCCCCAACGGCGCCGGTAAGACGACGCTCATCAAGCTCTTGACCGGCCAAATTGCACCCGACAGCGGCACGATCCGGCACGGCGCCAATCTCGAAGTCGTCGCTCTCGACCAGCGCCGCGACGAGCTCAATCCGAATTGGACTGTCGCGGACGCCCTGACCGGCGGCCGTGGCGATCAGGTCGTCATCAACGGCAAGGCCCGTCACGTCGCGAGCTACATGAAGGACTTTCTGTTCCTTCCCGAGCAGCGGCTGTCACCCATCCGCGTCCTCTCGGGAGGCGAACGCGCCCGCCTGATGTTGGCCAGGGCACTCGCCAAGCCCTCGAACGTCCTCGTGCTCGATGAACCGACGAACGATCTCGATCTCGAAACCCTCGATCTCCTTCAGGAACTGCTGTCGGATTACGGCGGCACAATTCTACTCGTGAGCCACGATCGCGATTTCCTCGATCGTATCGTAACAAGCGTATTGGCTCCTACCGGAAACGGGTATTGGACGGAATATGCCGGCGGGTATTCCGATATGCTCGCACAGCGCAAAGGCGACGCATTACAGAAGGATCAAAAACCGGTCGCTGCGGGCTCGGCAAAATCGTCAGAAGGCAACGCTGCGTCTTCGGCCGCTGCGCCGGCAAGACAGAAGTTGTCCTTCAAGGATAAGCACGCGCTCTCGACGCTTCCGGGCGAAATCGACAAGCTGGAGACGGAAATTAAAAAGCTCGGCACCAAGCTCGCCGATGCCGAGCTTTTTATCCGTGACCGCGTCGCGTTCGACAAGGCAAGTGCACGCCTGCAAGAGGCTCAGCAGCAGCTCGAGGTCGCTGAAACACTTTGGCTGGAATTGGAAGAAAAACGCGAAGCCATCGAAAATTCCGGCTGAGCTTCGCTCAAAATAAAAGCGACGGCCGAGTGCTCTCGACCGCCGCTCAAAGTTCGACCTAAGCCGACATCACCTAAGTTAGATGACGTCGATCTCAGCCGGGAGGTAGCTGGTCACTTCGAGACCAACTTCCTGCTCGCGAACTTCGGGCTTCGACCACGTCTTCATGATTTCCTCCAAGAGTGGTTAGTCCACGCTTCACAACGTGAGCTACCTATATCGTCTCACCATCAGGGGCCAATCGTATTTGCAATACGCGCTCATAAGCACGTCTAATAACATTATAACAGTTCGCATTTGCGAATTGATATGAAGGTTGCCTATTGCTTGGCAGCCCACTGATCTTTCACCTCATCGCACCGCTTGCCGATGAACGTGTTCACTTCTTCGACAATAGAACCCGATAGTATGTTCACGGTATTGTCAGCGGCGGTTGCGGTCCAAAGCGCGCTTTTGATCAGAGTTGGCGCTTCAATTTTGCCCCACTCGGCTTTGGCTTTGACAGCTTTGCCGTTCTCGAACGTCACCTTCGGCGTGAGCTCGAACGAGAAGTCCGTCGCGCCAGACTTCTCGCTGGCGATGGAACACGTCACGGTGTGCTTGGCGAACTGAATTTCCGCTTTCGGCTCGGTCATTGCCTTGACGAGATCGGCCCTCTTCACATTGAGTTCCATCGAGCAGTGCGCGCCCTCATAGGGCCACGTGATCTTTACCTTGCTGACGAGCTTCTCCAACTGCTCCTTCCGCCAGCTCTTAACGACATGGCAAGCGATGTCTGGAGCCGACGCATCTTTTGAGTGGAAGGCCCGGCACAGGTCGACCTTGCAGGCTTTCCGCGCTTCCTTCTCAGCCTTCTCCTCTGGCGTCAGCGGACCGTCAGGGTCGCCGAGAACGGTCCCGGAGTCCCTGGCACCGGCCGGTTTTGCCGCATCCTCGGCCGTGGCGGCCGAAACGGCTGAAAGAGAGAAAAGGGCGAAAACCGAGACAAAGAGCGCTGATGCCGGCGTCATGAATTCCCCACACGCGAACTGAGCTGAAAAAGCCCCGCGTCTTCACGGTCAAGGCAGGCAGCACTAAGGCGGAATTCCGGATAATCGCTGATTTTAGGACCTACGAGGCGCGGGCGACACGCCTCGCCCCGGGACGCTTGAAGAGCGGTCGCCGGTTCCCATATCTTCACTAAATCGCTGGGCAGTTGTGACGGCGAGGCGGATGGCCGCATGGCATCCAGGAATTAGGACGTTGGTCGCTTGCTTAAGGACCTTCATATGACGCGTGTAACGGCACTATCGAACCCCCTGCTTCTGGGTTTTGAAGAGATCGAGCGGCTGGTCGACCGCGCGACGAAGGGCGGGGACGGGTACCCACCGTACAACATTGAAAGGGTCGCCAAGGATGGCGATTCCGGTGAGCTTTTGCGGATCACCCTGGCTGTGGCTGGGTTCACGCGCGACGACCTCGAGATAACGCTCGAAGACAAACAATTGACGGTTCGTGGCAAGCAGCAGGACGACAAGGCTCGCGATTACCTCTACCGGGGCATCGCCTCCCGACAGTTTTCGCGAACATTCGTCCTTGCGGATGGCATCGAGGTCAAAAGCGCAGAGCTTGCTAACGGCCTCCTGGCCGTTGACTTGCAGCGGCTTGAGCCCGAGCGCCTCGTACGCCGGATTGAGATCGGAGCGGCCGTTCCAACTAAAAGCCGCACCTGAGCTGAGTCTTTCGCGTCACAGCGCAAGCGACCGAATCGTCGGAGGATCGGAGCAGACGAGCAGATCGAGAGGCCCTGTGAGGGCCGCGGTTCCCGGTTTGCGATGAGAGCCCGGCCTCGACACAAGGAGGAAGAGCGTCATGAATACCAAGTCCACCGCGAAATCCGTCGACATCCACGATGCCGTCGCGCCGGTTATGAGCGAACTTGAGCTTGCTCGGCTAGGCGGCGGCGAGGTCGCTTACATCAAGACGTTGACCTCGGACGAAGCTCTGGAGATGTTTCCGCAGATCGAAGGCTTGCCGAAGGGCATTCCCCTCTTCTCGCTGCATGCGGCTGACGGCACGCCGATCGCGTTGACCGACACGCTGCAGGCTGCAATCGGGCATGCTCAGGAAGACGAGTTGTCGATCGCACCGTTGCACTGACCTGCGGCCGGACGGGTGAGGTAAATCGTCCGTCGTGCCGCAAGGGCAACCATAAACGGCAGGGGCCGCCCAAAGGCATGGGCGGCCGGCGTGCTAAGAGCTTTGGTGCTACGTGCGACGCGGCAAGCTAAAGCTCACGGATGGTAATGAGCGTACTGGCCGCGTGATTTGAAACGCTCAAGATATGCCGGAACGATACCATCGACGGCGGCTGGCCGCGGAACGTCGAGCGCCATGATCGTCCGGCCTTCTTTTTTGGCACCCTCAGACACAACATTATCCGACTGAAGCAACCGGACTTGATCTACGGTCATCGGACGAAGCGTATTCGGCAGCGGCCAGGTCAGCACCGCGATGAGCTTGGCCATCCAGAATGGAATGGGCAGCAAAAGCCGCTTACGATCAGAGTAGTCGAGCGTCAGCTTGAGAAGCTCTTTAAAGGTCGAAACCTGCGGACCGCCAAGCTCATAGATCGTGCCCGGCGTGCCCGCGCCAGTCGCCGCCGACGCTGCGGCATGGCCCACATCGCCAACGAACACCGGCTGAAACTTCGTGGCACCACCACCGATCAATGGCAGAAACGGACTTATCCGCGCCATGGCGGCGAAACGATTAAAGAACTCGTCCTCCGGGCCGAAAACGATTGATGGCCTCAACACAATGGCTCCGGGAAAGCCGGCGAGTGTCGCCTCCTCGCCCAGCGCCTTCGTCTGGGCGTACTTCGCCGGCGAGGCCTTATCCGCACCGATTGCCGAGATATGAACGAGACGCTCGGCGCCTGCCGCCTTCGCGGCTTTGGCGATCCGGCCAGCACCTTCGACATGGATCGCTTCGAAGGACTGCGCCCCGGTCGGCGCCAAAATCCCGACCGCATTGATGACGACGTCCGCCCCCTCGACGGCCCGAGCCACCGAATCGGCAAATCTTAGATTGGCCTGCACCGGAAATATCTGCCCGACGGCCCCCATGGGTTGCAGATAGCCAGCCAGATCCGGCCTGCGAACCGCGGCACGTACCCGGTATCCCTTTCGCGCTAGCGACCACACGATATGACGCCCGACGAACCCGGACCCACCGAAAACTGTCGCTAGTTTACCGTTTCCTGCCATTCCAACCTCGCTGCAGCCGCTTGCCGGGCCTCCCGGCCTGTCTCTCACGACGAGTCTCACATCTAGCGAGCCTGAGCGACCCTGTGAAGCACACGACGGAGGAGTTTGCCCGCGATCTGGTCCGGCTCAGGCGATGCAGCCCCAAAAGCCTGTAAGATGCGAACGTCACGCAATTGACTTCCGCCTCGGTACAATTTACCTGACACGCGCAAGCCCAGATGGCGGAATTGGTAGACGCACTAGTTTCAGGTACTAGCGCTCACAAGGCGTGGAGGTTCGAGTCCTCTTCTGGGCACCATCAGATAAGCTGATTTTCATTTAAATTCAGACACCTGCGGGCCCTCTTCGGAAGACGAGGGCGCGTCGCGAGAAATTCGTCGGCGCTGAACGCCAGCTCGCGTTGCAGACGCCGCTCGTAGAGCGCCCGAAGACGAGGCGCGTCCGCTGGGCAAAAGCAATCCAGTCTTGCTAAAGCGGCCGCTTTCTCCGCGTCGTTCTCAGGCAGCCGCAGCCGGTATCCGCTGGTCTTTGGCGTGGCGTGCAGCCGACGCGTTTAAGTTCGCCCTTACAGCAATCGCGGCGTGGATCGCGATACCGATCGCAAAGCCGATAACGTTCTGAAGGTGGGTCGCCGGCACCAGCAGGATAAGCGCGAGCCCAAACGGCACGAACACAAACACACCAGTGGCGAGGCCCGGATTGTAGCCGCGAAACCGCGCAGCCATACCGATGTGCGCGATGCCGTTGATGAGTATGAGGTAGCCGGCCGCCACGCCCCAGCCAACGTCGATGAAATGTGCGGCATAGAGAGCTGCGAAGTTCAGGCCCCACACGCCGGGAAGGTTGATCCAAAGCACGTCGGCGACGCTGAGCGCTTGCACACCACCGAAGACGGTGCCGTTGATGTAAGCACGGAACCGATCACCCGTATGCTCTTCCACCTGATGCAGCATGTAGATGGGGGAAGCGAGAAAAATAAGCAGAAGAGACCGGCTCCCGTCGCCAATGCCCACCGGCACTAGCAAGAGCAAGGCGAGGCTCATAAACACAGCGCCCGCGACCCAATGGGCTTCAAGCCAGGATTTGAACATTGTCGACTCACATAGTTGAGAGAACGGGCATCTGACGCATTTCGGCTGTAGGAGAATCGCAGAAAACTCCTAAATTGAAATGAACTGCCGGATCATTTCATCGGCCGGTTCAATGTCTGCGGCCGTGCGGGCGGGGGCGAGAGCTTTATTCCGTCCGAGCCGTACCGGTCTGCCGCCAGATGGTGGCAAATGCGGCACGCTTTCCAATTCCTTTCGGATGAACCGGCTTGCCGCAGGTCGATTCTGTTGTCGAGGCCCCTGCGCTCAACTAGTTTCTGAACAGGGGAAATCATATCGGAGGGGCAAATGCGGTCCTTGAAACTAGGCTTAGCCGCTGCGGCGGTGATGTGCGCACTTTCGGTGTCTGCTCAAGCTTCTGATTGCAGAAGAATCGCGGCGGTCGGCCAAGCTATGACCCACGATATCGCGTACCTGTTTTCGACGCACGGCCTCGCGAACGTGATCTACGGACAGGGCCGCGTTGGCAAAGGTCCGGTCCACACGAAATGCGATGACGGTACGGGCTCGACGACGTGTCATTCCTCGCAGATGGCCTGCAAAGTCACCACACCCAAAACCTGCTTGGGCGCTTGGCTCTGCTTCCCCGCATAAACGCGCTGCTTTGCGCAGATAAAGAATAGCGTGACTTCAGAACGTGCCTTCGGGCGGTTTGAGTGATGCTTGGTTCCACTGGGTCGAAAGAAAGCTGCAGGCGATCGATAACATCCATCGCCCTACACGTCCCTGATTTTGACCCAGAACCGCTTGGGCGGTGTCGCCGGAGTTAGAGGTCGGCGCCGCAGAGATAGCAGACATTGCCAAGGGGAATGCTGACACGCGGCGTTCCCGGATTCGGGCACGTCGATAAGTCGGCTGCAAGATGGCGCCGTTTTCTGTGGCGAGTTAAAAACCCCATTCTCTAAATTTATGAAATCATCTCTCCGACGATGGACGTCGCAATAGGCGAAGTCCAATTCGAGGTCGCAAGGCGTCGAAGATAACAGCGCGCGCTTTACGCGCATTCGGCTCAACTTTGACGCAAGTCAAGGTCGGGTGTTGCCGCCGAGGTCAAGCAAATAAACCAGTCAAAAAATGAGGTCCGCGATCAACGGACTGCATACGGGAGGTTACCGTGGAAGACACGGCGGACGGACGGCCCAGCATCAATGACATGCTGGCTCTCGGCAGTGCTCTGCTCTTTTCGATCATCGGTTTGATTTTGGCGGTTTCCGGCGCCGATGTTGGCATGCAGTTGCACGGGCTCTTTCTCTTAGTTGCGAGCGCAGCGGCAGGCATTTACGTCGTTTCGCATCCGACCAATGGTCATAGAAAGAAAGCGGACTGCTACTTTGATGGCCCCGTCCGCGTCGCAACTCTTGCATGCGTATTCTGGGGAGTTGTGGGATTTCTTGTAGGCGAAATAATCGCTTGGCAGCTCGCCTTTCCTGCTCTCAATTTCGATTTGCCCTGGACGAATTTCGGGCGCTTGAGGCCAGTCCATACCTCGGCCGTCATCTTTGCATTTGGCGGCAACGCCCTGCTCGCAACGTCGCTTTATGTCGTCCAGAGAACGTGCCGTGCGCGCCTACCCGGCAGATGGGCTCCGTGGTTCGTCGTTTGGGGCTATCAGCTTTTCATTGTGATAGCAGCGTCCGGGTACGTGCTCGGCATCACCCAATCGAAGGAATACGCGGAACCTGAGTGGTATGCGGATATTTGGCTGACCATCGTCTGGGTTACGTATCTGCTGATCTTTCTGGGCACGCTCAGAAAACGCGAAGAACCCCACATCTACGTAGCAAACTGGTTCTACTTGGCGTTCATCGTGACGATTGCGATGCTGCATGTCGTCAACAACCTATCGCTGCCGGTGTCGCTGCTGGGCTCGGAGAGCTATCCGCTATTCCCTGGCGTTCAAGGCGCGATGACCCAGTGGTGGTACGGTCATAACGCAGTCGGGTTCCTGCTCACCGCCGGCTTCCTCGGCATCATGTATTACTTCATTCCAAAGCGCGCGGAACGACCCATCTATTCGTATCGCCTGTCGATCGTGCACTTCTGGTCGCTCATCTTCCTTTATATCTGGGCTGGCCCGCATCATCTTCATTATACGGCGCTGCCGGAGTGGGCGCAGACGCTCGGCATGACATTTTCGATCATGCTGTGGATGCCGTCGTGGGGCGGCATGATCAACGGCCTGATGACGCTTTCGGGTGCTTGGGACCGTCTCAGAACTGACGCCGTGATCCGACTGCTTGTTGTGTCGGTGGCATTTTACGGTATGTCGACGTTCGAGGGCCCGCTGATGTCGATTAAAGCGGTGAACTCGCTTTCTCATTATACGGACTGGACGATCGGCCATGTTCATTCGGGCGCGCTCGGGTGGGTCGGTATGATCTCCTTCGGCGCCGTCTACTGTATGGTTCCGTGGCTATGGAAGCGCGAAGGCCTCTACTCGATGCGCCTCGTCGAATGGCACTTCTGGCTCGCGATGATCGGCATCGTTCTCTATATCACGTCGATGTGGGTCGCGGGCATCACCCAGGGCTTGATGTGGCGCGCGTACGATCACCTCGGCTTCCTCAAGTATTCCTTCATCGAGACGGTTGAGGCCCTTCACTGGCCTTACGTGATCCGCGCGACAGGTGGGTTCCTGTTCCTGCTCGGTGGCCTGATCATGGTCTATAATGTTTGGCGCACCGTGAGAGGCGACCAGCCGGTCGATCTTAAAGATCAGCCGCGCGGAGCCGCGGCTCCCGAACTCCGTCCCGGCGCTGTTGCCGTTCCGGCCGAATAGGGAGCACGCCATGAACCACGCCATTTTCGAGAAGAACTCCCTTATCCTTTTGATTGCCACACTGATCGTCGTCTCGATCGGCGGCATCGTCGAAATCGCACCGCTCTTCATGATCCAATCGACAATCGAAAAGGTCGAAGGCATGCGGCCGTATTCGCCGCTGGAACTCGCCGGTCGCGACATCTACGTGCGCGAAGGTTGCTACAATTGCCACAGCCAGATGATCCGGTCGCTTCGCGATGAGATCGAGCGCTATGGACATTATTCGCTCGCGGCGGAGAGCATGTACGATCATCCGTTTCAGTGGGGATCAAAGCGTACGGGGCCGGATCTTGCACGAGTTGGCGGAAAATATTCCGATGCTTGGCATGTCGAGCATATGCGGGACCCGCGCTCAGTCGTGCCGGCTTCGATCATGCCCGGATATCCGTTTCTGGAAAAAACGCCCCTCAACTTCGACAACATTGCTGCTCGCATGAAAACGCTGAAGGAGATCGGCGTACCCTACACCGACGAGATGATCGCCGATGCCAAGGGCGATGTCGTCGCGCAAATTTCGCCCGATACCGACGGCGCAAAACAGTTGGTCAAGCGCTATCCCAAAGCGCAAGTCCGAAGGTTCGACGGGCGAACGGGAGATGACGTCCCCCCGAGCGAGCTTGATGCCGTCGTCGCCTATCTGCAGATGCTCGGCACGCTCGTGGACTTCACAAAATTCGACGCAAGCGGACCTAATTTGAGGTGAGGTGATGACTTACGACGAAGCACAGGTCGTCTCGCAACTTGTCTCGATGGCCATCTTCATGGCGCTTCTCGTTGCGGCTTTCGTGTACGCATTCCGCCCGTCCAACAAAAAGACATTCGAGCGCGTCGCCAAGGCGGCCGTCGACCAGGACGATCAAGAAGGGAAGCAGTGAAATCCCATGGCGAGCGATAAGCACATTGACGAGGTAACAGGCACCGAGACCACAGGGCATGTGTGGGACGGTGACATCATGGAACTCAACAAGCCATTACCGCGATGGTGGCTGTACACATTCTACGCATGTATTGTCTGGTCGTTCGGATACTGGCTCGTTTATCCGGCGTGGCCGATGCTGACCGGCTACACAAAAGGGATTTGGGGCTATAGTCAGCGCGAGGCGGCTGCCAAGGACGTCGCCGCAGCCAAGATTGCTCAAGACAAGTATCGCGCCGCAATCGCGACCATGCCGATTGCCGATATCAAAAAGAATTCCGAGCTCTTCGAGTTCGCCCGCGATGGCGGCGCCGCGATATTCGGCGACAATTGCGCTCCATGCCACGGCCGGGGCGCCCAGGGTGCCGTTGGATATCCCAATCTCAATGACGACGACTGGCTTTGGGGTGGTGATCTGGAAAGCATTCAAAATACGATTACTCACGGCGTCCGATCGCCAGATCCAGAAACGCACGATACGGCGATGCCGAGGTTCGGTATCGACAAGATTCTTGAGCCGGCCCAGATCAGCGACGTCGCGAATTATGTCCGCTCCCTCTCACATCTCAATGTTGATGCGGCCGCCGCTTCTAGAGGTGCGGCGATATTCGCCGACAATTGCGCTGCATGTCACGGCCCAGACGGCAAAGGCAACAAGGACGTCGGCGCACCGAACCTAACCGATGCCATTTGGCTTTATGGCAATAGCCAGAATGCAGTTATGCAGAGCGTTGAAACAGGGCGAGGCGGCATGATGCCGGCGTGGGGGCGCCGTCTTGATCCCATCGATATCAAGATGGTCGCTATTTACGTTCATTCGCTAGGCGGCGGTAAACCTGAACCCAAAAAAGAAGAAAGCGATGAAGCCGAGCACACCGAGCCGAAAGGCGAAGGTCACGAGGCACCGAAATGACGGCGATGGGTCAACCAAATAAATTCCTGACTGAAGTGACGAACGGACTACCGGGCGCAAAGTCTGATGCACCAAAATCGAGTGCTTACGAAGCGCATAAAAAAATATATCCTAAGGAAGCCCACGGAACGTTCCGAAATATCAAGTGGGTTGTCACTGTCATCACGCTTGCGATCTACTACATCCTGCCGTGGATCAGATGGGATCGGGGTCCGGGTTTGCCCGACCAAGCGTTTCTGCTCGACTTTGCCAATCAGCGCCTCCTCTTCGGCCCCCTAGAGATCTGGGCCCAAGAATTCTACTATGTGACGGGCGCACTTGTTGTCTCAGCGCTACTGCTCTTTCTCGTCACCGCAATTGCGGGCCGCATGTGGTGCGGCTACGCCTGCCCGCAAACGGTCTGGACCGATCTGATGATCGCGGTCGAGCGCTTTTGGCAGGGCGATCGCAATGCGCGTTTGAGGCTCGATCAAAGCGAGTGGTCGCTCGAAAAACTTTGGAAAAAGACCGCCACACATTTGTCTTGGGTGCTCATCGCCATCGCGACCGGAGGCGCATTCGTCTTTTACTTTCGCGACGCCCCGACGCTCGCAGTCGAATTGGCGACCGGCACCGCTTCACCGGTTGCGTATGCCTTTCTCGGCATCTTTTCGCTGACCACGTATTTGCTCGGCGGCCTCGCGCGCGAGCAGGTCTGCATCTATATGTGTCCTTGGCCCCGTATCCAGGGAGCGATGCTGGATCGGGACTCGCTTTTCATTTCGTATCGCGAAACACGTGGCGAACCCCGTGGGTCGCACAAGCGCGACGAAAGCTGGGAAGGCCGAGGCGATTGTATCGATTGCAAAGCCTGCGTCTCTGTTTGTCCAACGGGTATCGACATCCGTGACGGGGCACAGCTTGCGTGCATACAATGCGCGCTCTGCATCGACGCCTGCAACGAAATTATGGACCGTGTCGGACGTCCCCGGGAGTTGATCGCGTACACGACCGTTGCGAACCTGGAAAACGCAACTAAGGGACCGCGCGACGGCTGGCGGATCATACGTCCGCGAACTATCCTTTATTCGCTTTTAATCTCTGCAGTCGGCGGTTTGATGGTCTGGTCCTTGCTCAACCGTGCGGATACGCAACTGAGCGTCGCTCCTGACCGCAATCCGTTGTTCGTCATGCTAAGCGACGGTGGTCTACGAAATGGCTACACTGTGAAGATTACCAACAAGCTGGAAACGACGCGACATTTCAAGCTCGCCGTTTCGGGGCTTGGTGGGGCGAAGCTTCAATTTGTGGAGTTCGATGGCCAAGACCCGGTCGTTGACGTCAAGCCAGCAGAGGTTCGCGCGGTCAAGTTCTTCGTCTCGATTGATCCGTCAGATCGAAAAGAGCTGAGCGGGGATTCGACGCCTCTCACGATTACCGTGACCGATACCGCGACCGGTCATGCGACTTCGCGCGCCACGACATTCAGCGGACCCGCACAATGAAGCAATTCAGCCCCGTGCAGAGCGGCCTTCATGGGTGGCATGTCCTATTCGGTATGATCGCCTTCTTCTTAACCGTTACCGCAGTTGATAGCGTAATGGTCTATAAGGCTGTTTCGACTTTTGGAGGCGATACGCCCGACGCGTACAGAACGGGACTGCTCTATAATCAACGCATTGCGGAGGAACGCCGGCAGAATGAACTCGGTTGGGCGCAAACCACCAACTTCGATAGCGCCGATGGTGTCTTCAGCATGACGCTGAAGGATCGCGACGGTCGCGGAGTGAACGGGTTACATGTTGCGGGAAGCATCGGCCGCCCTGCTACGGACGTTGCAGATCACAATCTTGTTCTCACCGCTGCTGGCGACGGAGTCTACACGATCACGTTACAGAATTTAGCGGAAGGCAATTGGGACATGTCTTTGTTCGCTAGCCAGAGTGACGCGAAACAAGGCAACGGCACCGTTGTATACCGATCCAAGGTACGGCTATGGAAGCGGCCCTGACCACACCAATACCGGCGCTGAAAAACGGGGCAACGGCGAACGCAAGCGCAAACGTCGAAACCATCACGTTGTCTGTTCCTGACATCGTTTGCGGTAATTGCATCCGCACTGTCGAGTCGGCACTCAAGACTGTCAAAGGTGTTTCAGCAGCACGCGCCAACCTCGCCATGCGCCGCGTCGCCGTCACGCTTTGCCACGATGACGACAACAACGACGGTTCCAACGTAACGGATCTCATCGCAGCGTTAAAAGAGGCGGGATATACCGCGGCAGAACTCGTCGAAGGCGCCGATACAGCTGCCTCTCGCGCACGCTCGAGTGAGATTATTCGCAGGCTCGGGGTCGCGGGATTCGCTGCGGCCAATATCATGTTGCTATCCATATCTGTCTGGTCGGGCGAAGCGACCGACATGGATGGCTCGATCCGCGATCTTTTTCACTGGGTGTCCGCACTCATCGCCCTGCCCGCGATCGCTTATGCCGGCCAGCCATTCTTTCGATCGGCGTTCTCGGCGCTGCGCGCCCGACGGTTAAACATGGATGTTCCGATTTCGTTGGGCATCCTTCTCGCAACGTCGATGAGCTTATTCCAGACGGTACGAGGATCAGAGCAAGTCTATTTCGATGCCGCTATAACACTGGTCTTTTTCCTACTCATCGGCCGCGCACTCGACGAGAGCATGCGGACGCGCGCCAGAGGTGCCGCGGAAAATCTGATGAGCCTCCGAGCCACGAGAGCAACCGTGATTGCCGATGATGGCTCGATACGCGCGCTTCCCGCGCGCGCCCTTACGCCCGGTATGCGCGTGATCGTCACGGCCGGAGAACGCGTCTCCGCAGATGGCACAGTAATCTCAGGCACGAGCGAAGTAGACGAGAGCTTGATCACCGGCGAGACAGTGCCACGCGCAGTTACATTGGGCGACCGTGTGCATGCTGGCACCCTCAACGGTGGCGGAACTCTGCACATTAACGTCGGTGTTACCGACGAAAACACCTTGCTCGCGGATATCGGTCGCCTCATGCTTGCCGCCGAGCAAAGCAGAGGTCGCTATGTGCGCCTCGCCGACAGGGCGGCCCGGCTTTACGCGCCTGCCGTTCACATACTCGGATTATCGACCTTCGTGATCTGGATGAGCCTCGGAAGCGGCTGGGAAGTTTCGCTGACCCACGCCATCGCCGTCTTGATCATAACGTGCCCGTGCGCCTTGGCACTCGCAGTACCTGCGGTGCAAGTCGCAGCGATGAGCAGGCTCTTTAGTCGTGGCGTCATTGTAAAGACTGCTGATGGCCTTGAACGCATGGGCGAAATCGACAGCGTGATTTTCGACAAGACGGGCACGTTGACACACGAGCAGATCGCGCTTGCTGACGACCAGAATACGGATTCAAGTCTCTTGGCCCGCGTTGCTTCACTCGCAATTGCAAGCCGCCATCCCTATGCACAAGCCATCGTTCGTGCAGCGCGCAACCGCTCAATTGCCATCGACCCCATTGAGGGCGTCCGCGAGATTCCTGGCTCTGGATTGTCAGTCGTAAATAACGGACGCGACGAGCGGCTGGGCTCGGCGCACTGGGTTGGCGTAAATGTCGATCAGGATGCCAAAGCGTCGCTGTGGTACAGGGCGGACGGCGAAGCGCCTACAGGCTTTCGATTTGTAGATCGTATCAGATCCGACGCTGGCCAAACCGTCAAAGCACTCAGAGACGCCGGCTACGCCGTCGAATTGCTGTCGGGTGACCGACGGGAGGCTGTCGCGCGTGTCGCGCAAGCGTGCGCGATCAGTGTTTGGCAAGGCGGGTTACAGCCGTCTCAAAAGCTTCAGCGTATCGACGCTTTGCGCGCGAGCGGACACAAGACACTTATGGTTGGCGACGGGTTGAATGATGCGCCTGCGCTCGCTGCCGGATATGCCTCGATGTCACCGGCGTCGGCTGCCGACATCAGTCAGGCCGCTGCAGATGCCATATTTCAGGGCGATCGGCTCGGCGGGATCATAGAGACGTTGAAGGTGGCGCAAGCGGCACGGCGGATGGCGAAGCAGAATTTTGCGATCGCTCTCGGATACAATGCCGTCTTCATTCCTATCGCGATGTTGGGATATGTCACGCCTCTGGTCGCGGCGCTAGCCATGTCGACGTCGTCTATCGTCGTGACGGCGAATGCAATCCGCCTCAGAACAAAAAAGCTGCCGCTGCGGCCGGTCAGGTGTCGCGTATGACGTCTCTTGCGTGGCTTCTACCTGCAGCTTTGACGCTTGGCCTCATGGGACTGGGTGGCTTCTTGTGGGCGCTGCGCAATGGGCAGTTCGAAGATCTGGAGGGCGCAGGTTGGCGCGCACTGGAGGACGCAGAGCCTGCAGACACGTCCGAGCATGACGAGGCTTCTGATCGCCATGATTGAAGCTGCACTCGTCTCGGGATTCGCATATGGCCTCGCGAGCGCTTTGCACTGCGCGGCGATGTGCGGTGGAATTGCGTGTGGCGCATTGCTGCTACTTGGCGCACAGACGCCCAAAGAGCGATATCGCCAACTCGCCATCATGCAGGCAGGTCGCGTAACGACCTACGCAGCGATGGGCGCAACAGTTGGCGCGATCGGCGCCGGGCTCGCTGCTCCGCGAGGCGGAATAAGCTTCGAGGTCATGCAATGGGCGGCAGCCGTCTCCCTGATGTGGATGGGACTTGTTCTTGCCGGTGTTGTGCCGAACCTTGCTTTGCTAGATCGTGGGCTGTGTTACCTCGCCCAAACGTTTGACACGATCGCCGCTCCTCTACGAGCGAGGCGAACGGCCGGCCCATTTGCGTTGGGCATCGCTTGGGGTCTCAATGCTTGTCCGATGCTCTATGGGGCGGTGTTCTTTTCGTCTCTCACAGGCTCCGCCTTTAACGGATTTCTATTCATGACAGGTTTTGGGCTCGGCACATTGCCTGCCGTCTTTGCTGCGGCAAGCGGCTTGACCTTCTTGCGAAACATAAACACCAAACCCGAGTTTCGGACAGTTGCGGGTATAGCCTTGGCTCTCGCCGGCTTCGCGACCATCTATTTGCCCTGGCCGGCCATCAAAGGGTTCTGCTTGCTTTGAACGCACAAGACACATGACCAGGGCACTTTCGTGAGCATTGCCACCTTCGATGCCGATGGCGTCCAGCACAAAATTTGCGCGCTTCGCAAATAAATCAGTCGCCTTACCGGTCTTAGACCAATCGGCTCGCGTGACAATAGGCTGGAAAAAGCCCCCTTTACTTGCACACCCCCTTGCAAACTGTGACTGGCATCAAAGTTGCTGTCTTCGCGAAGGACTCCACCGCAACTGGATGACGGGATGTACCGCGAAGTTTCAGTCGAGACGATGCCCGTGCCGCAACGCATCCGCAGTTGGCAGGACGCGGTCTCCGAAACGATTTTTCCGGTCGAAGCTTCATACCGCCAACCAGACTCGTTCAACGCCATCCTAAGAAATTGGGACCTCGGCACCGCAACGTTGACGTGGATGAAGTCGGACGAAATTCGCTATATCCGCGGCACTCAGCACGTCCAAAGTGATAACGAAGACAACATCATCGTCTCCTTCTCATCCGATTCTGAGATCTTTTTCGCGCAGGATGGCATCGAACTCACGTGCCCAAAGAAGCAGTTCTTTATCGAAAAAGGACGCACGCCCTCCGACTTCATTCAAACACGCCCCAATGAAGTCTGGTGTCTGAAGATACCGTTGGCGTCAGTGAAGCGGCATATCCGTTCGCTCGATCCCTATTTCGGTCGCGTCTTCGATGGCGACACCGGCGTGGGCGGTCTCTTGTTCGACATGATCCGCCACGTTCCGCTGCGGTTTGGTTCGTCACAACAGATCTCCGCCGAGGGCGTCGGCAACACCTTTATCGAACTCGTCATCCTTGCTCTCCAATCCGATAAAAACGCCGCAAACAGCTCGCAAACATCAGTCCAACGCGCTCATCTCGGCCGCGTCGAGCGCTTCGTAAAGCAGAATATCGGGAATCCGTCGCTGTCCCTCGATATGATCGCCGGGGCGTGCAATATCTCGGTGCGTTATCTCCACACGCTTTTTCAGGGCAGCGGTCTCTCTGTCGCTCAGTGGATCAGAGACACGCGGTTAGAAGCCTGCCGCGCTCAACTCGCCGAAGGCCATCGAAAGGAGAGCATCAGCGAGATCGCTTATCGCTGGGGCTTCAGTGATCAGGCTCAATTCTGCCGGCACTTCAAGGCACGGTATGGAATGACGCCGCGCGAAATGCGAGCTGCCGCCTCCAGCGCAAGAGAGCAGTCTAAAACCATCGACTGATGAAAAACGTCCATTTCGGCAAAACGCAGCGCGAGCCCTCGAACCCCAGGTGCCTATGGCGCGCCGTCTGGCTCGGTTCTGACCGCTAGCAGCCATACCTGCTATCGGGAACGAACTTTTGTCGTTTCGCGCAAAAGCAGCAGAATCTCGTTTGGGCGCAAAAGCCGGGATCTTATCTTCGCGTCGACGCTCCCGATAACGACAGCGCCTCAATGGAGATAATGAATGACCGCCAAACGCTTCCATCTCGGTTGGTTCACGAACTTCACCGCCGACGAATGGTTGGGACCCTTCTCAAACGGCGGCGCCCCGTGGGACGGCAAGTTTTACGTTGAAATGGCCCAGTCGCTCGAACGCGCTTGCTTCGATTACATCATGCTTGAAGACAAACTCGCCATTTCCGAATCTTACGGCGGGACCGCCGAAATCACTTTGAAGCACGCCCTCGGATTCGCGCCGAAGCACGATCCCGTGCCGCTGGCGACAATGATCAGCGCCGCGACAAGCAAGCTCGGCGTTGTCGCCACAATGTCGACCTTGGCCTATCCACCATTCCTTCTCGCACGTCTTGCTTCGACCGTTGACAGCATCGCAGGCGGCCGCTTCGGGTGGAACATCGTGACCTCGGCAGAAAATGCCGCCGCACAAAACTTCGGCCTCGATGCGTTGCCACCGCGCGAACTGCGTTACGAAATGGCCGATGAATATATGAACCTGTGTTACAAGCTCTGGAATTCGTGGGAACCCGATGCCGTCATTCGGGACCGCGCGACATCGACGTATGCCGACTTTAGAAAAGTCCACGCCGTCAACTTTGAGGGAA
>JAFECH010000169.1 GCA_018242255.1 Pseudomonadota bacterium | reverse complement strand
GCGAAATTCTCGACCTCAAGACCACGATCAACACGATGGTGGACCAGCTCAACGCATTCGCATCGGAAGTGACACGCGTCGCCCGCGAGGTCGGCACCGAGGGGCGCCTCGGCGGCCAGGCAACCGTGCCGGGCGTCGCTGGTACGTGGAAAGACCTGACCGACACCGTGAACGTCATGGCAGCGAACCTCACCGAACAGGTGCGCGGCATCGTGAAGGTCGTGACGGCGGTTGCGAACGGGGACTTGAAGCCCAAGCTCACAGTGAAGTCGAAAGGCGAAGTCGCGGCGCTCGCCGAAACAATCAACGACATGACCGAAACGCTGGCGCTGTTCGCCGATCAGGTGACGACGGTGGCGCGCGAAGTCGGCGTCGAAGGACGTCTGGGCGGTCAGGCCAATGTGCCAGGGACGGCCGGTACGTGGAAAGACCTGACCGGCAATGTCAACCTGCTGGCCGCCAACCTGACGACGCAGGTTCGCGCCATTGCCGAAGTGACGACTGCCGTGGCCCGCGGCGACCTCTCACGCACCATTCAGGTCGAAGCGCGCGGCGAGGTCGCAGAACTTAAAGACTACATCAACACGATGATCGGCAACCTGCGTCTCACGACGCAGCTTAATACCGAGCAGGATTGGCTCAAGACTAACCTCGCGCGCTTCACCAGCATGCTGCAGGGGCAGCGCGACGTCATGACCGTGTCGCAGAAACTGCTGTCGGAACTTGTGCCGCTGATCAACGCGCATCAGGGCGTCATTTATCAGTACGACGCGACCAACAGAGAGCTGAAGCTACTCGCAAGCTATGCCGACGATATGCAAGCCCCCTACCCCGAACGGCTCGGGCTTGGAACCAGCCTCGTCGGGCAATGCGCCGTCGAGAAGCAGCGCCGGGTACTGATCGATATTCCGCAGCCGACGACTAACATCGATTCCGTCGTATTCAAAGCGCCACCGCGCAGTGTCATCGTGCACCCGATAACGTTCGAAGATCGCCTGAAGGCCGTTATCTCGCTCAGCTCGCTGCAGAATTTCGAACCCGCGCAGCTCACGTTCCTCGAACAGCTGTCGGTGTCCATCGGCGTCGTCTTAAACAGTATCGAAGCGACGATGCAGACGGAAAGCTTGCTGATGCAGTCGCAGCAACTTGCGGCGGAGCTGCAGGATCAGCAACGCGCAATGCAGAAGACCAACGAAGAATTGGCGCAGAAGGCGCAGCAGCTCGCTGAGCGCAATGTGGAAGTCGAACGCAAGAACGAGGAAATCGATCAGGCGCGGCGCGCGGTCGAAGAGAAGGCTGCGGAGCTTGCACTGACGTCACGCTACAAGTCCGAATTCCTAGCCAATATGTCTCACGAACTTCGGACGCCGCTCAACAGCATCCTCATTCTGGGGCAGCAGCTGAGCGACAATCCGGACAAGAATCTCACTGAAAAGCAAGTTGAGTTTGCGCGCACGATTCACGGCGCGGGTACAGATCTTTTGAACCTCATCAGCGATATTCTCGATTTGTCGAAGATCGAATCCGGCACCGTCTCGGTCGACGCGGAAGAAGTCGCATTCGGCGGCCTCATCGAAGCTGTTGCGCGCCCATTCCGCCACGAAGCCGAGCGCCGCGGGCTCGATTTCCAGGTCACGTTCGATGCCGATCTGGGAAAGACGATCTTCACCGACTCCAAGCGTCTGCAGCAGGTATTGAAGAACCTGCTGTCAAATGCCTTCAAGTTCACACGAGATGGCTACGTGCGATTGGCCGTAAAGCCGGCCAATGGCAACAAATGGAATTCCGACCATCCCGTTCTGTCGACAGCTCCAACCATTGTTGCCTTCGAGGTGCAAGACTCTGGCATCGGCATCCCGTCCGATAAGCAGAAACTCATTTTCGAAGCGTTCCAGCAGGCCGACGCGAGCACCAGCCGCAAGTACGGCGGTACCGGACTTGGCCTCGCAATCAGCCGCGAGCTTGCGCATCTGCTCGGTGGCGAAATCCAATTGTCGAGCGAACCGAACGTCGGCAGTGTCTTCACGCTTTACATACCGCTTCGTTACGCCTCGCTCGCGAGTGATGTTCGCACGAAGCCGGAGGCGAATTCAGCGTCGCCTATCGCGCTGCCGCATCCCAGCCTGTTGCCCTCGGCAATCGAAGACGATCGCGACGACATCGTGGCCGGCGATCAGGTTCTGCTGATTGTCGAGGACGATCCGAATTTCGCTCGCATTATTCTCGATTCAGCGCACGATACCGGGTTCAAAGGCATTGTCTGTCAACGCGGCGTAGATGCCATGACGTTAGCGACGGACTACAATCCGACCGCTATTTCGCTGGATATTCACCTGCCTGATATTCTGGGTTGGTCAGTGCTCAGCCAATTGAAGCACAACCCCCTCACCCGGCACATTCCTGTTCAAGTCCTGACGCTTGACGATGATCGCCATCACGGTTTGGCGCGTGGCGCCTATTCGTTTCTGACGAAGCCTTTGCAGGCGGAACAATTGAAATCGGCGCTGCGTAAAATCGGAGCGTTCTCGGCAACCGCCACCAAACGATTGTTGATCGTCGAGGACGATCCGGCCGAACGCCTCAGCATTTCGACGCTTCTCAAAGAAGCCGACGTTGAAATCTTGACGGCGGAAGACGGCAAGTCGGCAATCGATACGCTCCGGCTCGAGAGCGTCGACTGCGTGGTTCTGGATCTCAAGCTACCTGACATGTCGGGCTTCGAAATCCTGGAGCACATGAGCCGGCAGGAAACGATGCGGGACATTCCGGTCATCGTGTTCACGGGGCGCGAGTTATCGAGCGACGAAAATCTGCAGATCCGGCAGTATGCGCGTACCGTCGTGGTGAAGGGCGTGGAGTCGCCGGAGCGTCTGCTCGACGAGACGGCCCTCTTTCTGCATCGCGTGGTCACGGAGTTGCCGGCGGAGAAGCGCGAGCTACTGTCGCGTCTGCACGACACCGACGACTATCTGATCGGGCGCAAGGTGCTGCTCGTCGACGACGACGCGCGCAATATCTTCGCTTTGAGCAGTCTGCTCGAGCGGCGCGGCATGGAAGTGCTGACCGCGACGAC
>JAFECH010000168.1 GCA_018242255.1 Pseudomonadota bacterium | reverse complement strand
AGTGCTCTGCGACGTTATCCTTGAGCCTCACATATTCTGGCTGCCCGTGTGTTTCGATTTTGAGAACGCCCGGTACAGGTTCTGTGACGTCGCCACCGAGACTTTCGAAGGCCGCCCGCACGAAGGGTTCAAATTCCATCGAGCGGTGCGGAGGCTCGAGGGTCGGTGTTTGTGGTCCAACGTACTCGTATCCATCCATAGCGCCGAGGGTGGCGTCGATATTGGCTTTTTCTTCTTCGAGCGTCTTTTTTGCTGCGTCGATACTTTGTGCGACTTTCTCGGCCGCTGCTTTCATATCTTTTCCAGCAAGCGCTGCTATGACGAGTTCCCGAATCTTATCGTCGAAGCTGCTGCTATCTTCGCCTTCGCCCCCGCCTCCCATGCCAGAGGCTTCCAGTAAGGACTCGATGTCGCCAATTGCGTCGGTCGCCATCTGAAGTTTGGTCATCAGACGACCGACGATATATTCTTCGAATGTCCCGGCAAGCATGACGTTGTAAATGATGACGTTCTGATGCGTAGACCCAAGGCGTTGCACGCGGCCAATCCGCTGTTCAACAATCATGGGATTCCAAGGTAGATCGAAGTTGATCAGGACGTTGGCGACTTGCAGGTTCACGCCTTCGGAGCCCGCTTCGGTCGAGACGATGGCACGGATCTCCGGCGGCTCGGCGCGGAATTTTGCAATTGTCTCTTGATTGCGTTGACCTGACGATCCGTTGATGATCCCAACCTTCAGACCGAGTTCCTCAAGATAGACTTGGATCGTCGCCTGGGTTTCGCGCCGGCCGGTGAAAACGACCATGCGCCAGCTATTCGGATTTTGTTGTTTTAACTGGCCGACGAGCTGCTTCAATCCTTCAAGCTTCGCCATGGTTTTCATTGGCACTACGATTTCGCGAACGGCTGCCGCAAGCTCGTGAGGGACAGTGCCGTTTTGCGCCATGGTGTTGAGCTGCGCCATCAGAGCGTGCGGACTGCTCGTCAACGCCTGGAGAATGCTGATCTGCGCCAAGCGATTGAGTTTCTGAATCGGTTTGGCGATGACTTGAATAAGTTGGAGTTCAGCGGTCGACGGCGTGACCTTGTGCAATTGAATTTTGCGCTCTGGAAAGTCCAACTTGGCATCACCCCGGCGGACACGCGAGACATAACCGTAGACAATCTTCCGGAACTCTTCGCGTGCTTCCGGTTTGAGGACGCGTGCGGTCTCGCGCTTGTCACCAATAAATCTGCGAACGAACAGTCCCTCGTTGCCGAATGGGTTCTCGTGCCCGCGCGCGACGGTTAGCAAATCGACGAGGGAATAAAGATCCCATAGCCGGTTTTGGATCGGCGTTGCCGTCAGCATTAAGACATATCTGAAGCGCCGTTCTTGCAATGCCCGCTTGAAGACTTTGGCAACCTGCGGAGTGGGGTCGACGCCATAAAGATTCCGAAGCTTGTGAGCTTCGTCGAGCACGAGCATGTCGAAGCGGTCAGTCGGGATTTTTTCAAGATGAGCGCGCGCGGAATGATAAGTTGTAATAACCGCGCCTGTGTCTTCCGGTTCAGCGCTGATCAATTTGCTGCCGGTTACAAAATCGGCGGGAATGTCGAACTTGGTTTGCAGTTCGTCCTTCCATTGCGGTCCAAGAAGCTTTGGCGCGACGATCAAAATTTTCGCCACACGATTGCGTGCGATGAGTTCGCTCGCCACGAGACCGGCGGAAATGGTTTTGCCAAGTCCGACGTCATCGGCAAGCAGTGTTACTGGCAACCGTCGACAGAACGTGATCAGGTTCTGGACTTGGTGGTGGAAGGGCTCGAGCTTGTCCTTCCAGCGAACCTCAGATTTGAAATCATCGCGGCTTTCAATGACTATAGGATCAAGCAGACCCCATTCAAGCGCTGCGCGATAAACGGCAAAGTCCTCTTCGGACTTGGCACGTCGCAATATCTTCGTTTGAAAAGGCTGTCCCCCGACACCCATTTTCCACCCGATAAAATTCAGACAATATGCACCGGAGACTGCCGTGTGGCGACGGCAAAGACAAGTGGGCGAGCCGGATCAAGCGGCATTGTCCTACATCTTTTATCTCTCAAATAGCCTCCGACCGTCCGCCCCGATTTAGAAAGACCTGGGTCGCCAATTTTTAGGCCCCTCCCCCTGCCCTCGGCTTGGGTCCCATACCCCGGGGTGGCAAGTACCCCCGGGGGGGTGCACGTCCACGCACAGGACAATCGGATGCTAACGCGAACGCGTTCGCGTTAAACGTCTCGGTTGCGTCGATCGATCGAACTCAAATCAACAACTTTGATGTCTCAACGACGTCGCAGTCGGCATGCCGTTGGGCGCGGCCGAGCACGTCGCCAGATTGCGCACAGGACAGTGGACAACGACCTGCTCGGTTAGCGATCGAACGATGCGAAAAGATCGTTTCTCGTCATGATAACTTGCATGATCGCTTCGCAACTGAAGCGGGTCAGGAGATCAGTCTCACAGCTCAAGGGGCAGCGCCGATCATCGCGTCACAAAATCGCTTTTCGCATTGAGTTTCGATTCACCAATTGCAACAATTCCGTCAGCGGATGATCTAGTCAAAGGCCACACACGCACCATCTGATTACTCATGAAAATAGAGGTTTTCGTGAGTAATCCGATGTCAGATGCGTTTTCGTCTCAGGCTGATACAGAGTTGGCTGATAAAGCCCCTAACGGCGCTCTCGATCTGGCGATCCAGAAAGCCCAGCACTTCACGGACGCCGCCCGCTCCGATGGCACCCAACGCGTCTATGGCGAAGCCCGCGCCAAGTGGGGCGAATGGGCTGGGCTGCATCACACCGCTCCCCACGCGCCGACACCTGAGGCCATCGCTGCCTACCTCGCAGCCCTTGCACGAGATGGAAAATCGCTCTCGAGTATTAATATCGCGCTGTCGGCGATCCAGCGCGCCTGCCGGGCGCATGGCTGCATCATTGACCGCAAGCACCCGGCCATCGCCGATACCCTCAGAGGCATTGCACGTCGTGCGGCAAAGGCCATCGACCGCGCCGAAGCCCTCGACCTGCCGACGCTGAAGCGCCTGGTTACGGCCAT
>JAFECH010000167.1 GCA_018242255.1 Pseudomonadota bacterium | reverse complement strand
CGACGCATCGCCATTCGAGCGTCGCTGAGCGATCCTTTCGAAAGGCTTCTTGTCCGCCGGGCCGAGCAGCCGAGCGCGATCGACATCGCCGTGCTTGTTGACGTATCGACGTCGATGGCATTCGAAGGCCGGTGCGATAAGATTGCTCTTGCGTCGGATATCGCTCAAGCATTGGCCACCTGTACTGAGCGCGCCGGCGATACCTTTGCGCTCTATCCATTCGACAACGTTCTTCGGCAGGATCTTCTACTGCGCAGGACGTTGTCGCGGGCAGCACACGCCGACGCGATCGAACGCCTCCGTCGTTTCGCGCCCGATCAGCCCGGCGTCGAGGGCTTAACCGAAGCTGGCGCGGCAATAGCCGGATCGAAAAAACTCGTTTTTCTGATTTCTGATTTCCTGTGGCCGCAGCAGGCGGCGCGGGCGGCGGCAGAGGCGCTCGCCTTCCACGACATCGTGCCGATCGAGATTAGGGACAGCCTCGAACTTGACGGTCTTCCCGAATGGGGCCTCCTCAATCTCAGAGATCTCGAAACCGGACGCCATCGGCTCGTGGCTATGAGACCGACGCTCAAGGCCCGGTGGCGGGCTCAGAGAAAAGAGCAGCGCCAGGGCATTTTTCAAGCGTTACACGCGACGTCGCGCGAGACGTTCACAGTCAACGATAAGATCGACTGGATGTCGTTCACGTCGTTTCTGCTCTACGGAGCGGCCTGATGCGTAACTGGCTCGCATTTGCATTCCTCCTACTGAGCGTCGGAGGTAGTTCCGCTGCCATCGAGGCCGTGAACGTCTATGAGCCGCGAAAGTTCGGACACTTTCTCGGCGATACGCTTGAGCGACGGGTTGAAGTCATAACAAGCGGTAAGACAGAGCTTTTCACAGCGGCGCTGCCGCGACCGGGAGCCCTCACGTATTGGCTGGATCTCGTCTCCATCGATCATAGCGAGCGCGAAGAGAACGGGCGCAGGATTTATGATATCACCTTAAAGTACCAGATTTTCTATTCGGCGCTCGAGGCCAAGCAGCTCGACATTCCATCGTTTCCGTTGAGGTTCAAGAACCCGAACAGCGTTGCCCCTGAAGGTGAAACGCCGAGCGAACCCTCCACTGTTTCTCAGTCGGGCAATTATACCGCGACGGTTCCGGCACTTCGGCTCGTGATTTCTCCCCTCCGCGACATCGTCCTCGATGATTTGATGCCAGAGAAGACCGGCGACATATCCGACGTCATGCGGCCGGATGCAGTCCCGCAAGAGATAAGCGTTGCTCCGAGGGAACGGCTGCTCTGGGTTTCTGCAAGCGCTCTCGCCGGTTCAGGTCTCCTGCTGCTTTGGCATTATGCTATCTGGCCCTTCGCACGCCGCGCCAAGCGCCCGTTCACGCAAGCCGATCGACAGATCCGGAGCCTTCAGTCTGCGGGAGCGGGCGAAGCCCCCTATCGCGACTCTCTGCTCATTCTTCATCGCGCGTTCGACCAATCTGCCGGACGCCGGGTCTTCGCGGCTGACGTTCCGGAATTCGTCGCCCAACATCAGCGCTTCTCGCGACTGCTGCCGAGGCTCAAGTCGTTCTTTGAAAGCTCGCAGCTCTACTTCTTCTCGGATAATCGGCGTGCTGCGGAAGATCGCTTTCCGATAGGCGATCTGTCTAAGCTCGCGGCCGACCTCGCACGCGAGGAGAGGTCGGCTACATGATCTTCACGAATCCGATTGCGCTTTACCTTCTACCGCTCGCACTCATTCCGCTCTTTCTCGGAGTGCAGCGGCAGGAATCGTATCCCTCCCTCGCAGGTTTCGAACCCGACCGGCTTTCCCGGGCGATAAGCTGGGCGCTCCGCTTCGCAGGTGTTGCCGCAATTGTGAGCCTTATTCTCGGCATGGCCGGCGTCGCGTTGCGCGAACGGACCGTCGAGCGCTTTGGTCAAGGCGCACATATCGTTCTTCTGATCGATCGCTCGGCCAGCATGAACGACACCTTTGCCGGCAGGCAGCCGAGCGGTGCGGAAGAATCCAAATCGTCGGCCGCCAAGCGGCTGATCAAGGAATTCGTCGTCGAGCGTGAGCACGACCGGTTCGGCGTTGCCGCGTTTTCGACAGCGCCGATGCACGTCGTGCCGATTACCGATCATAAGGACATCGTGCTCAACGCCATAGATGCGATCGATCGTCCCGGGCTCGCCTTCACGGACGTCGGGCGCGGCCTCGCAATGGCGCTCAGCATGATCGAAGAAGATGTGCAGCAAGGCTCGCGGGCGATCGTACTGGTTTCCGACGGCGTGGCAGTTGTCGGACGAAGAATCCAGGATGCCCTCAGAACGGAATTCGCGCGCAGACCGGTACATCTCTATTTCGTTTATCTGAGGACGGAAGGCGCCAACAGCATGTTTGCGGAGCCCGCCCCCGGCGGCGAGGACACACCGCAGGCGCTGCCGGAGCGGCACCTGAATAAATTCTTCCAGAGCTTGCGCATTCCATATCACGCCTATGAGGCCGAGAGCGCGGCCGCGATAAAGAGCGCCATCACCGACATCGGCAAGCTTGAACAGACCCCGCTCGTCTACACCGAACGCATCCCGCAGTACGATCTGTCCCGGTGGGCATATATGCTGGCTGCGCTGGCTCTCGGTCTTCTGCTTGCGGCAAAGCTTTGCGAGCGAACGCTCAAACTTCCGGGGGCGCCAGGCCATGCGGCTTAATTCAATCCTGACATTCCTGGCTTCTCAGCGCGGTACAGCATTTTGGATTCTGGCGGTTGCGGGCGTGCTTTGGTTCGGATACGCGGCGGAAAATTTGATCAGCGCTCGGCGCACAAACGACAACATCCGCCTGCTTGTCGGCCGTCACGACGTCCCGATCGACATCAAGCGCGCGCATCCGCAGGAAATCCTGGCACGCATCGATGAATCGGTGCGCCGCGATCATATCGATGACGCGCAATCGATATTGAGCATCGCGGGAGATCGACTTCCTCCGCCGGTACGCGCGGCGGCGCTCTACAATATCGCCAATACCAGGACCCGCATGGCTGCTGAGGCTGTCCGCAGAGGCGACGTCGACAGCGCCACTGCCATGATCAATCTCGCGAAATCGGAATATCG
>JAFECH010000166.1 GCA_018242255.1 Pseudomonadota bacterium | reverse complement strand
CGGCCGAGAAATTTGCGATCCCACGCGAACTGATGCATCCGACGGTCCGGAACGGCCGCTCTCTGCCTCAGAAGAATCTAACTCAGACGCTCGTTCGTAAGTGGATACGTCAGGATGAACCGGTCTACCTGTTGCGTCTCCCCAAAAAGTCTGAAGTTCCAGCTTCGGTTAGTCGCTATCTCGAAACTGACGAAGGCCAGGTCGCCCGCGAAGCTTACAAATGCAGGGTGCGCACCCCCTGGTATTCGGTGCCAGACGTCCAAATCCCCGATTTCTTTCTCACCTACATGTCCGGACGATCGGCAAATCTCGTACGAAACTCCGCCGGCTGCACATGCACAAATTCTGTTCATAGCGTTCGGTTGCGTGATCGCAGAATTCTGCCGGAGCTTTACGAAATGTGGGATACGCCGTTCGTTCAGTTAAGCTGCGAACTTGAGGGCCATCCCTTAGGCGGAGGCATGCTGAAGTTGGAACCACGCGAGGCATCACAAATCGTGCTGCCCGCAGTCGATATGCTTGCAGCTCTTCCCGGCGCGGCGCTCGAAGACGCTATTTCAACAATGCAAAGCTGGAGGCACTATGCCTCCGCGTGAGAACGTATGTCAGTGGTTAGACCAAAACTCGGCTTTAACGACTTTCGCGACCTATTCGGGCGCTACGCAGAGCCAATTACACATCAAACCGCTGCACTGGTTCGTCGCGTGCCGGCTCGTCCTCGAGGGCGGATTTTTGCCTGAGGAGATAACCCCACGTCCTCCCTTCATCGCAAAACAACGACAAGGCTGGATGCTCAGCTACGAGCCGGATTGTGCCGAAGGCGGTGAAGCCACGATCCTAGGCGGACTAAAGACAAAGAACGTCGATGTGGTCGTGACGAAAGAAGGCCTGGGACCGGTCATGGCTGTGTCTTGCAAGGGCTCCATCGGAGCGTTTCGCAATCTGACCAATCGCATGGAGGAAGCGGTTGGAGACTGCACAAACTTACATATCACGTACCCCGCCCTGGTCGCAGGCTACCTCTTCGTGATGCGAGCACATCGCCAAGACGCTTTCGACGCAGCTGCACTCGCCGAACCCGCCGATGCCGGATCAGAAAAAAGGGCAATCGGACAGAACGACATTGCAATCCAACTGGACGGAGCACCGGTCGAGTCTGTCGTCCGTTTCCACAACGCTGTTCGTGAACTTACCGGACGACGTGGCATTCGGAATGATGTCAGTCGTTATGAAGCGGCCGCGCTCGCCCTCGTCGATACCACGTCCGCTGCCGGACAAGTGCTCTCGACCTTTCCGACAGAGGACAGCCCCCTAAGAATCGAGCGGTTTTTTGAAACGCTCTACCAACGCTACGACGAGCGATACGTTTACAGCGCGCCAGATCTGAAGCGCATTACACGTCGAAGAGAGTGGTCTCCGGCTTCTCCTATCTTCGACAGGGAGCTTGGCCAACCTGTGCTTGATTACGCCGCGAGAATTTCGGCCGATGTGGCAACGAACGATGAGGACTGAGCAATCCACGGTCTAGTTTGTGGCGCGTTCCGATCGTCGATCCAACTGGCCGGGTGTCGTCGACGTTTTTATGGCCATGGAACCGAACGCGCTAATCGTTTCAATCGAACAAGACCCCCCAAGGGTGGAACTGCTCTGCCCCGCAGTCGGGCAAATGGTATCCGATGGCGAGAGCTAATCTTTCGGCCTAAACACCTTATCAATCGGAAACCCTTTGTTCTCTGTCCTCCAGGAGTGATATGGCGCGGCTGTTTGGCTCCACGGCTCTGGATTGGGACGATCGAACTGGACACGTGCTGGAACGTGGAACGCACTTCCGAACACAATGGCCTCACCAGACGCCAGGATCGTCACCTGATCCAGCAACCTACGCGCCTGCATAGGAATGATGCGCTTGAAGTGCTCGATGTCATCAGGATTCTGCAGTCGATGACTTATGAAATTCGCACACTGACTGATGATAGTAGAACTAATCTCGCTTGGCCGTTGGCTTGCGATGATCAAGGACAACCCGAATTTGCGGCCCTCCTTAGCTATTCTCTCAAACGCTAAACGGGACAGGGTCTGTCCGCGTTCTTCGTCGCTGCGATGAGGCCTGGCATAGTTGTGTGCTTCCTCCAAAACCAAAACCCAGGGATGCCGCTGTCTTTGGTCGCTCGGCAAAAGCTCGCGCACTTCAAGGAGAATCCGGCCGATGATACTCGTGGCGTATGGAAGCACCTCGTGGCTCAGCATCGAAAGATCAATTATGGAGACCAAAGGACCCATCTCGCTTCCGATCCCAAATCTCGACAACCATTCTTCGAGCGTAGCTACCTTGGTGCCATCAACTTCATAGTTGAGAAATGACCGCCACCTTCTGTCGTCAAGCCGGGTCTTCAGGCGCAACTTCAGAGTCGTCAAATGCGCTTCTATTCTGGCTGCATCTTCAGCTGAGACTGCACGGTTTACTAGTGCAGGATCTAACAGCCGTTTGAACTCAATACTCAACGCACTATCTGCCGTCGTTGCTCCCCCCTTCGCTTTCTCGTGTAATTTCGAGATGATGCCAGCTAATTCGTTCTGCACAGCAAGGGCCGCCCTTCGTATTTGCGGCTCGTTCTCTGGAGCGTCGAAATCTGGAGGCCTAGCATTGACGGCAGGTCTGTGGGGCTCCAACGCCTTTTCCAAAACCTGGAGCGAAGGTACGTTCTGTTTGGCTATGTAGGATTTCGCGAGATCAAACGCTTGGCAGCAGGATTTCTTCTTGGGTCGCGCGCTATCAAGCGTCTCTTTCAGCTCTTGCACCTTTTTGAGCGCAAAAGACAGAGACTCTGCAACTGGATCGTGAGCGTTTACTCCGCCCTTTGCGATAGCCCACCAGTCCTTAAGTACCGGCTCCTGGGTTTGTTCGGATGCACTCAGCCAGGCACATATTTCGGTTGCGTTGAAGAACCAGATAGGTACGCCAAACTCCTTCCCATTTAGATAGATCCGGTCAGGCTTTCGTTCGTACTTGCTCGCTTTACCAAGGAAGGCGCCGCTATACTCACCGTTGATGTCCAGGAGGAAGATGTGAGGCTCCTGAAGACTTTTCCCAAGCGGGCTCATTGCCTTCTGAATTAGACTGGAAACCGTATAGGATTTTCCAGACCCAGTATTGCCGACAACG
>JAFECH010000165.1 GCA_018242255.1 Pseudomonadota bacterium | reverse complement strand
GATATCGCTGCATATTATTGGATTTCCGTGGGCGGAATTTCGTCGCGAAATCCGCGCCTTATCGAACTCCATTTTAGGTTCTCGCGCAGCAGGCCGCGTCTCTGGAGATATTTTCGGGCTTCGAGCCTCATTTATCTCTGTCGGCATTTTTCGGCCGGTCAGAGTCGCATCGCTATGAACCTCGGTATCGAGCCTCACACGACGCGGTCCTGAGTGCCCCTACGCGACATCTTTCGTGTTTGTCGCGTTCCATGCGACGCCCTCACAGTACCTAATGGCCAAATCGTCTTGTGAAAGCTTCGAAAGTTCATCGTACGCCGCAGCCCCCTTCAGCCACTCCAGCAATTTTTCGCGGGGCGTATGCCGATAGGTCTCGTACATAAACTTTGCCATATCCAACCAGTTTTCGGATTTATGCGTGCCCTTGCGCACCTCTCCGAAAAAGGTCTCGGGATGGCGCCTCCAGGCGGCCACCTCGGCGTCCGTCAATGGACCGGTGATCAAGTAGTTATCGGTCGCGGTCTGATAGACGCCCGTCATAGATTTTTTGTCTTCGTCTACAATCGCATCCATAAGCCGGCCCGGCACTGCGGTGCCATCTGGACCCGGAATGGCATACCACTGACCGATCCGTAGCCGCGGAGGCGCGTCCGTCTTGTCGCGGAACGCTAGTTCCGGATGGTCGCCGTCGAAGGTTGAAGGGATCTCGTAGTGCTCATGCATCGAGTCAATTAATGCAAAGACTTCCAGATGGCGCCGCTCGCTCTCAAGCATTGCCTTCAATCTGTTAAATAGGACATCCGGCCCGAAGTCGGAAATCTTGCATCCGGCAGCAATGACCTGCGAGCCCGCATCAACAGCCGCAAGGTTGTTATGAAATGCGTGGTTGGTGACAACCACATAAGCGCTAGGCTTCTCGCTGCCGTCCGGCGCCGGCATTGCTTCGGCTTGTCGTATTTGAGAAAGTGCCGCTTTGGGCCAACCGCTGAATGCTTCTTCCTTGCTCCTAACGACGTCGGGAACGTTGACTTCGATCATGACGATCCGAGTGTGGTCAGCCTTCTTGGCCAGTGCTCGATTGAGCTTACTTGCCACACGAAGGCGCTTTATATCGTCAATGGGCCCGTCTTCGGTGGCGGCGCGATTGCGAGTCTTCACTTCTACGGAGAATTTCCTACCCGTCTTTGTATAGGTGGCGACAAACTCAACGTGAGATGTCCGTTTGTCGCTTTCGTTCTCGTAGCTCAACTGATATCCGGACTTCAGGAATGCCGCGGCGGCGTACGTCTCGAACAGTTTGCCAATGAAGTCGTCAGCGCGCTCGCTCTTCAGGCGCTCGATGAAGGTGGGTAACAGTTCTTTGACCTGTCTCGGGTCGGCGTGATGGGCAATCAGGTAGATGTTGTATGCTAGGTTGAGGAACGCTCTCTGAGCGCCGGTCATCGGGTTAGTATATATCTGGCCGACCTTGATGCTATTGCGCTGTGCGTCCGCGATGGCCTGATCGTACCAACGGACAATGGGGTGATGCTGTTCAACGATCTTGGCCTGCTCAGCCTTGAACCAATCGGCTCCAAGTTGGCCGATCAGAAACTGGCGGAGGAAGTCATGAAATGTTTTCCAGTTCTTGGATGAATAGATGGTATTGCCGACGGCAACGACACGGATGCCGGAGACCTCCGTTGACATGATCGGTTTGCCAAGGCCCTGCTGCTTCTCGCGCTGTAGTCGTTCCGCTTCGGCGCGGCGCTCCGCACGAGATATCTGCTCGTCGAAATCCAGGGGCAGCGCGCCCGAATCGGCTGGCGTGGCATTGATGCTACCATGGCAGCGCTTGTATTTCTTGCCGCTGCGACACGGGCAGGGCGCATTTCGACCGATCTTAGCCATGCACGATATCGTGGGTGATTCTTAACACGGCGACAGCGAGATCTAGATACTTTCCACCGGATCATATCAGCGTCTCGCATCTGGCAGAACGATAGGGACTACTGCGTGTCAAACCCGAGGACTGTGCGCTGGAGCTGCCAGTCATGTGGCAGGTCTTTGGAAAGAGAAAGAAGGCGGGCCGGTGTCAGCTCGGGTGGATATCGTCCTAACATCAACGCACGCACTATGTCCGGCGCGAGATAAGTCAGACGCATGTGCATCGACAGATAATCCCGTTTGATGCCAAGCCTATGCGCCATTGCGTCGATGGTTATGTCCCGCCCCGTCATCAGCGCCTCACGTGTTGCGTGCGCGTTGCGCATCAAAGCAGCCATCTGCCCGTCCGGTGCCTCGGCACCCCCGCCGCCAACAACCAATCGGATCCCCTTCCCTGCACGGCGCAGCCTCGCACGGATGTGCAGTTCGAATGTTTCAGGCCCCTTGATCGTTGGCAGACTGAAAGTGTCACCCAGCAGGACAGATGCCATCCCCTTTCGCTTGAGCGACACGATGACCTTTTCATCGTGGATCTCGACAGTCCCAATCAAGGATCGGACGAGTTCCCGAATCCTGATCGGCGGCAGTGTCGCCCACTCTTCGGCGAGTTGCGTTGACTTCGAGAGCGCAAACCGAAGAGTCGATGCCTCAAGCTCGAAGCATGACAATGCCTCTCCGACATCCGGCTCCGAAGCAAAGAATGCACGAAGGCGATCAAGAACGAGACATTCGACGTCGCCCGCCGGAATGCGCCAGCCCTTGGCATGACCCGAACGTGTGCCTGTGATCAGCGATGTAGAGACGTAATATCGATAGCGGCGGCCCTTCTTCACGGCATGTGTCGGTGTCATGCGCCTACCGCTACCGTCCGTGAGCAGCCCAGCCAACAAGCTCGGCTCCTCGGCAGTCGCGCCGAGCGCCCTGGCTTGTCGGTTACGAGACAACTTCTCTTGAACGACTTCCCAGAGCTGAGCGTCGATGATCGCCTCGTGCTGTCCGGGATAGATGTTGCCCTGATGAGCGATTTCCCCGCGATAGAGGTGGTTTTGCAGAAGCGTATAGAGAGCACCCCGTGAGAAGCGGTTCCCACCCGCCAAAATACCACCGGCACCCTCGCGGCGCTTGCTGACGACACCAAGCCGATCAAGTTCATTTCCGAGCGCTCTGACCGATCCGAGTTCCGTATAGCGCCGGAAGATCATGCGGACGGTTTCGGCTTCAACCTCGTTCACGATCAGCTTGCGATC
>JAFECH010000164.1 GCA_018242255.1 Pseudomonadota bacterium | reverse complement strand
ATCACTTAGAATTCATGACCAACATTTCGGGGTTCGTCCGCGCGAGGCTCAGCGCCGGCTAACGTCAGATGGACGTTCCACCATCACCATAGCCACGACTGTGCCCGAAAAGAAAGTCAAGGCCCCTACGGCCGCGATGGCAGACGCAAAGCCAAACCGGTCAGCGATCAGGCCCGCCAGAAGGGCGCCCACTGCGTAGCCTAGGTCCCGCCAAAAGCGATACACACTCAGGGCCTTTGCGCGCCATGATGGGTGGGACGCATCGGACACGGCCGCGATAAGGCAAGGATAGACCATCGCCGTGCCTGCGCCGAGCAAAATGCTGGAAAAAATCCACCACCCGAAATCCGAGGATGTTGCTGTCAGGAAAAGCGCCACGGCTTGAATCCACATGCCGGCAACGATCAAACCTTTGCGACCCAGCCTATCGCTCAAGGGGCCGGTAATAATCTGCCCCATGCCCCACACAATAGGATAGACGGCCTTGACTTGGCCGATGCGGGCAACGCCCAGTCCGGCGGCCGCGAAGAACAGTGGGAATATACCCCAACTCATCCCGTCATTGAGGTTGTTGACCAAGCCGGCTTGGGACGCCGAGAACAAGTTGCGATTCTTGTACGTTACCATCGCGAAAACGTCTTTAAAACCAATCGCGGATGATATCGGTTCGGCTTGACGCGCCTCCAACCGGGCATGTTGGAGGCTGTCGCGCACGAAGCCGATTGAAAGAATGCATCCGAGGACCGAGTAGATCACGCCGATATAAAGCGGGGCCGGCCGAAGGCTATACCGACTAGCCACGTAGCCGGTTGCAAACGCGGTGGCCCCAACTGCGATGTAGCCCGCAAACTCGTTCAATCCGACGGCGAGCCCTCTTCCCCTCGGGCCGACGAGATCAATCTTCATGACAACCGTCATCGACCAGGCCAATCCCTGATTGAGGCCGAGCAGCACGTTCGCCGCAAGAACCCAATTCCAATTCGGCGCAACCATGATCATCCACGGCACGGGGAGGCCGAGCAGCCAACCGAGAACGAGCACGGGCTTTCTGCCCCACGAATCCGCGAGTTGCCCGGATACGAGATTGGCAAATGCCTTGACGAGACCGAAGCTGACGATGAAAGACGAAACCAGGGTCGCTGAATGGATGTGGAATTCCTCGGCACCGATCAGCGGCACAACAGTCCGCTCGAGACCTACCATGCCTCCGACAAATGCATTGATGAGCACGAGAAGGGTGAATTGCGCCCAATTCTTCTTCATGCCAAGTTCGAGCGATCTTGCGCTTTCGGCGTTCTTCCGCGTCATCGTGCGGAGCTCGATGCACGCAAATCTGGAGGTGGGCAGGCCTCTACGACGCGAGCTCTGCAGACGGCTCTGATTCCACCAGGTCGACTGGGGTCTGAGAGGGTCGTGAGCCAAGCGGAATTGAAGTCACTCTCATCAATGAGATCACATGATAAGCTGGCAAGAATGTCTGTGGTGCTTTGGGGAAGGATCGCTGGAATGGCGAAATCATTAAGATCCGCCCACAGTTTCGCCCAAAGGCGGGCGGTGTTCCATGGGTTGTATCCCCCTCCCCCTAACAGGATCGCTCGGCCCGAGAGTTTGATGCAGGCTGTGACCGCGGCGGCGAGCGCTGCATTGGAGACATTCGTTGAGGTCAGCGGATCTCCCGAGAGAATATCGGCACCGCACGTTATGACCACCGCATCAAATTCGCGTCCGCGCAACCGCCGCTTACTGACTTCTTGAAAGACATAAAGGTATTCGCTGTCGTTTATATTGCGCGGAAGCGGAACATTGATGGTTCTCGGACCGTGCGCGTCCTTAAGAGTTCCGCTCCGTGGCCAGCGCCCCTCTTCGTGGAAAGAAACGAGATGCACGCGGGGATCTTCTGCAAAGGTACTCTCTACCCCGTCGCCATGATGAGCATCGAGATCGATGTAGAGAACGCCTTCAAGCCCTGCGTCGAGAAGACGAAGAATTGCGTAGACGGGATCGTTTGAATAGCAGAAGCCGGAGGCGCGATCCGGCCGTCCATGGTGTGTCCCTCCGCCGGGGTGGAACGGGAGATACCCCTCAAGAGCGAGGTCGGCCGCGAAAATCGAACCACCAACCGTCGCGCATACCCGCTCCCAGAGGCCTTCGAATACCGGGCATTCCATGGACCCGAGGTTGTAGCGGGCCCTAATCTCGGGCTGAACAATCCTCGTACGAGCACTTGTTTCAAGCGCGTCCAGATAAGACGTGCAATGAAAGCGCGCGAGGAGCTCTCGATCCGCGAGGGGTGCCTCCCGGATATCGCGCCCATCGAGCCAACCCAGTGACGCGCAAACCCGCAGAAAGGCTTCGTGTCGCATGATAGACAGCGGATGATGATCGCCAAATCCCCGCTGAGAAAATGCTGGATGCGATATCAGAACAGGCTTGCGGTGAAGCGCATTCGAAGGCCGGGACATTTATTGAGCGCCATCTGGCTTTGGAACCCGGGACAAACATCCGATCATCGTTTGCAGGCGAAAAGAACAGAACGCATCCCACGCGCGTTCGACGCGGACGCCGTTGCTCGGACTTGGATCGTGGGTCCACTGATAGAAGGCATCAAAAAGCGGATCCAAAGCATCTTTGAGCTCCCAAGTTCTTGCGTCGCCTTGCGTCCAACCGAGCTTGGTGCCCTCGCTTTTGAAGGTCTTAAGATCGGACACCGAGACCGAAAGCCCCCGGAGCCTCTGAAGGCGCGACACGTCCTCCCTCAACAGTGTGGCACGGAAGAAGTTCTCTTCGGTGCTGGCATCGGCTTCAAGTTGAGCGATGAGGTCCATCCCATTCTCCACATGTCGGCGCTGTTCGATCAACGGTTAAACGCCAATCAAATCCAGTCAAGATCACCGACCCGTATCTCGCTTCTTGTCCCGTGTTCGGCAGATGAAAGACCCGCATTTAGAGAGTGCGTCTATGAGTGACATTCAGCCGAACTATCGAATCTCCTGCTCATGCAGTCCTATGCGCGTGGCAAGGTACGCGCAGCCGCAACGGCGCGAGATGCTGCTGCGGCTCGTGTGGTTGCGAAATCGGCATTCACCACCGTGGGCGCGACATCGATGTGCTCGACAGGCCCGATACCGATGAAATTCAACCAACTGTCGAGGTAGGGCGTGGCATGATCAGAGCCGAAGTTCG
>JAFECH010000163.1 GCA_018242255.1 Pseudomonadota bacterium | reverse complement strand
CTACCCGCGGAGCCAAAATCCTTTTTTCCTGCCCTCTGCTTCAAAGCGTTAACGCTGCCAAGGTTTCGCATCCTGGCGCATTAGAAAAGCGCCCGGCACCGAGAAGATGCCGAGCGCTGTGTTTGCTTCAATGCCCGCTCGAGCCGCAGATGCTCTCACCGGCTTGGGCCCTCAAATCTCGCGAACGGCCCCTCTGGACGCGCTGGTCGCCATGCTCGCGTAAGCTTTCAGCGCCTTTGAAACCTTGCGCGTTCTGGCTTCGGCGGGCTTCCAGCCGATCTGCTCCTGTGTTGCGCGACGCTTCGCCATTTCCTCGTCGCTGATCGCGAGATGAATGCGGCGCTCGGGGATGTCGATCTCAATCTCGTCACCCTCTTGCACAAGCGCGATAGCACCGCCGGCTGCCGCTTCGGGCGATACGTGGCCAATCGACAAGCCAGACGATCCGCCGGAGAAGCGCCCGTCCGTCACAAGCGCGCAGTCTTTGCCCAGACCCTTCGACTTCAGATAGCTCGTCGGATAGAGCATTTCCTGCATGCCCGGGCCGCCGCGGGGCCCCTCATAACGGATAAGCACGATATCGCCCGGCTTCACTCGGCCGCCGAGGATGTCGGACACTGCCGCATCCTGACTTTCGAAAACGCGGGCGCGGCCCTTGAACTTCAAGATGCTGTCGTCGACGCCTGCCGTTTTCACGATGCAGCCGTCTTCGGCGAGGTTGCCGAAAAGCACGGCCAGGCCGCCATCCTGGGAGAAGGCATGGGCCTTGTCGCGAATGACTCCCTTCGTGCGATCGCGGTCGAGTTCGGCATAACGGCGGTCCTGGCTGAACGCGACCTGCGTCGGCACGCCTCCGGGCGACGCGCGATAGAAATCGGCGACCGTCTCGCTGTTGGACTGGGCGACGTCCCAGCGCGATAAGGCTTCACCCAACGTTGCGGCATGGATCGTCGGCACGTCGGTGTGGAGCAGTCCTGCACGGTCAAGCTCGCCCAGGATCGCCATGATGCCGCCTGCACGATGAACGTCTTCCATGTGCACATCCGATTTCGCGGGCGCGACCTTGCACAGGCACGGCACGCGGCGCGACAGGCGGTCGATATCGCTCATCGTGAACGGTACCTCGGCCTCCTGAGCGGCGGCAAGCAAGTGCAAGACGGTGTTCGTCGAGCCGCCCATCGAGATGTCGAGCGTCATTGCGTTCTCGAAGGCGGCGAAGCCCGCGATGGTCCGAGGCAGCGCGGTTTCGTCGTTCTGCTCATAATAGCGGCGGGTCAGATCAACGATGAGATGGCCTGCTTCAACGAACAAACGCTTGCGACCGGCATGCGTCGCGACGATCGAGCCGTTGCCCGGCAGCGAAAGGCCGAGCGCCTCGGTCAAACAGTTCATCGAGTTTGCGGTGAACATGCCCGAGCACGAACCGCACGTCGGGCAGGCAGACCGTTCCATTGCCATGACGGCTTCGTTGGATACGCGGTCATCGGCGGCAGCGACCATGGCGTCCACGAGATCGATGGCCGTCTCCTTGCCATCTTGGACGACCTTGCCTGCTTCCATCGGACCGCCAGAGACGAACACCGTCGGTATGTTGAGGCGCAGGCTCGCCATTAGCATTCCCGGCGTGATTTTATCGCAGTTGGAAATGCAGACCATCGCGTCGGCGCAATGGGCGTTGACCATGTATTCGACGCTATCGGCGATCAGCTCACGCGACGGCAGCGAGTAGAGCATGCCGTCGTGTCCCATCGCGATGCCGTCGTCGACGGCGATGGTGTTGAACTCCTTGGCGACGCCGCCTGCGCGCTCGATTTCCCGGGCGACGAGCTGTCCCAAATCCTTAAGATGCACATGCCCCGGAACGAACTGCGTGAATGAGTTCACGACGGCAATGATGGGCTTGCCGAAATCCCCGTCCTTCATGCCGGTTGCGCGCCATAGGCCGCGCGCGCCAGCCATGTTTCTGCCGTGGGTGGTCGTCCTGGAACGATAAGGAGGCATATCGAGGGTCTTTCTCGTATTGGGCTCGTAGAGGTCGTCGGAGTTGAAGCGGACGGTGGTTTACCAATCGGGCCGCTTTTCGTGGGCTGCCAATAGCATAACTGGCGCCGGTCGCCCAAGATAACAGGGTCTGGCGCCAAGCGCCAATGACGCAGCGGCAGTGCCAGGTCGGTCCGCAAACCCATGAACCGGCACCGTCTTGGCCTATGCCCCGTCCTGGGCGAATGCGTCTTCTGCAATGACAGGGCGGATCGGGCCATGTTAGGTCCGGCTCAGTTCAGAGCGTCGTTTCAATCCAAATATCCTGCATGCGTCTTTTCCCCTTCGGCCAAAAACGCAGACCGCTCAGATGGGCCGTCGCCGTTACCCGCCTTTACCGGGGGTCATTGCGCAAGCTCTTCCGCGACAATACTTTTATCCTGGTCGTCGCGGCGGCATGCGTGGGTGCGGCCAGCGGTGCCATCGCTTCGCTAATGATCCTCATTTCCGAAACCGCGCACCAATATCTCTTCGGGCTCAATGTGGGCGAGCGGCTCAGCTCGGCACTGGGGCTGTCTGCCACGCAGGTCCTCTTCATCGTGACCCTGGGCGGTGTTTTCGTTGGCGCAACGTACTTGCACCAGTCGCGGCTCAGGCATGTGATCGTCGACCCGATCGAAGCCAACGCGCTTTACGGCGGCCGCATGTCTTTCAGGGATAGCGCGTTCGTCGCGTTGCAGTCGCTGCTGTCGAGCGGTTTCGGCTTATCGCTCGGCATCGAAGGTGGCTTTACGCAGGCCGCAGGCGCCGTCGGCTCGAAGGTCGGACAGTTTTTGAATCGGCGTCGTCACGATGTGCGCATGCTCGTCGGCGCGGGATGCGCAGGCGGCATTGCAGGTGCATTTGCGGCGCCGTTCGCGGGAGCCGCTTATGGGTTCGAGCTGATCGTCGGAAGCTACACCGTCGCGACCCTGTCACCCGTCGTTGCTGCGGCGGTGGCCGGACATCTGGCGTCGCGGCTTCTCGTCGGGCATTCCTATCATATTCCGCTCAATCCGAACGGCTTCGGGAGCGATGGTTACGCTATCCTCGCGCTATTTCTTGGTGTCGCTTGCGGGCTGCTGTCGGTCGGTTTGATGCGCTGCGTGACTGGCGTTGAGCGCATTTTCCGGCAGAGCAAAATGCGTGACATCTTCCGGCCCTGCGCAGGC
>JAFECH010000162.1 GCA_018242255.1 Pseudomonadota bacterium | reverse complement strand
CACGCCGTCCTTGACGTTGAGACCGGCGCAGGGCGCGAAATCATGCCGGCTCTCCCAGTTTCTCAGACACCGGTCGTGAACAATATGCCACAGCGCATTGCGATCACGCGAACCGGTCACAACACTAACCGTGAAAGCAATGAGACTCGCGGCCATCAGGACCGCGAAGATCGCGAAGCCGTAATGTTCTCTTCTTAGCATGCCGCAACCCGCCTCGCCCGCGCCGCTCGAACCGTTCAATGCCCGCGCCCCTTAGACATTGTCCACAAAACGCATTTGACGCTGGATCATTGGCCGCGACGAGGTCTCGTCGGCCATTTTTGGGTAAGCGAGGGCGGAAATTGCAAACTTCTGGTGCATCGCCAGCTAAGAGCGGCAGGCGGTCGGTTCACCGTGCACTGCCGAGCCCAACCGCCGTCGCCATGCAGCCTACGTCGGACCGCCGCCAACGGAAAGCCAAATGATCTTCGAACCCTGGATCGGATTCGGAGTACTTATAGCGACGGCCGCAACCGACGCGGCTTATGTGAAGTTCACAGCCTCTGTGGTCTCCAAGCGTCCTCTCTCGGCGGCGAACTGGAGCGGCATCTGGTACATGCTCTCTTCGTTTGCCGTCATCAGTTATACCAATTACTGGGTTTACGTAGGATTTGCGATCGTCGGCTCTTGGATTGGTGCCTATGTAACTCTCAAATATTTCCACCAAGAGCCAAGTCATCCGCCAGCACCTCGCAGGCCTAGCGCGTGATCTCTTTGAATTCGATTTCGCAAATTGGCGTGGGCTTGAAAGGGCTTTGCGGCTCAAATCATCACCAGCGCGTAGGTCGCCTCAAGCTCGGCGCCGCACTAGCAAATCTCGCGAGTCTGGATGGTGTTGAGCACGTTAGGCGTTCACGAGGGTTTGCTTGACGGCCACCGAAGCTCGTCGCGCAATGCCGTGAACGCCAGCGAGGGGTGGCGCTACCTACTGGCTCCGCCAGTGTGGTACGCGCATCTTGCAGATCACGCCCGTCGGCATGAACTTCATATGCGCCTCGCCACCAAGCGAATGCTTGAGACCACGCTCTATAAGAAGCGTTCCGAAGCCATGGTCGGTTGGTTGACTGACCGCCGGACCTCCGCTTTCCACCCATGTGAGCTCGAGCTCGGGATCTGCGCCGTGATCTGCAAGATGCCATGTCACGCTCAGTCTGCCTTCTGGAACTTTGAGAGCTCCATATTTGCGGGCGTTGGTGCCGAGCTCGTGCAGGGCCAGGCCAAGGTGAACCGCCACCCGCGGCTTGAGCTCAATCTTCGGACCCGTGCAGGTCAGGATTTGGCTACCGCTGACAAGCAACTGCTCGCGTATGAGTGACTCGAGATCAACGCCGGTCCAAGTTTTCTGTGTCAGCAAGTTATGCGCACGTGACAATGCCTGCAGGCGCCCACGGAAACTCTCAACGAAATGTGTGGGATCTCGCGTATTCTGCAGTGTTTGTTCCGCCATGGCCTGCACTGTCGCGAGCGTGTTTTTCACTCTGTGATTGAGTTCGTCGATCAGTAGGCGTTGCGTCTCTTCAGTCTGTTTCCGCTCGGTAATGTCGCGTACGATGGCGATGACGAGGCGCTGTCCCTCCCGGCTCACCTCCGTAATCCCAAGATCGAGGGGAAAAGTGGACCCGTCCCAGTGCCTTCCCACGACCTCGCGAATGATTCCGGTGGTTTTTGCCTCGGTTGTACTCGAGCCTTTGGGAAGAAAGTCATTCTGCGCGGACAAGTGCGGCATGAGCATGCGCACGTTCTGACCGATGACGTCGTTCGGCGCGGCCCCGAACATCGTTGCCGCCGCCGTGTTGAGCGACAGCACGGTTCCATCGTCGCCAAAGGTTATAATGCCGTCGATGGCGCCCTCAACGACCGCCATCAGGTGTGCCTCACGTTCGGCAACAGCAGACTCTGCAGTCTTTTGAGCGGTGATGTCGATATTGATACCGGTCATCCCGGTCACGCGTCCGTTCGGGTCGCGGACAACGCGACCTAATCCGGCCAGCCACCTCGTTCCCAATTGCGGATGAAGGATCCGGAATTCCTCCCGCCATTGACTGCCGGAGTGCAGGCACTCCTCGGCTCGCTGCTTGAGGGTCTCCCGGTCGTCTGGGTGAAGGCGCGCCTCCCATATCTTAAAATCGACTGTCACGTCCGGCGCGATACCGTACATGGCGCGATACACCTCATCCACCGTGATAAGCCCGGTGTCACCGTCCCACGTCCACACGCCTGCGCCGCTGGCTTCAAGCGCGTGCCGGAGCCGCGCCTCGCCAGCGTTCAGTGCGTCGTCCGCCGCCTTGCGCTCTGTGGTATCGCGCGCAATCGTGGACGTGCCGAAGACGTTGCCGCTTTTGTCACGCAGCGGTGAGACCTGCAGGAGCACGTCTATTCGCCGGCCATCCTTAGTGATCCTCAGGGTTTCGTAGTGCGCGACGCGCTCGCCGTGTCCAATGCGGGCCAAGATATTGGCCTCTTCCGCGTGGAGTTCCATCGGAATGATCCGCGTTATCGGCTGTCCTATCATCTCGTCTGGCATGTAGCCGAAGATACGCGTTGCTCCCTCGCTCCAAGACGTGACGATGCCGTCCAGAGTCTCACTCGTGATGGAATCCTCAGACGCCTCGACGATCGCCACGAGCCGCGCGATGGCGGTCTCGGCTATCAGCTCCTCACTTGCTCTCGCCGTCTTTGACATCCGCCAAACCTCCTGGCCCGTTACGCTCGGGTCATCCTGCGGTTGCCCTGGCCGTGCTTAAAGATGAAGGAGGAGAGGCCCACCCTGGCGCTCAATGCCCTCCCAGACCTCCAAAATCCTCAGGCCGCAGGCCCGTCGGGCTTGAGAGCATTTTCAATGGCGAGCGCGAGCGCCTCGGGAGTGAACGGTTTTTCAATGAAACCCGAGGGGCGAGCGGCTATTGCGCGTTCGCGCGTGATCGGATCGACGTGCGCGCTAACGAAAAGGCTCGGAATGTCGAATCGTTGTCGAATCTCGACGGCAGCGGCAACACCATCACTATGGTTGGCCAGCCGAATGTCCATCAGGACCAAGTCGGGGTGAGCCCTCTCGGCAAGTTCGATTGCTTCCTCTGCAGTCGCCGCAGGTCCAACCACCTCATGGCGCAATTTCCGCACGACCCATTCCATGTCGAGAGCCGCCCATAGCTCGTCGTCAACGATCAGGATGTT
>JAFECH010000161.1 GCA_018242255.1 Pseudomonadota bacterium | reverse complement strand
CGTCATAGGCGATCGAGGTCGCCGTCCAGCCGCGGTCGGCTGAAACCTTTGTCAAGGCTGCTGTGAGCGTTGTTTTGCCGTGGTCGACGTGTCCGATCGTACCGACGTTGCAATGCGGCTTGTTCCGCTCAAATTTTGCCTTCGCCATCGTTGGCTCTCCTTAGTCCTACTATCAGGTCCCGGATCGTGCGATCCGGGAATTTCAGGCTTCATTTTTTAGAACCCAGCGAACGGATACTCTCGCCGGCCGGGTCCAACTTATTAGGCGTACTTGGCCTTAACCTCATCCGCCACGTTGCGCGGCACGTCCGCATAGTGTGCGAACTGCATCGAGTACTGCGCCCGACCCGTCGACATCGAACGCAGTGTATTGATGTAGCCGAACATGTTCGCGAGCGGGACGTACGCACGGATGACCGTCGCGTTGCCGCGCATCTCCTGCGTGCGGATCTGGCCGCGCCGCGAGTTGATGTCGCCGATGATGCCGCCGACGAATTCACCCGGCGAAACAACTTCGACGTCCATGATCGGCTCAAGGATCTTAACGCCGGCCTTCTCGCAACCTTCCTTCATGGCTGCACGCGTCGCGATTTCGAAGGCGATCGCGGACGAGTCCACTTCGTGGAACGCGCCGTCATAAAGATTGACCTTCATGTCGACCATCGGGAAGCCGATCAACATGCCGTTGTCCCAAACCGACTTCACGCCCTTTTCAACGCCGGGGATGTATTCCTTCGGAACCGTACCGCCGACGATCGAGGTGCTGAACTCGTTGCCTTTGCCAACTTCGTTCGGCTCGAGCTTGAGCTTGACGCGCGCGAACTGACCGGTGCCGCCCGTCTGCTTCTTATGCGTGTAATCGATGTCCGCCGGGCGCGCGAGCGTCTCGCGATACGCAACCTGCGGAGCACCCGTGGTCGCCTCGACGCCGTAGGTGCGCTTCAGGATGTCGACCTTGATGTCGAGATGAAGCTCGCCCATGCCTTTGAGGATCGTCTCGCCCGACTCGGGGTGAACCGAGACGCGGAAAGAGGGATCTTCCAGCGACAGCGTGTTGAGCGCGATGGCCATCTTTTCCTGATCGGCCTTCGTCTTCGGCTCGACCTTCATTTCGATGACGGGCTCGGGGAAGTCCATCTTTTCGAGAATGACCGGTTTCGACGGATCGCAAAGCGTCTCGCCCGTACGTGTATCTTTCAGACCCTGCAGAGCGACGATGTCGCCGGCAAAGGCTTCCTTGATTTCTTCGCGGTCGGCGGCGTGCATCAGATACATGCGGCCAGCGCGCTCTTTCTTGTCGCGCGTCGTGTTCGCCAGCGCCATGCCCTGCTCGAGCTTGCCCGAGTAGATGCGGCAGAAGGTGATCGAACCGACGTGCTCGAAGCTCATGATCTTAAAGGCGATCATGGCCAGCGGCTCGTTATCCGACGGCTTGCGCGGAAGGTCGTCGCCGGTCTTCGGATCGATTCCCTTGTAGGCTTCGCGATCGAGCGGCGACGGCAGATAATCGACGACCGCGTCGAGCAACGGTTGCACGCCCTTGTTCTTGAACGCCGAGCCGCAGAACATCGGATAGAAAGCGCCCTTGACGGTCGCCTTACGGATCAGCTTGCGCAGCGTGTCCTCGTCCGGCTCTTTGCCTTCGAGGAATGCTTCGAGTGCCGCATCGTCCATCTCGACGGCGGCTTCGATCATAGCGGCGCGGTATTCGTTGGCCTTGTCGACGAGATCGGCGGGAATATCACCCTCGACCATCTTCGCGTCTTTGCCATCGCCGTCCCAGGTGATGGCCTTCATCTTGACGAGGTCGATGACGCCTTGGAAGTTCGACTCTGCGCCGATCGGAATCTGCATCGGCACGGGACGTGCGCCGAGTTTCGCCTTGATGTCGTCGACGCACATATAGAAGTCGGCGCCGATCTTATCCATCTTGTTGGCGAAAATGATGCGCGGAACGTTGTACTTGTCGCCCTGGCGCCAAACAGTTTCCGTCTGCGGTTCGACGCCTTGGTTGGAGTCGAGAACGCAAACCGCGCCATCGAGCACGCGCAGCGAACGTTCGACTTCAATCGTGAAGTCGACGTGGCCTGGGGTGTCGATGATGTTCAGGCGGCGCTTCTTGCCGTCGCGGCCGGTCCAGAAACAGGTCGTAGCAGCGGACGTAATCGTGATGCCGCGCTCGGCTTCCTGATCCATAAAGTCCATCGTCGCGGCGCCGTCATGGACTTCGCCGATCTTATAGGACCTGCCGGTGTAGTAGAGGATTCGCTCAGTCGTGGTCGTCTTGCCAGCATCAATGTGAGCCATGATGCCGAAGTTGCGATAATCCTCGATCGGGTATTGCCGGGCCATGTCTGCCTCGAAATCCTTGTAACTTGTCCTACCAGCGGTAGTGCGAGAAGGCGCGGTTGGCTTCAGCCATTTTGTGCGTGTCTTCGCGCTTCTTAACTGCGGTGCCGCGGTTGTTTGCGGCGTCGAGCAATTCGCCCGAAAGCTTGTCGATCAGCGTCGACTCGTTGCGTGCGCGGGCGGCGGAGATCAACCAACGGATCGCCAGAGCCTGACGGCGCTCGTTACGAACTTCGACCGGAACCTGGTACGTTGCACCGCCGACGCGACGCGAACGAACCTCAACCGACGGCATGACATTGTCGAGCGCCTGCCGGAAAAGATCGATCGGGTTCGCCTTGCCCCGCTGTTCCATCTTTTCGAACGCGCCATAGACCATGCGCTCGGCGACCGACTTCTTGCCGTGCTCCATCACCGCGTTCATGAACTTGGTGACGACGACGTCGTTGAACTTCGGATCCGGGATCACTTCCCGCTTTTGCGCCGCGTGACGACGAGACATCCTGACAGGCCCTTCGCTTCGAATTCGCTTTAAATCTTACAGGCCGACACCGCCGACCCGGACGAGACCGATTACTTCGGCCGCTTTGCACCGTACTTGGAACGACGCTGACGACGCGCCGCGACGCCCTGCGTATCAAGCACACCACGAATGATGTGATAGCGGACGCCGGGAAGGTCCTTCACGCGGCCGCCACGGATCAGCACCACAGAGTGCTCCTGAAGGTTATGACCTTCGCCCGGGATGTAGCCGATCACTTCGTAGCCGTTGGTCAGCCGGATCTTGGCGACCTTACGCAGAGCGGAGTTCGGCTTCTTCGGCGTCGTCGTATAGACGCGCGTGCAGACGCCGCGCTTCTGCGGGCACGCTTCCATGTGGCGCGACTTCTCGCGGTAGACTGG
>JAFECH010000160.1 GCA_018242255.1 Pseudomonadota bacterium | reverse complement strand
ATCCGAACGAGCGCGTGGCGCTCTTCATCGATAGTGCGAACCTTTATTCGACTACAAAGTTGCTTGGGTTCAACCATGCAGACCGACCCGATGATGATTACAGACGAACTCCGACGACAGGCCGACCACGTCTTTGATATTGCCGATCTTCAAGGCGCAATCGGCAAGCCACACCGCGATCTCAAAGTCGCGTCGCAATTCGTCCATAAGTGACAGAACCATGAATGACCGAGTGCAGCCGTTTAACGCCGAACAAAATTTGGTATTGCGCGTACTAATATTGCCGTTCCGATATGCTGCACTCGGCAACTCGACCGTATCGAGATCGCGTTTATTTTGAAAGTATGTTTTTCTCATATGCCTCGCTCAATGATGGCATTGCAACGTTCCATTGGCATTTCCAGACCCAGGGCAGGCAATGGTCTCGAGTCGAATGTGAGCCAGCATCTCAGAAACAAAGCCGGCTTCGCGGAGAAGGCGAGGTCATTTTTCGTCGAGCCGTCCAACGCCAATCCACAGGAACTGCACTGCTCCTGATCGCGACTCGCGTATTCTGCGCACGCGTCTTTTAGCGGTAGCTGCGGGCGGTCAATTTTGTGGGTTCCAGACGAATGACCCAAGGTCAATATCGCCGATTCCTTGTGAGATGCCTGAGCTTGGCTTGCACGCGCGTCAATGACACGCGGCTCCGTGCCCTGTTACTGGCGTTCTCAGCTGGTCGTTCGGAACCGACGGATTGGTTCGAATCCATCAAGATGGCTGCTGATCGTTGGGAAGCCGAGGAGACTAGGCGCCAACGTATTCTTGCTGCGCTAGTCACCGGCTATAAATCGCCAAAGGCGGCCTAATAGAATCTCATTCGATGGGTCTCTGCGCCAGCTTCGGCTGTTTCGACCTCAGAAGCAGAACTGAGATCATCGTTCGATGTCGTCCGCGACTCTTTGGGTCGTAGAGCATTTGATCCGTGCGGCTGATGACGTCACTCGCCGTCTGTCCGTCACAAATATCGGCAATTCCGAACGACGAAGTGAGTTTGAATTCGGCTCCGCTCTGACTGCGCCACGTGCGGGCCTGATTGGCGCATCTGATCCGTTTGGCGATCTCAAAGGCATTTCCAAGCGGCGCTTGAGGGAGAATAATTGCGAATTCTTCACCACCGTAGCGCGCTATAAGATCCGTGTTGCGCACCATGTCGTTAAGAAGCTCGGCAAATTGGCGAAGGACCGCGTCTGCCGTTTGATGACCGAATTGGTCGGCGATCGCCTTGAAGTGATCGATATCCCCATCACCAGGCAGAGTAGCGTTTCCTCCTGCTAAATTTCTGAGGTCCCGTCAGACTACACGACGTATGTTCTTCGTACGGGTGTTGGTCGTTTTTAAGGGCGCGCCGAATCGGCGCCACACACTCTCCCACCCCTGAAAGCCGGCAACGCTTCAAGCGCGCGGATGAGCGATCCGAGGGCATCAAGCGTAATGACGGCGGTTGTCGTGGTCGACGAAGTCGGTGACCGCGCGTTCGAGATTACCAGGCAGGCGCCTTTCAACGTACACCCGTTTCAAACTGAATAATGCACCGCGATTTTCAGATGCCTGTTCCAAACTGGAGCATGTTGTTCTTTGTTTGCGTGTACCGCACTGCGGATCCATCCGGTCCATCTGGCATGGTTTTCGCTTTTGTCATGCTTGACTGCATTTTGTACCCAGGAGACCACGTGCACAATCAAAGCGAATTTAACGCATGCAAATGACCCCATGGACGGTAGGTTGCGTTACTTATCGAATCCCGCGCTCCACATTGCGAAAGCTGACGGGCGTCACGGAACTGTGCCCAATAGTCATTGCTCAAACCACCGGTGTACCCGGACTGCGGCGTCGTGCGCGGGGCCGTCCGCGGCCGATAAATTTTGCGCGGATCGCTCTAATGAACTTAATTTGCTTCTGGCAAAAAGGTGAAGAGCACAAGCTCACTTCTGAATTTCAATATCTCGCACGCTGCCTCAGTGATCGACTGGCAAAAGATCGATCATCGCTTCGGAAGGTGGTTCATACGCTTCGCGGTCTGCCTAAAACCCGTTGGGCGTTGATGAGTGAAGCCACGATGCGTGACTGGTGTCTCAATCGTGACCGCGCAGACCGACGCAAAGGCGGCAAAGGCTACCGGGGATAAGGCCAAAGACGTCTGCTTCTGGTGGGGATATTCGGTCTGGTGGTGGGGAAATTACAAGGTTTCGTCCGATCCGCCTTGGTCTCATGGTGGGACACTACGGCTATGAAGCCGTCCCACACCGGAGACCTGAATGCACACCAAACTGATTTCCATTTTTGTCGAGCGCGCAGAAACGCGCCGCCTCGATTCTTTGAAGTTCATCGATGTCAGTGCTGCCAATTTCGATAGCCCCGTCGCGTTGCAGTACCTGATGTTTCGCGACCGACGTTGGATTAATCAAGACAGTTGCACAGCCGGACTGATTTGCTTCACTCTTCCGCTCGATTATTCAGAGGATGTCGCGCTTAGAAGTTTCGCGTACGACCACGACATCGAGCTCGAGGATCTTCGCGAAGTTTTCGCCACCGCTCTTCAAAAATTGGACGAGCATTACGGGCGGATGCCGCAATGAGGAGCTATGACACTGAGAGCTCCGCAAGACGAAGTCATCGTCGCGATCAAGAGCCTTATACAAAAGAAGGTCAGACATCTCCCGAGGTCATCGCCGAGATTCGTGGTTGCCAAGGCTCGGTATTATTACCTTCGCTCAATGCCCGCAGCGGCTCTGTGTGTTTTCTGGCCCATCGGGCTGCGCCGACGTTTCAACCCTTGCGAAATGTTCCGTTGGCCGGTGTCGTCGAGAAACTGATTTCTCAACACCTTGTGCAAGACACAAAGGATAGGAACGCGCTGCTATGGGGAAATTGCGTAGAAGGCCGTTGCAACGGCAATATGCAGTCTATCGAGGCGCTGCCCTTCGATTGCGATGGAACGATCAGCATTGAGGCGGCGTCGGCACGAATTAAGGACAAAAAGCTAACGGCGCTGCTCTACACGACGTATTCACATGGTAAGACGACGACGACGGTAGCTGTCGATAAATACCGGGCATACGCCGCCGCAAAGGCATTACCATTTCCACCAACTCGCGAAGCAATGCTAGAGTATCTTCGAGCACGCAGGCTTGGGCATCTCTGCGATATCGATTTCGACCTGAGCATCGCAAATTTATCGAAGCATATTCTGATGGGTACGGAGACGTTTTACATCGTCTT
>JAFECH010000015.1 GCA_018242255.1 Pseudomonadota bacterium | reverse complement strand
ATCGGCCCGGCCCATTTCGCCGATCGCTAGATCGGCGGCGTGCGTCACCCCCTTTTCATCGACCCACAGCGGGCGGCATTGGCGACTTTGATAGAATGCGATGACATCGGCGCGATCGTCGGCATCGAAGGCCGACGCCGTCGAAAGCTTGGAGCAGATCGCTGCCGGAACCCCTGTCAGAGGCGCGGGTGCGACGTCGGGCGGGGTCGTGAAGGCTTGAGCGGCTTTTATGTTCGGGACGTTAACCAGGGGCGCCGTTTCCTCGGCGACAGCCATGGCCGGGATCTGCGCGGCCACAAGGACCCCACACATCATGAGCGACTTGGCGCTCACAGCCTTAAATCGAACAGAGGGGCGGTTGGGGGGCAACGTCATGGTACGCACTCGCTACATTTCGAAGGCGGCGGGGACTTACCTAAAGTAAGCAGCCTTCGTCCGGCTTCCAGCATAAGATTTTGAATCGTGCTTCAGGGTTAAATGTTAATAACGAGCACGATTTTAAGTTCCTTCGCAATACACGCCACCGCGTGGCGATCCCGGCAGGGCTCGAACCTGCAACCTTCGGAGTCGAATTCCGACGCTCTATCCATTGAGCCACGGGACCAGATGTGAAGCCTGACTACGACGTCTGCATGAAACCAACAATCGCCGCTTTCTGAAGCCAGGATCATCGCAACGCGAACGGTGCGATTCCCTCGGATGATGGCATATTTCAATGCGTTGAGAAACGCGATCTGAGTGGAACTGGCGTGCAACGTTCGCGTTAGCGAAGAAAGCGGGGATGTTTGGCTTTTTTCGTCAGGGGGACGTCGTCGAGATATGACTTCTATCGAGCAAGCCTGCCATGAGCGGGCCGTTCAACTTTGGAGAAATCGGCCGGATCTGAACGACTGGCGCTTGCGCTTCTTTTCGCAATTTTTGAGGTATTGCGAGATTTCCGCCGAGCGTCCGACCACATCCGGAGCCATTGTGTTGTTTAGAGGCGTGGCGGCCGCGGGTGCGGATGCCTATCGCAAGCACGCTCCGACGCTCTCGGAGTTGCGGCGTTCGGTGGCGTCCGAGCCGCAGTTGGTGGCGCGCAAGCTGTTTGAGTTCTGCGCCAAAGCCGAAGACGAGCTTTCTCTGCATCGCGAGATCGTCGCACGCATCCTGCCGGAACGCGGGCGCTAGAGGCTAGCCCATCGCCTCTGGTCTTTTTGAGCCATAACCGGGCGCGGAACCATCCGCGTCCGGGGTCCGTTTCAGGGCTGCAAACGGCAACAAAAAAGGAGAGAAACCCGATGAAAGGCTTCAAAGTCGGCGCCGCAACGTTGGCGCTTGTGGCCGCCGGCTCGCTCAGCGCGATGGCTGCGGACTATAATTCTGGCGTCAGCCCCGACGTGCCAGGCACTAAGCCGACGACGGTGTCGCCTGCTCCGGCCAGCGAAGGCGCGAGCACGGGTGAATCTGGCGTAACGGCCCCGGCAGGCATCCCGGCCGATCCGACGACGAACCAAAACGTTCAACCCGGTCCTTCTACCAACACGCCCAATGATCCGGCAGCAGGTTCGAACCCAGGCGCGCGCGTCCCAACGTCACCGCCAGGAACGGGAACTTCCAGTCCGTAATTCAACCTGCGAGTAAGTTAGAGTGAAATAACTGAGGCTCCGGATGCAAATCCGGAGCCTTTTGTTCGAACTTCGATTGGGGCGCGTTCAGTCGATGCACGCCTGATATCGCCGCCACCAGTAGGGGCTGCCTGTACGCACGGCCCGGCGATACAGCCAACCGCAGCCGCCGTCATCGTAATAGTAGTTGTCGTAATAGCCGTAACCGTAATATGGCCAGCCCGCGTAGGCGTAAATCGGATAGCCGCGCCATCGGCGTCCATGCCGCCAATATTTGCCGCCGCCACGCCACCGGTTGGCGTTGGCGCATCCATATCGCCTGCCGGGCCGGAAGGCGCGGCCGCCATAAGGTACGCGCGCGAAATTCCGCGGGCCGCGAAATGCCTGGCCGCGGAATGCCGACGGGCCGGGCCCACGAAAGCTCCTAGCGCCAAAACTCGGGCCAGCACGGAAGGAGCGCGCAGCGAAGCTGCCGCCACCCATTCGGCCACCGCCGAAGTGCCCTCCTCCGCCGTGGAAACCACCACCTCCGCCGCGGAAACCACCACCTCCACTTCGCGCATCGGCAGTCGGGCTGCCGAGCGTTAGGAGCAAGGCAGCTCCCAGCGCCGCGATCACCTTGAGGTTCATACCAAATACTCCTTGGTCTCTCCTGGATGCCCTCACGACATCCTTGGCGACTAGACTCCCGGCTAAATACCGCAGTTCCGGAAGGGAACTCCTTGCGCTGGCGCAAATGCGCATGTTCTCGATGTAATTCTCGCCGCCTGCACCAACCCGATGGAACAAGACGGTGGTGGTCGCGGTTAGAGGATTAGACGGATGCAACAGCGTACGTTAGGCGCCCGTAAAACGGTGCCCGGGCCGCTCGGGAGCTTCACGCTCCCAGCGGCTTTGCTTTGATTTCCGTCTAGCACGCAGGCGCGGTCGGGTCCTACACTTGCTTTGGCGAGCCCTGGTGGGATGCAGTCGAATGGCGAAGAAGAAGCTTTCCGAGTACCGCGCCAAGCGTGATTTCACAAAAACGGCCGAACCTAGCGGTGCCGCAGCCGTCCGCCCTGCCAAGCACCTGCGTTTCGTCATTCAGAAACATGCGGCGACGCGGCTTCATTATGATTTCCGTCTCGAACTCGACGGTGTGTTCAAATCGTGGGCCGTCACGCGCGGTCCGTCCATCGACCCAAAGGAGAAGCGCCTCGCCGTCGAGGTAGAAGATCACCCGCTCGATTACGGCGATTTCGAAGGTACCATCCCGAAAGGTCAATACGGCGGCGGCACAGTGATGCTGTGGGACCGCGGCTTCTGGGCGCCCGTTGGCGACAAGAGCCCTGAGAAGCAGTTGCGAGATGGCGAATTGAAATTCGTGCTCGCGGGCGAGAAGCTCCAAGGCAGCTGGGTGCTCGTCAAAATGAAGAACGACCGCTATGGCAGCGGCAAACGCAACAACTGGCTGCTCATCAAGCATAAAGACGAAGGCGCGCACGCGGGCGACGCCGACAAGATCCTCTCGCAAGATCATTCCGTCGCGTCGGACAGAACGATGGATCAGATCGCGGCGGGTAAAGGTCCGGGCCCTGAACCCTTCCTTCTTCGCGGCCGGCGCGCGAAGCGACCCGATGCAGTCTGGAATTCGAACGCATCGTCCGATGAAAGCAAGCCTGAGCCCGCCACGGGAAAGAAACCGCTAAAACGGACGCCTGTTCGTAAGATGCGTAAAACACGAACCAAGACGCAACCGGAAGCACCGACGGCGGCCGACACCGTGTTCGGCATTACAATATCTCATCCGGAGAAAGTACTTTGGCCGGGCGGCAAAGGTGACGCCGTCAGCAAACTTGACCTTGCCCACTATCTCGAAACGGTCGGCGACTGTATGCTCCCGCACATCAAGGGGCGGCCTTGCTCTGTCATTCGCGCGCCGGATGGAATCGAAGGCCAGAGCTTCTTTCAGCGCCATGCCATGCGCGGGATGTCGCGGGAAATTGACCTCGTCAAAATCTCGGGCGATCGCGAGCCTTATATCGAAGTCAATTCGGTGGAAGGCCTGGTCGCGCTTGGGCAGATCGCGGCGCTCGAATTTCATCCGTGGAATTGTGCGCCTTTCAAGCCTGATATTCCGGGGCGGCTCGTGTTCGATCTCGATCCGGGGCCAGACGTCGATTTCGGCCGCGTCGTCGTTGCAGCGAATGAGCTGCGCCAACGGCTAGAAGATGTCGGCCTCAACGCGTTCTGCAAGACGACCGGCGGCAAGGGCATACATGTCGTTACGCCGCTCAAAACCAGCGGCAGTGCGGGCGTGGCGTGGGACGAAGCGAAGGCATTCGCCGGCGCTTTGTGCCAGCAGATGGCGAAAGACAGCCCCGACGCCTATCTCATCAAAATGACCAAGAAACTGCGCCAGGGTCGCATCTTTCTCGATTACCTGCGCAACGATCGCATGGCGACCGCGGTTGCGCCTCTGTCTCCGCGCGCCCGGCCCGGTGCAACCGTATCTATGCCGCTGACGTGGGCGCAAGTGAAACAAGGGCTCGATCCCAAGCGCTTCACCGTACACACAGTGCCCGCGCTTCTTAAAAAATCGTCAGCATGGAAAGATTATTGCGATGCTGAGCGGCCGCTGAAAGCTGCGATCAAGAAGCTTCTGGGGTCGTGACGTCTGTGCGAAAAGCTGCGCCAGTAAAACGTCAGCGATCTGCCACATCGAAAGCCTCCGTGCCGAAGTCCGGGCGCCGTGTTGTTTCTCCCCCTAAAATCGATGGTGCAGTCAAATCGGCCATGCCGTCGTTCGTCGAGCCTTGCCTTGCCACGCTCGTGTCGAAGCCGCCGACTGGCGAGGAATGGGTGCACGAGATCAAGTTCGACGGCTATCGCATTCAAGCTCGTATTGACGGACATGACATACGCCTGTTGACGCGCAACGGCCTCGACTGGACCGACCGTTTCGGCAGTCTTGCAACGTCTTTGGCAGAATTTCATCGGGGAAAAGCAATCATCGATGGCGAGCTTGTCGTCGAAGATGCAAACGGCCAATCGAGCTTTTCGGCGCTCGCCGCCGCATTAAAAAGCGGTCGCAGCGAAAAGTTCGTGCTGCACTGTTTCGATCTGCTCTATGTCGATGGTCTCAAACTCATCGGCGCGACTCTGCAAGATCGCAAACGCTTACTCGAGAAGCTGTTCGTGCGGCGATCGAAATCGGGGCCGATCCGCTACAGTGGACATCTCGCAGCCGACGGCGCGCGCATGCTCTCCGAAGCGTGCAGTCTCGGACTCGAAGGCATCATCTCGAAGCGGATTGACCGCCCCTATCGCTCGGGTCGTCACGACGACTGGCTGAAATCGAAATGCATTCAGGTCGATGAGTTCGTGATCATCGGATATCTCGTCTCGAGCAACGGCCCCGACTCCGTCGGCGCGCTGGTCGTCGGCTATTACGACAAGAAGAAGCTGATTTACGCCGGGCGAGTCGGCACCGGATACACGCATAGAATCGCCGCCGACTTGATGGCCAAGCTGAAGCCGCTTCGCGTCGATGCGCCTCTCATGCGTGCGCCACTTACGAACGTGCAGCGCAAGGATGTCATCTGGGTGCGACCCGAGCTTGTCGCGCAGATCGAGTATCGTGCGTGGACCGGCGACGGGTTGCTGAGACATGCCGCATTCAAAGGATTGCGCGAAGATAAGCCCGCGAAGGATGTCCGCCGTGCTGCCACCAAGGAAATCAAGAATTGAGATTTCTAAAAGTGGGTGAACATTATCTTCTGCGCTAATTGCGGCGTCAGAAACATCCACATCCAAAGGGCAAAGAGCGGGTGCATTTCGAATCTCCTGAGTTTGCAATTGCAATCAGGCGAGATCGCCAACCCGTGCTCACATAATATGAGAAAACGCTGTTGAACCTGAAATGGTCTTATCAGCGAGCCGGAGCAATTCGCAGTGTCCGATAACGGTATCACGAGTCTGCGACATCCCGACCCTAAATCAACTGCTCCGCGATTTGCGCTTTTGTGTTTTTGGCGAAGCGCGCTTCACGGGTTCCCGCTTCTGACGCGCGGCGGCTGTTTTGGCGCGACCGCTCGCCGGTTTCGCTTTTGATTTTTCGGTCGAGCGACGTAGCGCTTCCATAAAGTCGATGACCGTTCCGCCCGACGGCTCGTCGCCGCCTCCAGCAACTTCCGTCGACAAGCCGCCTTCGACCTTTTCCTTCACAAGCGCGCGCAATGCTTCGGAATAGTGATTTTTGAATTGCGACGGTTCAAACTTACGCGTCCGTTCGTCGATGAGTTGCTTCGCCATGTTGATCAAATCGGGTCGCAGCTTGCCCGTGCCGATGCCGGCGAAGATCTCATCGGCGTCTCGGACCTCGTTCGCATAACGAAGCGTTTCGAGCATCAGCCCATCGCCGCAAGGTTTCATCGCCACGAGATTTTCGCGACCGCGGATCGTCAACTGCCCGACGCCGTATTTCTTGGTCGCTCGGAGCGCGTCGCGAATGATGCGATAGCCCTCTTCCGCCACATCGCCGTCGGGTAGGACGTAATAGGGATTGTCAAAATAAAGCGGATCGATCGAGCAAGCATCGACGAATTCGGTCAACTCGACCGTATGGCGAGTGTTAAGTTTTAGCTTGTCGAGTTCGTCAGGCTCGAACAGAACGTAGTTGCCGTCGTCGAGTTCGTAGCCCTGAACGATATCAGTCTGCGGCACGACGCGTCCGCCCTCACCCGCGACCTTCTGATAGCGGATGCGCTGCTTCGTCTTTTTGTCGACCTGATGGAGGGCGATCTTGTCTTCCGAAGCGGTGGCGCTGACAAGACGAATTGGAATGGTGACGAGCGCAAGGCGCAAATGCCCCTTCCAGAAGGACCGTGCCGTGGCCATGGCTCAACTCCTCACGAACGCAATACCGGTAGACTGTGTAGCACGCCACGCATTTGGCGGCTAAGAGCCCAAACCGCGAACGCACGTTAATGGACGCTGGTTCCGAGATTTTTTCGAGTTGAGTTTAAACTTGCTTAAATCCCGGCGGCGACGTGCGGCCATCGTCACCGCCTGCGCCCATGTTCACCGGGCGACGCTAAGCTTCGCGAATGACCAACAAAAATCCACGGATTTGATCTAGCCCAACGCTCTCCCGTCACCACGGTTTAGCGTCGCGCAGACTGGAACACTTTGAACGGCGCATCACGCCAAAGAGTGACAAATGGATTCGGACTTAGCCAGCGAATGTTGACATGCCGCCTCAACTGAACGGAACGGTGGTCGCCGTTCGCGGAGCCGTCGTCGATATCCGCTTCGGGGCCGGTCTTCCCGGCATTGAGACCGCGCTTGATGTGGAATGGGATCGGCCGGGACGGCTTGTGCTCGAAGTTCACAGCCATCTCGATGCCGAGACGGTACGCGCTGTCGCGATGCAGTCAACGTCCGGGTTGAAACGCGGGACGCAAGTATGCGCTACAGGAAGCGCAATCTCGGTGCCTGTCGGGCAAGCAGTCCTTGGCCGCCTGCTTGATGTGGTCGGCAACGTCGGTGACGAGGGAGCGCCGCTACCGGCCGACGTTCCCACCCGCAGCATCCACGCTGCGCCACCGCGTCTGACAGACGAGAAGGGCTCGTCGGCGCTGTTCGAGACAGGCATCAAGGTCATCGATCTGCTCGCGCCACTGCCGCAAGGCGGCAAAGCTGCGATGTTCGGCGGCGCCGGCGTCGGAAAGACGGTACTGGTCATGGAGCTCATCCATGCCATGGCGGAAAAATATCGCGGCATCTCTGTCTTTGCCGGTGTCGGCGAGCGGTCACGCGAAGGCCATGAGTTGCTAACCGACATGCGCGGATCGGGCGTTCTTGCGCACACCGTGCTCGTCTACGGCCAGATGAACGAACCGCCGGGCGCTCGTTGGCGCGTGCCGATGAGCGCGCTAGCGATTGCAGAGCATTTTCGCGATACGCGCCACCAGAACGTTCTGCTGCTGATGGACAACGTGTTCCGCTTTGTGCAGGCGGGCAGCGAAATTTCAAGTCTGCTCGGACGTCTGCCCTCGCGCGTCGGCTATCAACCGACACTTGCAAGCGAAGTTGCTGCCTTGGAAGAACGCATCGCCTCGGTCGCAGGAGCTTCAGTTACGGCCATCCAGGCCGTCTACGTGCCAGCCGACGATTTCACCGATCCGGCCGTCACGGCGATTTCGACCCACATGGACAGCATGATCATGCTGTCGCGAAATCTTGCAGCTCAAGGCTTTTATCCGGCCGTCGATCCGCTGGCCTCGTCGTCTGTGCTGCTCGATCCGCTGATTGTCGGCACCGATCATTACGCCCTCGCCGAACGCGCTCGAGAAACGCTCGCACGCTTCAAGGATCTGGAAGACATCATTGCGCTGCTTGGCGTTGACGAGCTAGGCAGCGAGGATCGTTTGATCGTCAAGCGCGCACGCCGCCTGCAGCGCTTTCTCAGTCAGCCTTTTAGCGTGACGGAAGCCTTTACCGGAATGCCCGGCAAAAGCGTCTCGCGGGCAGAAACGCTTGCGGGCTGCCGCGCCATTCTTGATGGCGAGACGGACGATTGGGCCGAGAGTTCGCTTTATATGTGCGGCTCGCTGGAGGACGCCCGCGCCAAAGAACGTCAGGCGAGGACGGCGTCATGAGACTTCGCATCACGACACCGCTAACTGTCGAAATCGACGAAGATGCCATCGTGGCAGTCCGCGCCGACGATGAAAGCGGTGGTTTCGGCATCATGGCTGGACATGCCGATTTTCTGACGAGCCTCACGGTGTCGGTCGTCGAATGGCAACGTGCAGATGGCAGCCGGCATTACTGCGCCGTCCGCGGCGGCCTTCTAAGCGTCGCTGAGGGAAAAGACGTTTCGATCACGACGCGCGAGGCCGTTCCAGGCGACGAACTCGCGACGCTCCACGATGTGGTTCTCGCCAGGTTTCGCGACGATCTCGATGCCGAGCGCAATGAACGCGTCGGCGGGGCGCAGCTTGAGCTTTCGGCCATTCGCATGATCATGCAGCGACTTCGTCCCAACGCCAGGGGGCGTTCGCTATGAGTGACGAGCGCAAGAAAAACGAAGATCCTCTGGCAGAGAGCGCGCAATTGCGGAGCGAACGTCATCGCCGCTGGATACGCGAGGGTGAGCCGACGGTCGCGAAACGTCTCGCGCAAATCGGCGTGCTCGGCTGGATCGTCGTTACGCCGATGCTGCTTGGAATGTTCACCGGCCGCTGGCTCGACCGAGCATTCTCAAGCGGTCTGTTTTGGACGGCGCCGCTTTTGTTTCTCGGCCTTGCGCTTGGATGTTGGTCAGCCTGGAGATGGATGAATAACGCATGAGCTTCGCCGCCCTCCCCCATACGATACAGCTGCCGCTCCTATTGCTTCATCCGATCCTGGGGTTTGGAATCGGGCGGCTCTATTTTTATGGTGTCTGGAACAGTGTGCTCCTCATTCAAGCGAGCATGCTGGCGGCGTTGAGTTGGACGGTCCTGCGCCTCGCGCTGCTTGCAGTGGTTCTGGCAGGCATCGCGGCAGTTGAAGGCGCGTTGCCGCTTCTGTTGACCACGCTCGGATTCCTTGCGGCCCGGCATTTTGCGTTGAGGGCCGCTTCGTGAAATCGCCACTTTCAATTGACGTTCTTTTTCATATTGGCCCGGCGCCCATCACCGCGCCAGTGCTGGTGACGTGGGCGATCATGGCGTTCCTCGCCGGCGGCGCTTGGGTTGCGACACGGCGCTTGTCGCTTCAGCCGTCACGATTCCAGGCGTTTCTCGAATTGATCGTGCAAACGGTCGACGACCAGATCAGGGATACGATGCAGGCTGAGCCTGGCCCCTATCGCGCTTTCATAGGCACGCTGTTCGTTTTCATTTTCGTTGCGAACTGGTCCGAGCTTGTGCCCGGCATCGAGCCGCCGACTGCGCATATCGAGACGGATGCGGCGCTGGCGCTACTCGTTTTCCTTGCCGTCATTTACTTCGGCGTTCGTGCCAGCGGTTTGAAAGGCTATCTAAAGACCTTCGCCTCTCCCACTCCCCTCATGATCCCGCTGAATTTCGTCGAGAGCCTGACGCGGACATTCTCACTTCTCGTGCGCCTCTTCGGCAACGTGATGAGCGGCGTCTTCGTCATCGGCATTGTGCTGTCGCTGGCGGGCTTGCTGGTTCCGATCCCGTTGATGGCGCTCGATCTACTGACTGGCGCGGTTCAAGCCTACATCTTCGCTGTACTTGCCATGGTGTTTATCGCGGGCGCCATTAGCGAAGGAAGACCCGAGAAAACTTCAGATGAAAGGACGACGAAATGAATTGGCTTTCCTTCGCGAGCATCATAGCTGCCGCGATGGCTGTCTCTTTTGGCGCCATCGGCCCGGCCCTTGCCGAGGGTCGCGCCGTCGCGGCCGCGATGGATGCGATCGCCCGGCAACCTGAAGCAGCCAACACCATTTCACGCACGCTGTTCGTCGGCCTGGCGATGATCGAGACGATGGCGATATATTGCCTCGTGATTGCGCTTCTGCTGCTCTTTGCCAATCCGCTGCTGAAATGACGATCGATTGGTGGACGCTCGGCCTAGAAGCGATCAACGTCGCTGTTCTCGTCTGGCTGCTTCAGCGTTTTTTCTGGAATCCTGTTTCAACGATGCTCGATGAGCGACGCGTTGTGGCAGCACGCGATCTCATAGACGCGGCGGCCAAACGGGCTGACGCCGACAAGGCCTTGGCCGCGCTGAACGCAGAACGCGCGGGTCTGCAGCAGGAGCGCGAAGCGGTTCTCGCAAAAGCCGCCGTCGAAGCCGATGATGAGCGTGTTCGTCGCCTCGAGCGCGCCACGGAAGAGATCGCGGCGTTGCGCGCTCAATCCGAAGCATCGGTTGCAAAAGAAAAAGCGGATGTCCACAAGGCGCTGCAATATCAGGCGGCTGCTCTTGCCGTCGATATCGCCGCCCGTCTCCTGGCGAGGATCGACACTGCGTCAATCGAAGCCGGATTTCTAGACGGCCTTCGCAAACAGATCGCTTCGCTGCCGCCGTGGCAACGCCAAGCGCTCGCCGGTCAGCCGCTGAAGTTCATCAGTGCATCGGCATTGACGGAGGACGAGCAGTCGGACTGTCGTCGCATGCTTGACGGCGCGTTGGGCTCGGCATCCGACCTCGCGTTCGAGACGGACCCCAAGCTTATCGCCGGGTTTGTGCTCGATACTCCGAATGTGGTGATCGGCAACAGCTGGCGGGACGATCTCGACCGCATCCGCTCGGAGTTGACGCATGAGTGACGCCGATATCTGGCTTGCAACATCGCGACAGAAGGCGGCGACTGCTGCCATCGGCCCCTATACCGAGGAAGTCGGCAGGGTGGAAAGCGCCGCCGACGGCATCGCCATGGTATCTGGCTTGTCTAGCGTGCGGCTCGATGAACTCGTCCGCTTCCAGCATGGCCCGCTTGGATTTGCGCGAACCCTTGATGAAGATCGCATAGGTTGCGTTCTTCTCGATGATGCTGTGGGCGTCGAGGCCGGGCATCGCGTCTTCGGCACGGGCGATGTCGTGCGCGTTCCTGTCGGCGAAATGCTGCTTGGACGCGTCATCGATCCGCTCGGACGGCCACTCGACGGCCTGGAGCCTTTCACGCCCAAGGAATGGCTGCCGATCGAAAGGCCGGCGCCGAGCATCATCGAGCGCGATCTCGTTACCGAGCCTGTCCAGACGGGAACACTGGTGATCGATGCGCTGTTCGCGTTGGGGCGCGGGCAGCGTGAGCTCATCATCGGCGACCGGGCTATCGGCAAGACCGCCATTGCCGTCGATACCATCATCAGCCAGGGATCGAGCGACGTAATTTGCGTTTACGTGGCAGTCGGACAGAAAAGTGCGAGCGTTGCCCGAGTCGTCGAGGCGCTACGATCTCATGGCGCTATGGAGCGCACGATCGTCGTCGTCGCCGAAGCCGCCAGTGCACCGGGATTGCAATGGATTGCGCCGTTCGCTGGTTTCAGCATGGCCGAATTTTTTCGCGACCGTGGAAAGCATGCGCTGATCGTCATCGATGACCTGACGAAACACGCGGCCTGCCATCGCGAAATTGCGCTTCTGACGCATCAATCTCCCGGTCGCGAAGCCTACCCAGGCGATATTTTTTATGTCCATGCGCGGATGCTGGAGCGCGCGGCGAAGCTATCGAAGGAGAAGGGAAGCGGCTCGCTTACAGCATTGCCCATCGCCGAGACAGATGCGGGCAATCTGAGCGCGTACATTCCGACCAACCTGATTTCCATCACCGATGGGCAGATCGTGCTGGACTCGAAACTATTCTATCAAGGACATAAGCCTGCGGTCGATGTCGGCTTAAGCGTCAGCCGTGTCGGCGGCAAGACGCAGGCTCGGGCTCTGCGCGAAGCAGCGTCGACTCTCAGACTCGACTATGCGCAGTTTCTCGAACTTGAAATGTTCACCCGCTTCGGCAGCACGCCCGATGCGCGGGTGAAGCAGCAATTGACGCGTGGCGCCCGCATCCGCGCGATCCTGGCGCAATCGCAACTCGCACCGTACTCGCTCGCTGAAGAAATCGGGCTCGTTACTGCCGTGCAGGATGGTCTTTTCGATACGTTGCCGATTGAGAAGATCGGCGAGATGCGCGCCAGGCTGAAGGACTCCCTCGCAAAACTCCCAACAAGCGTCGTTAGCCAAATCGCTAAGGACGGAGCGCTCGACGACGCTGGAAAAGCTCAGCTTCGTTCGGCGCTGAAAGGTCTCGTGTCGTGAGCGAGCGGCTTTCGGACATCAACGCGCATATTTCGAGTATTCGCGAACTCGGGACTGTCGTGAATGCAATGCGCGGTATCGCAGGGGCGCGCGCGCAACAGGCACGCGGCGGTCTTATTGCGGTGAAGCTCTACGCAGAAAGCTTGGCGTCAGCGATTGGACGAACGCTGACGCTGCTACCGGACCGCGATCCGTCGGCGATGACCGGCAAACGCGTCGTCGTGCTGTTTCTCGCCGAGCAGGGTTTTGCGGGCCCCTTCAGCCGGCGATTGCTCGATGCGGCAATTGCCGATTTGCACGATGCCGAGGTTTTCGTTGTCGGGACACGTGGCGCGACATTGGCTCTCGAACGTGGTCTGAAGCCCGTTTGGCAAGGCGCGTTGCCCGCGCATCCTGCGTCGATCCCTCGCTTTGCCGACCGGCTGGTCGCAGACCTTTACAGGCGGATTGCGAAGGGCAGCGTCACTCGCCTTGAGGCGTGGTTTTCGCACAATGGCCTTGAAAGGCGGCATCTCTTTCCGCTGGAACCAACCTCCTTTCCGCAGTCCGCATCCAATGAGCCGCCGTTGCTGAACCTGGAGCCCGCGCGCGTTCTCGCCAGCCTGACCGCGGACTACATTCACGCTCAGCTTTGCGACGCCACCCTGAACGCGTTCGCTGCCGAGAACGAAGCCCGCATGGAAGCGATGGCGTCGGCCTACCGCGAAATCCAGCAGCAGCTCGGCAGCTTGCAGGCACGTCGGCAGATCGTGCGTCAGGAAGAGATCACCGCCGAGATCATAGAGTTGGGGGAAAGCGTTGCTGTCGGGGATCGGAAGTCTCATTCATCGGGCTGAGCTGGCGAGGCTGCGGATACCGGAGCGGATCATTCCGACATCAATGGTGATCATGGCTTGGTCAGAGCCCGCCCGGTAGCTTGGACGCCATCATCGTCTTGCGATCGAACTTACGACCATCGACGATAAACGTCCCATCTCCGATAGCATGGATCATCCGCTTTTCTTTTCGCTGCGGATCGATGTAAGCGGCGACGGCCTCCAGCACGACGATATTGTGCGGAGAGACGAAGTCGACGATTTTGCATTCGATGTTGGCGAGGCATTCCTCGATCAACGGCGCCTTAACCGACTTTCCGGCGCGCGCCTTGAGTTTGAACTTGGCGAACTTGTCGACGTCGCTACCGGAACAGGTACCGATGCCGACAACCCGGTCCAGCATGTCGATCGTCGGAATCGCGATCACGCACTCCCGCGTGTTTTGAAGAGCTTTGAAGGAATAGTTCCACGCGCCCGTCGTGATCGCAAATACGGGAGTGAAGTCCATAACCATCGTCCACGAGATGGTCATGATGTTGTTCTTCTCCGCGTCACGCGTTGTGACGAGCACGACGGGCCCCGGTTCTATCAGGGTGAACGCCCTGCTCAACTTCATCTCGCGCATCGCTTTGCTCCCTTCTACATTTCGAGAAAGCCTCATCTGCGACTTTTCAGGAGCAAAGTATTTGTCTTTGGTGCGACGGCACGTGACTGAAATCAAATGATCATCCGTCTTTGGTCATAATTCATGCCGTAACGGATGAGGCGTTCGATGAGTTGCGGATAGTCGATGCCTGCATACTCTGCTGAGCTTGCAAATTCATCGTCGCATCCGATTTGCGGGTTGGGATTGGCTTCCAGAAGGAATGCGTCTTCGGAAGGCGTGACCCGAAAGTCCAATCGCGCATATCCGCTGAGCCCGAGGTGTCGATATATTTCGCGAGACAGCTTTTGGAGTTTGGCAGCAAGCTTGGGACTAATTTCGGCCGGTCCTGTCACAGCGCCCACTTTTTCCTGGTAGTCCGGATCCCATTTACCTCGATCCGTTGCGATTAATGGTGCGCCTTCGGGTTTCTTTTCGAGGAAGAACTCCCACACCGGCAGGACCGTGACGCGCTCATTGCCCATCACCCCTACGTACATCTCGCGGCCCTCTATATATTGTTCCGCGAGCGCCGCGGTCTCGGCGGTGCGATGGATGAAATCGACACGCTCCATCAAACGGGCATCGTCCCACACGATCGAGGCACTCGATATGCCGACCGAACCCTCCTCTGATATAGATTTGACAAACAACGGGAAGCCAAGAGAGCGCGGCCGCTCGGTCGAACGCTTCATTGGGAAAATTGCGAATTCCGGCACCTTAAAGCCGTCATAGGCGAGAATTTTTTTCGTCAAGGCTTTGTCGCGTGCGATGGTGAGGCCGCGCGGATTGCAGCCCGTATAGGGCTGTCGCAGCAGTTCAAGAAAACTAACGACGTGTTGATCAAAATGCCCGATCCCGTGGAATTCTTCCGCAAGATTGAAGACGATGTCCGGCTTATGCGCATCAATCGCGCCGCGTATTGTCGAGAGGTCATCCGAGACGCCGACTGCGATGAGCTCATGCCCAAGCGTTTCGATCGCTTGCTTCACATTAAATTCTGTTTTTCGTAGCAGTTGTTGCTTGTCGCTGAATTGCGAAAGATCGCCGGTCGGCAGCAACCTCTCATCTGCCAAAAGAACAACCCTGAGTTTTTTCTTAGTCTTATGTGTGGTGGTCATAGCGGCAACTTGGGGCCATGTCGAATTATAGCGACGGTCGCGCGTGTAACCAATCGTGAAACTTTAGCGACCGCTTCAGATTCGGGGAGAGTCTGCTTCAACTTCAAGATTCGTGCTCGGTATATGAGCTGGCGCAGCACCTGATCGACCACGTATGCCGGTACGCCGAGCGGTCTGGCAGTGCGACGACGCAAGCGCGTGCGGTTAGACGCCAACAGGCTTGCTGCAGAAACGGATCCGCCCGTACGCAAATGTTTTCCGGTTCGTCGAAATATTCGGCGCAAAGAGCTGTCGAACTCGTCTTCTCCATCGATAGCATAGAAGTCGCGCTTTTCCCGATAGTGCTCTCCGAGCGTCCGAGTCGATGATTCCAACTCGTTTGCAATTCTTCTCGGCTTTAGCTTCGGTTCGACCTTGCGGCGCTCATTCATCCACTCGTCGACTACTCTCAGTTTCTCGAGCGCAGGCCAGTCGCGATATTTGCGACGCCAACCCCGTGCCGATTTTAGCCAGACCGCAAACGTCTCGGCAAAGTCCTCTACCGGGTGCGACTGAGCATACCAAGCGTTGAGATGGTGGACAAAGTCACGGCTATCGGGATCTGCGATGTAGTCGGTCGGGTACGGACGATCTGGTGAACCAAACACTTGTCGATACTTCGTCATTTTGCGCAGCTGAAATGCTTCGTCGACCGCGTGTCCGGTTTCGTGGCGCAAGATGCTCATGGCTTCGCTGAGAGACACACCTTCGGCTTCCAGCATCATCTTGCGCTCGAGGCGAACCAGTCTCGGGTGAAGGATATAGAAAGGAACTGCGAATCCGACCACATCGTCAGGGTTATACCATTCCTCGGCTATCCAGATAGATGGCCGAAAGCAAATTTCGCGGGCTTCAAGCTCATCGAAAATTATATTTGCGCGCTGCAGAACGACTGATCCCTTTAGTCGAAGAGGAAGGTCGCAAAACCGCAAGCTTAGTAGTTCCTCATCCGACATCCGATCTAGGTGTGAAGTGCGTATAGTCATATGATCCTATTCACCTGCTCGCGCGGGCCACCTGTCGATTTCCGCTATCGGTGGAATCGGAGTGGATATTAGCGGCTCAGACTGAGTCGACTAGACGTTCAACAGGCCGTTTTCTCCCTTCTCGCTCGTCCCCCCGGACCGACAATTCTTACATTAGATTGCTGCAAAACCTAGACGTACTTCTGCTCGACCAAAACGCCAAATCTCGGCTCTCATCGTCAGGCGGGCTTGACTCGGACGCGGGCGCTGGCTCGTTCCGAGGCGGGCCGGAAGCTTAACGGCCGCAATCTCATGAGGCGGCGCAAAGGCTCGCCTCCGGCGCCGAACGACCGGTTCCCCGGCGGGCTGCGGATCCCCTCTGAAATTTTTTATAGCTGCCTGGAATAAAAGGTCCGGAGCCCGAGTCTTCCTTTTCAGCCCGCCAATTCGCGGCGTTTGAGAAAGGGAGTGTCATGACGGACGATCGAGACGACAACGGCATAAGCCGCCGCCACGCGCTGGAATGCATGATCTGGGCTGGGACCGGCGTGCTTTGGACAGTAACCGGCGGCGTGCCAAAGTCTCTTTCGCTGCTCGACGAATCTGAAGCCGCAGAAGCAGCAAAGAGCGGCTTTACGTTCTTACAAATTTCCGACAGCCACGTCGGGTTCAACAAACCTGCCAATCCGCACGCACTCGATACGCTCAAAGAGGCAATCGACCGCATCGAGGCACTGCCGATCAAACCCGCTTTCATGCTCCATACCGGCGACATAACGCATAGCGCGAAGCCGGCCGAATTCGATGACGCAAGCCAGATCATCGGATCAACCGGCGTCAATACTCACTACGTTCCGGGCGAGCACGACATTACGGATGCGGTGACCGAGAAAGCTTACCTCGAACGCTATGGCAAAGATACGAAGGGCGGCGGTTGGTACAGCTTCGACCAGAACGGCGTGCACTTCATCGGATTGAACAACGTGGTCAACCTCAAGACCTTCGGCCTCGGCTTTCTCGGTAAGGAGCAACTCGAATGGCTGGAGGATGATCTGCGCCCGCTCAAATCGTCGACGCCCATCGTAGTTTTCGCGCATATCCCATTGTGGTCGATCTATCCGAATTGGGGATGGGGTACGCAAGACGCGGCTATTGCGCTCGGATACCTAAAGCGCTTTGGCTCAGTGACCGTACTCAACGGCCACATTCACCAGTTGATGCAAAAGGTCGAGGGCAATGTCACATTTCACACAGCCCGGTCGACTGCATTTCCTCAACCAGCTCCCGGCGCCGCGCATTCGCCCGGCCCCATGATCGTACCTGCTGACCGGCTGCGCAGCATGCTCGGACTGACGAGCGTCACATTCAAAAGAAACAGCTCGCCGCTCGCTATCACCGATACGTCGCTGGCGGACTAATCGAATGGGCTCCACAATGATAGGCTCCGTTATGTATACGTCCGCAATTGCGGCCGCGCTGGTCTTCGCGACATCCAATGCGCGTGCGGCCGCGGACGCTGCACGCGGCGAAGTTCTTTATCAAGGCTGCCAGGATTGTCATTCGCTCGACAGCAACGATGTTGGGCCGAAGCATCGCGGCGTCTATGGTCGGAAGGCGGGAACTATTTCGGGATACAGCTATTCTGATGCGCTACGGAATTCCGGCATTACTTGGAACACCGATACCCTCGACAAATGGCTCACGGACCCACAAAAGCTCGTTCCGGGATCAAAGATGTTTTTTCACCTTGATGCTGCCCAAGATCGCGCCGACGTCATCGAATATCTAAAAGATCGGGCGAAGTAAAAAATTCCGCAGTAAAGTGCGTCGTCACACGCCATGATGCGAGGAGAAATGGACGACCGGCAACGGTTCAACGAAGCAGTGCTTCCACACGTCGATGACGCGCTGTCATTGGCGCGTTGGCTGACGGGCAATGCGGTTGATGCCGAGGACGTTGTCCAGGAAGCTTGCGTGCGTGCCTTCGGCGCAATTGCGACTGTCAGGGATACAAGTGCACGCGCGTGGTTGCTGGCTATCGTTCGGAATACCGCATTTACCTGGATCGCGAAAAATCGGCCGAAAGCGGTCGTCACGGCCGGTGATGAAGCTCTCTTCGAACAGGTGGAGCTTGAGATGGTCGAAACGCAGCCGTCTCCGGAAGCTGTCCTCATCGAGAAAACTGATGCAGAGCATTTGCATCTTGCAATAGCTGCTCTCCCACAGACTTATCGGGAGATTTTGGTCCTGAGAGAAATCGAAGGCCTTCGATATCAGGAAATATCAAAAGAGTTGTCCATCCCGATTGGAACCGTGATGTCCAGGCTGGCGCGCGCCCGACATTTACTCATTCAACGCATTGGTATGGCGGGCCAGGGAAAGGCGGGTGCAGCGTGAACAAGCCTCCGTCATGGTCCTCGCATGAGGAATCGCTGCTGTTGCTCAACGCGTATCTCGATAACGAGCTTGATGCGGCGTCCGCGTTGAATATGGAGCGCCGGCTCGCGAACGATCCCGCGCTTCGTGCCGAGCATGATCGGCTTGCGCAGTTACGGAAGGCGCTTCGGTCTCAGTTGACGACAGCGCGGGCCTCGGATGATTTTCGCAAGCGCATCTCGGCGATCGCCGAAGAATCGCCGTCAGACAATTACTCATCGGTCGTCGTGCCTTTGCCGGTTCGCACTCGCCCGATGAATGATTGGCGCCGTATAGCAGCCGCAGCAACTGTTGCGGCTATCGTTACAGCCGGCGGCATGTACGTATTTTTACGCTCGAACTCCGAAGCGATCGATATTGCCGCGATCGTCGCCGATCATCAGCGCGCGCTGCTGGCGGCCGCTCCCTTCGATGTCGCGTCCAGCGATCGGCACACCGTTAAACCGTGGTTCGACAGCAAGCTCGCGCTTTCGCCGCAAGTTGTCGATTTAGCGAACGACGGGTTTCCGCTCGCCGGGGGCCGCGTCGAAGTACTCGAAGGTAAGCCCGTTCCAGTTCTCGTTTATCGCCGACGCGCGCACGTCATCAGCGTCGTTGCCGTTCCTCATACAGGAATTGAAGCAACGACGGAGCCCTCGCTTGTGACTACGAAAGACGGTTATTCCGTAATTCAATGGCATGGCCGCGACTTCAATTATACCGTCGTGTCGGACTTGGCTGAGAACGAACTCAACGAGTTCGTCAAGCGTTGGCGTGAGGCTGCCGTCGAACGCTAAACTTGCCGCGCGACGTCACCGTTCTATTTCATCTAAGTATTCCTGGAGCGACGCCAATTTGGTCGCTCCAGAACGGCAGTTTCTGCCTTCGGAACGACATTCGCCAAGCGACGCGATGAACCAGAATAAGTCTTCAGATGGTAATTTGCGTACCAATCTCGATGGCCCGATCGGTCGGGATGCGAAAATACCGGGACGCGTCGCTGGCATGGCGTGCAAGCCAGATAAAGATGCGAACCTGCCATGCCGGCATCTCGGATCGTGTCGCAGGCCTTAGCGCGCGCCTCGACAAATAGTACGAGGTTTCGAGTGGATTAAGATGAAGCCCTAATCGTCGGCATGCCAGAGCCCGTGGGACATCGGGATCTTCCATATAGCCGAAGCGTAGGCGAACGATCGTGAGATCATTCGATAGTCTTTCAGCGCGACTGCGTTCATCTTCAGCTATGCGCGGCATATCGGCGGGCTCAATCGAGACAATGAGGTTGCGCTTATGAAGAACTTTGTTGTGCTTAAGGTTGTGCATAAGGGCTACGGGGATCGTCTCGGGTTGACCAGTCAAGAAAATTGCCGTCCCGGGCACGCGGTTCCCGCTGCGCTTTTCGAGCGTGGGCCAGTAATCACAAATTGCGAGTTCCTGGCGCCGCGTTTTTTGTTTCAGGAGCGCGACGCCCCGCCGCCAAGTCAGCATGAGCGTCAGCAGCGCACCACCGACCAGCAGAGGCAGCCAACCGCCCGAGAAGATCTTCAGTGCATTGGCGCCGAGGAAAATCGTATCGATGATAAAGAATGGCGTCATAACCAGCACAACTTTCCACACCGGCCAACGCCAATAGGCGCGTGCCACCAGACTGGCCAGACAGACAGTAACAACCATCGTGCCCGTCACTGCGATGCCGTAGGCGGAGGCAAGAGCGCTGGAATTTCTGAAAGTCACGACAAGAAACAGCACCGCGACCATCAACAGCCAATTGACCGCCGGCATGTATATCTGGCCTTTTTCCGTCGGAGAAGTTCGGCGAACATCTAGGCGCGGCAGCAGGCCGAGCTGAATCGCCTGCTGTGATATGGAATAGGCTCCGGTGATGACAGCCTGGCTCGCGATGATCGTAGCAAGCGTGGCGAGTGCAACGATGGGCAGCAAGGACCATTCCGGGTACAGGCGGAAGAACGGATTTTCGATCGCTGCCGGTTGCGTCAGCAGCAGAGCGCCCTGTCCCAGATAGTTCAGGCCAAGGGACGGAAGGACAACGACCAGCCAGGCATTTTGAATTGGCTTGCGTCCGAAGTGCCCCAGGTCGGCGTAGAGCGCTTCGGCTCCGGTCACGGTGAGAAAGACCGCGCCAAGCGCGAACACTCCCGCCATGCCGTGGGCCAGTAGAAAATGAGCGCCCATGAGCGGATTGAACGCCGCCAGGACTTGCGGCGCTTTGGTCATCGCAGCCGCGCCTCCAACCGCAAGCGCCACGAACCAGACCATAATGATCGGTCCGAACCAGCTTGCCACGCGCGCCGTGCCGCGACTTTGTACAGCAAAGACGCCAACGATTATGACGAGACTGATGGACAATACGAACGGGTCGAATGCGGGCGTCACAAGTTCCAGACCTTCGACGGCCGAGAGAATTGAAATCGCGGGCGTGATTATCGCGTCGCCATAGAAGAGAGCGGCGCCGACCATGCCGAGTAGCGGGATGAACCAGGTGCCCGTTCCAAACGACCTTTCGGCGAGGGCCATCAAACTCAATGTGCCGCCTTCACCCTCGTTGTCGGCTCGCAGCATGATGAAGACGTATTTAATCGTGACGATCAGCATTAGGGCCCACAGCATAAGCGACAGGACGCCAACGATCATCTCGCCGGTCGGCTCGCCCCCTTCGCGGACCGCATTCAATGACTCCTTCAAAGCGTACAGTGGACTCGTGCCGATATCGCCATAGACCACCCCAATTGCGCCAAGGGCCAGCGCCCAAATGCTGGATTTCTTCGCTGGCTGCCCTGTGCCGGTACTGACGTGGGTTGCTTCGGCCGAAATGGACGACATGAAGGGTGGATCTCCCGGGTTTGTGTCTTCCCGGGAGGATTAGGAGCGGATGGCATCAGTTTTCGATGTGACAATGCCGGTTTTGGCATAAGGAACGCGTAAAGATTCTTCCCTTTGCGGTTGCGGGCTCTTACTTCTCGTGCACTGAAGGAGCCGGCGCATGCAAGAACCTGATAACAGCCTTGGGTATTCACCATCTCATTTTTGGGATGCGTTGCCAGCTCCGCTCGGAGGAGTTCGCGCCATTGCCGTGGGGTTCGGACTGGTCTCCCTCGTCACAATCGTATGCACCGGCGTCGCCACTTGGCTGCCAGCGCATGGTGTCGCGATGCTCTATGTGCTGGCTGTTGTCGGCGGCGCGGTTGCCTTCGGAATGCCGAGTGGCCTCGCGGCGGCGACTTGTTCGTTCCTAGCATATAATTTCTACTTTCTGGATCCACGTTTCACCTTCTCGATTGCCAATCCGCGCGACCTCATTGCGCTTGTCTTGTTCTTCGCCGTGGCGATGACAACGGGCAGTCTCGCGGGACGCATGCGGGAGGTTGCCGACGAAGCACGCGCGCGGGCGCGTTCGCTGCAGAGCCTTAACGAGCTGGCAATTCGATTGTCAGGAGCGTCTAACTTGGTCGGCGTTGGTGAATCCCTCGCGTCGGAAGCGGCGCAAGTCGCCGAAGGCGATACCGTCGTCTTGTGCAAGCGGGGGGATAACTGGGTGACCGTCGCGCGATCGCCTGCAGCTCCGCAACTGACGAGCGCAGATTGGCAGGCCGCCCAACGCAGCGCCACGTCTCAGTGCGTCATTTATCCGGCGGTACCGGGCTGGCCCGGATCGGTGTACGAGTTTCATCCTATGATCGCGCAAGGAGCGACACTGGCCGTCCTTGGCGTGCACACGCGTGTCGCTCCGGATACGGGCACTGAAGTAACTCTCCAAGCCATGGTGCGTCATGCGGCTATCGCTATGGCCCGCATTTCGCTGGAAACCGAGAAGGTCGCAATCGCAAAGGAAGCGGAGGCGGAGCGACTTCGATCGGCGCTGTTGTCGTCTGTCTCCCACGACATCAAGACGCCGCTTGCGTCCATTGAAGGCGCGGTCACCAGCCTGCGCCAGTTGGGCGATAAAATGCCTGATGAGACCAAGGACGATCTGCTGCTCGCCATCGAAGAGGAAGCCAAGCGTCTGTCGCGGTTCGTTACGAACCTCCTCGACATGTCACGGATCGAGGCCGGGACGCCCGATTTGCTTGAAGACTGGATCGATCTTGAAGATGCGACGTCTGCGAGCGTTCGGAGGGCTCGGCAGTTGATGCCTCGTGCCAATTTCCAATTCGAGTCCGAATGCGCGCCCGCCATTATCCGGGCGAACGAGACACTGCTAGAACACGTGATCCTGAACATCATCGAGAATGCTGCGAAGTTCTCGCAACCCGGTACACCGATCAATGTGGTATTGCGCCGGTCTGACGATGGATACGTGCTGACGGTCGAGGACCGAGGGACCGGTATCGATGGCGCTGAATTGCCGAAGATCTTTGACAAGTTTTTCCGAGGGGCCGGGTCGAAGGCCGGCGGCTCGGGCCTTGGCTTGTCGATCTGCAAACAGATCATGGAAGGTCTCGGCGGGCAGATATCAGCGGTTAGCCCGATCACCGCCGAAGGCGGTACTCGCGTCACGCTCGTATTTCCGGTCAGCATCGAGGCCGCAGCGACGATTGGAAGAGTGGCATGAGCGGACCGGTCAAAGTTCTGATTGTCGACGATGAGCCGCAGATACAGCGATTTCTCAAGCCGAGTTTCATCGCGAGCGGATTCTCGGTCGCTTCCGCTACATCAGCGAAGGATGCCTTGCGCGCGTTCTCCTCATCCTCACCCGATGTTGTCCTGCTTGACCTCGGACTGCCTGATGCCGACGGCAAGACGGTCATAGAGGCGATGCGGCGCACGTCGAAGGTCCCCATCATCGTTCTGTCGGCGCGCGACCGGGAAGGCGAGAAGATCGAGGCATTGGATCTTGGCGCGGATGATTTCGTGAACAAGCCGTTCGGAATAGGCGAGCTATTGGCACGGGTCCGCTCGGCGTTGCGGCGCACATCTCAGCCCATTCAGCACGGCATCGGCGAGATCGATATCAATGGTATTCGGATTGATCTCGCGCGCCATCAGCTCACGCGGAATGGCGTGCAGGTGCATTTGACACCCAAAGAGTTCGATCTGCTCGCGATGCTTATGCGACATGCGGGCCGCGTCATCACGCACCGCCAATTGCTGCAGGAGGTCTGGGGCCCAGCGAACGTGGCGGACGGACAGTATCTGCGTGTGTTCATCGGCCAGCTGAGAGCCAAGCTCGAAGACAAGCCTGCCGAGCCGTCGCTCATACTGACCGAACCCGGCGTAGGCTACCGCTTCGCCGACCCTAGCTAAACGCAGTACTTGGCGTTGCGTCCAAGGGCTAACACGCTGAAAGAAATGGCGATCCCGGCAGGATTTGAACCTGCGACCCTCTGCTTAGAAGGCAGATGCTCTATCCAACTGAGCTACGGGACCGTGCGCGGCTGTTCTATAGCCGCAATTGCCAGCGCGGTGGAAGACTTCTTGTTGGTCGACGGCCCGTTGCGTGCGGCATCATTGCCTCACACGCCCATGCGTAGGACCATTCGCGCCCTCCCCGCCCGTGCGGCAGCGACATTCAGGCAACGGGCGCCTCCGACGCCGGCGTCCGTCTGGTCCTGTGGCCCGCCTTGCGCCAGATCCGATAGATTTTCAGGAAGCGGTACCAAGCCTGGATCGACGCATACCTGAGCCCGGTGAAACCGCCCATGCAGTGCCGGCGAACGATGTAGTATTTAAAGAAATTCATCGGCAGCTCCGTGAACAGCCGAAGCCCAACCGAGCCAGTTGTAGTCACATCGGAGTTCTCGACGAGAAGCCACGTGCGTTCATTCAGTTTGCGCTTCATGTCGGGGAACGAACGCATCGAATAGTGATGCATCGGCGCCCGCAATCGGCCAACTGGATGGTCGTCGGTAACAACGGCATCGTGAATATTGGACTGGCGAAAGCGCACGAAACGTCGGTCGTAAAGACGGATGTACCAGTGATCGCGCGCTAATGGGCGAGGCTTCGCGGCCGATGGATAGACCATTTGCAGCGGCATGCCGTATGCCACGAATTTCGGTGCGCCGCCGGCGAAAACGTCGATGATCTCGCGCTGCAATTCGGACGTGACAACCTCGTCAGCGTCAACATTGAAGACCCAATCGTTGCGACACTGCTCCTCGGCGAAGCGCTTTTGCCCGCCGAAACCGAGCCATCGCTGCGTGATGACGCGGGCGCCTTCCGCAAGTGCAACGCTGACGGTGTCGTCGGTGCTTTCGCTGTCGACGACCACCACCTCATCCACCCAAGGCCTGACCGAGCGAATCGTTCGGCCAATACGATCGGCTTCGTTCTTGGAGATGATAAAACAGGATACCGGAACTTTACGCATGCCGTTGTGTCTCGTCACTTGGGAAGCAGGCCGGACGAGCTTTTCCGCGGACTGCCGTTGTCAGTTCAGGCCTTGACGCTGACGTTGGTAACGCGTCGCGTGTCGCGATCGGAAGCGATCGCACGCGGTGACCCTGACCGCAAATCATGATGATTTTCGGACGAGCGCTTTTCTCATTGTTCGGGACTTTGCAGCGTGGCCCGGCGCTTCGGGGCCTGGATCGGCACGCCTTGCCGCCGGCGGCGGCTATCGTGCCGCATTGGTAGTTTCAATTATTTACAGGCCGCCCGTAATCTCCCCCGAGTCACGAGCAGCCTGCGTTGTCGTCGTCGAAGATGTCGTCGCTAGGCTCGTTTCACGAGCCGCAGGACAAACAGCAGAATGATCGCGCCGATGGCGGCTGCGATGATCTCGCCGAGCATGCCGCCGCCCAGCCGAAGACCGAGAAACGGAAACAACCAGCCGGCGATAACCGCGCCGATGATGCCTACGACGATATCCCCGAGCAATCCGAACCCGCCGCCACTCATGATCTGCCCCGCCAGCCAGCCGGCTGCGGCGCCGATCAACAGCCAGATAATCAATGCCATTAAGGTGGGATCCATTTTTTTCTCTCCCGTTCAGCACGCGCACGAATCGAACTGGGAATGATGATCTGCGTCAAAACGACTGCTGGCAAGTTCGACCTACTATTGCGCAGTGCGCGGAGCTGATTCGAGACTGTCGCCACGTGACGAGTGTGCGTGAGAAGACACGCCGCCGCGACGTGCGTCCGCGGCGGCGTCCCAGCTTGTAAGGCTCCGCGCCTTTGTCCTGAAGTTCCTGACGTCAGAACTTCAGTTTCATGCCGCCGTAGTATGTGCGTGGTGCGCCGGCATAAATCGAGCCTGATATGGCGGCCAAGTCATCTGCTCCGGCACCCACACGGTCGGTGATGTTATTTGCCGACGCGATATAGGTTTCGTTGAACACGTTCTGGACTTCGAAGTAGGCCATCAACGACTTGATCGGACCGCCGCTGAGATCTTTGTTGTAGTGAACGTTGAGATTGACCAGCTCGTACCCTGGCGCCTTCAAAAGGTTGGCGTTCTCCATGAAGAAGCTGTCGTACCATTGGTATTCCGCATACGCACCGACGCCTTTGAATGCGCCGACCGGCACGTCGTAACTCAAGCGCGTTGACACCTCGTTTGGCGCTACGCCGGGGATTTTATTACCATCGCGACTGACGGCTGCGGTCGCGCCGGAAAGGCGCTCGGCATAGTCGGTATAGATTTGGTCGTCGAACGTATACGACGCCGTCAACCGGAAGCCATGACCCAGCGCGATGTTCGCTGACGCTTCTATGCCGCGATGTTCTGAAGCCGGTGCGTTGAACGAGAAGTTAGGCAGCCCAGGCCCCGGCGACTGCGAAACAAGTTCATTGCGGAAGAATTCGTAGAATCCCGTGACGCTGAGCACAACTCCCGGCGCCGGCGTCCAGTCCGCGCCGACATCGAAGCCGACGTTGGTCTGCGATTTCAGCTCAGTGTTGTTGCCGGGCAGTCCTTCGGGTGTGACGAACAGGTTCGAGAACTGCGGTGTGCCGTAGCCTGTTCCCACGCGCGCGCGCCATTGCCATTCGCGGGTTGGCGTGTAGACGACACCAAGTTCGGGCGCGACGTTCGTCAAATCGCGATCGGCTGAGACGAAGTTCGTTTTCTTGATCGTTCCGTCAGGCTTGTACACGTAGCCGATCTGAGAGCCATCGAGCGACGTGCGCTCCACGGTTGCGCCAGCGACAACGGAGAAATCATCTGTCAGCTTCACTTCCTGACGGGCGCGCGCACCGACGTTCATCGTCGAGCCAGTCTGCTCGGATTGCAACAGGCCGCGCCGCGCGCCGCCTCCCGGCGCCATGTTGAACGTTTTGCCGTCGACGGGCAGATAGTTCCAGAACGCTCCGAAGTAGCTCAGCGTGGGCAGGCCGGCGACCGTCGAACGGTGCGTCACGCCGGAGATGATATTGTAAGAAAGATAATCGCCAACGGCGCTCGTCGTTCCCGTCGGCTGGTTGATGTTGCGATCGTCGATCACGACTTGTGTTTGCAACGCCGTTTCGGCATCGAAAGCATGGTCCCAGCGGAAGCCGCCAATCGTGCGGCGGTCATCACGTCCGGCGCCTGCCTGCTCGGCGGTTTGCGGGACACCAGAACTGGTATTGCCGGTCGCGGAGAATTTGTTCGTTGCGCAGCCCTCAGCAGCTGTTGCCGCAGTTTGGCAGCCCTTCTGAAACGGGTTCTGATTGAACTGCTGCAACGACGTGCGAAACGGCAATTCCGTATCGACATTATTGTTGATGAACTTGAACGTGAATTTATCGGTCGAAGACGGTT
>JAFECH010000159.1 GCA_018242255.1 Pseudomonadota bacterium | reverse complement strand
CGTCACCGACTCATGCGCCCATACTGGATGCAATTCTGTCCGACGCTAGCTATGAGGACTTTGTTGATACTGTTTCTCATCTAGCTAAGAATACCAAATTTGAGCTTTCGGCGCTCGATGCAGTTCTAATTCGCGCGGCTCTTGATCACACCCGCATGAATGCACTGCGCGACGCAGCGACCAAATCTCGGAGTGGCGACCGTTTACTTTTAGCGACGCTACAAGTCGATCGAGAGGATCTGGATTGGCTTTGCCGCCATGAAACATTAGGAACTTCGCGAAAAGCTCATCTTCTTGTCGGTCTCTTCAATCAAGCTGATGATCGACGGTTACATCACGCCCTGCGTGAAACCGATTTGGCTGAGCGCATCCTCCATATATTAGCCGGTCATGATCGTCAGTTCACGTTACAACAGGCCCGCATTTTAGTCGGCGCTCAGCTTTCACTAGGATGCCTAGTTGAACGCTCAGGCAGCATCATTGAGGATTTGCCTCCTAATTATGCACATCGCCTTGCAGAAGTTACGCTTGCTCGAATGCTGAATGAACCGCATGCGGGTCTCGAAAATAAGATCGACCATATCAGTCAAACTCTTGCTGGTTATGTGACCCCACGCTGGCTGATATTGCATGCGGCCGCGCCGGGTTTGCCAGCTTCTCAGTTGAAAGAGAACATCTGGGCGCTCCGCCATCAGCTCAAACACCAAAAAATACTTGAACATGTCGAAGAGCTATCTGAACTTTTGGCGCAACGCCACGCCTCTGATCTGTCGACGCAAACAATCAAAATATGGGCAGATATGATCAACCAAGTTGGCAAAAGCGAGTTAAGAGGACCGCTTCATGCCGCAGAGCTGGCGTTGCGCTACGCCTTCGATAATTTATTCGCGCCGCTGAGCGAACTTGTTGTGGTGAGCTTTCCGGTCGTCTACCGATCCTTGTCGGACGGAAATGTATCGCCCGCTAGCATGATGAGATTTTTTTTTCCGGACTGGGATCGCCGCAAAGTGGCTCGACAGCATCTCGTTCGTGCGTTCGCCATGTCCCAGTGGCCGCCCGCCGACCTCGTCGCCGCCTCTTTCGGAACAGGCGATACCCAACGCATCCTCCGCCGCGCGTATAGAGAACTTGGCAATGAATATTTCGCGCGCATTGCGAAGGATGTCGAAAGACTTCCTGCCGCTTTAGCCAGTCGTGTCATCAGTGAACTGGAGGAAGCCGAAAAGCGGGATTTCTAGAACGCGATGCGCAGACGCTTAGCGCAGACGATTGTGTGCGTGCCGTATCTGCGCCCTCGTGCCTGCGGCGACGCAAAATATTGCTGTTTGGTTTGACTGATACTTTGGTCATTTGTCCCGTCGCAATCCAACTCCTGCTCGTCGACCGGGACGAAGATTGTTCTTGTCAGCTTGCCTCACATAGCGCGCGAGGATCGCCTGCGATTGGTGACCGGTCACGCTGGCGATCTCCAGCGTTGAGGCACCCGCCTCCGCTGCGCTTGTCGCAAAGCCGTGCCGCAAGGAATGAGCTGCATATCGCGCGCCCTCAGATTGAGCGAGCTTTCCCGGCACACCGCTTTTGACGAGGTGCTGCGCCACGCGGGCCTTCACGATCCGCGCCACGTATTCCGGTGACAGGCGCTCGGACTGGAGCCGGTCGCCTTTCCGGATCGATCGAAACACTGGCGTGCCCACTAAGATCCCTGCCCTGTCAAGCCACTGGTCGATTGCCCTTGCCGCTTCCCGATTGTCTTCCCGGTTGACGATGATTGGATCGTCATCATCGGTCACCGTCTTTCCGCGCACCAGCACGATGCGGAAGTCTGTGGCGCTCCGCACGAGGATACCGCTGCCGGTCCCGAGACGATCTAGGTCGAGACCAACGATCTCACTCCGCCTGCGAGCGGCTGCAAAGCCCAGCGCCAGGAGAGCCGCATCTCGTGCGGCGACCAGATCGTCACCGAGTCCTTCGATGATATCGAGAAGTTGGCGCGTTTGAAGCGCAGCGGACTGGCTGGGCAACTCGGCCTTCTCTCGCTTGATGCCCTGGAGCACGCCGCGGAGCGCGGGGTGATGGGTATCGAAGCTCAGCCCCTTCGCAACATGGGCAGCACGGATTGCCGGGATCGCAGTTCGGACCGTTGCGATCGCCTGGCCGGTTTCACCGTGCCCTGCTCGCCTACCTCCCCGTCGCCCGTTGTTCGCCCGTTCGGCGACCCAGTTCGCTACCGCCACGGGGGTTGCAGGATAGGGAGCGGCGCCCTGCTCTGCGCAGTATGCCTCCCAAGCTTTGATCTGAGCGGCATAGGCGCGAAGCGTGTTCGGAGCGAGTGATGCCTTCAGGAAGTCGAGGGCGTCCTTCGACAGAAGATCGATGCGTGGAATGATATCTGTCATCGCCATTGCGCCCCCTCCTCGCCGGCACGAAACAGGATAGGTTACGATAACCATCCCTTGTCAGAACCTAATTAGGGCTGTTTTTCGTCCCCGACAAGGACGATATCCATCCCCCCCTAGAATCAGGTAGCTCGAATTGCATGAGCACCTGGCATGGACGACAAGTCACCGCGGCGCGGGCGCTAGCCGGCCTCACGATAACAGAGTTGGCTTCCGAGGCTGGAGTCACGGAACGTACTATTCGACGGATCGAAGCGGCAGAGACGATCACGATCGCTGAGCGTCTCACCTACGGAGCATTCTCGCTCGCGACCTGGGAGAAGGTCGTGACTGCCCTATTTGATAATGGAGTCGAACTGTTCCCTCCCACTGGCACCCGGGGTCCCGGAGTACGCTGGGTGCGCAATCCTTAGCCTCACACTGCGGGCCGCAATATTTGCCCTTCAAGTGGATCGCCAAACATCTACTCCTAACCTAAGCACAGCTTCGCATTGAGCAAGATCCATGTCCGCTCACGCGCTTCAATCAGAATTCAAACAGAAGCCTTCGAGCGCTGCTTGTGACCCAAGGCCGACAAAAGAACGGCTTCACTCTGCACGTCCTTAATCCTTCAGACCCACCCGGCCATTTTATCATCTCGGAGAAACCTGCGATAAAGCCTCGATGATACGGCAGTCCCGCACCCGCGCCGCGTGGCAGCCAGTGATTACCGTCATGAGTTCGCGACGCATTGCGCGCAGGTTCTTTATCTTGGAGTCAATGCGCGCAACTTGCCTGCGGGCAATCGCGTCCACGCTCTGGCAAGACTCTTCTGGCCGGTCCGCGAGCGTTATCAGTTCCCGCACCTCGTCCACGTCAAAGCCAAGTTCACGCGCGTGACGGACGAAACTCAGCCGCCTGACGGTCCGCTTGTCGTATCGCCGCTGCCCGCCCTCAGTACGGCCCGGTTCGTTCAGCAATCCGATCTGCTCGTAAAAAC
>JAFECH010000158.1 GCA_018242255.1 Pseudomonadota bacterium | reverse complement strand
GTGAGGGGATTATCGTGCAGGTGGAGAGGGCGGGGATAAGTTTTTTTCGCGTCGCGACCAGCGCATGGCGGCCGGCTCCTCATTTGATTGCGCCGGGCGACACGCCTACGGCGCGCCGGCCGCCCGGCGCGTCGAGAAGAAAGAAGCTCCGAGCATGCGCATCGCGGCCGGCTCCGCGGAGCGGAGTCGCGATGCGCAATCAGATCAGAAGCAGAGCCAGGGGCCCAAGCAGGCCGCGGGCGTTCCACCCTTGCAGGCCATCTGCGAGGAGTAACACTCAACCATTGCCCCTGTTTTGCAAGTGGTTTTCACGGGCCCCTTCGGAATGAGCCCTTTCCCGGCGATCGTATTCTTCAGCGCGTTGTGGGAGAACAGCACCGCCAAATCGTAGGTGAAGTTATCGCCAATCGCTGCGACCTTCGTACATTGGGCCGCCTGAGCGGTCGCCGAAAGTGCGAACACCATCATCGCGGCCACGAAGCCTGACTTGAAAACCTGCATAGCAACCCCCCGGGTGCGGACAAATCTGTCTGAACGCTAGTCGAGTGCTTGGCCGTTGCCAAGTAAAGGACCGTTGCAGTCACAGTTATTTTCCGCAGTGCGATTTATGAGGCGCACCGCGTGGCCACCGATGCCGGGCCGATTTGGGGCTGAAGCAGACAAGTCAGGGCTCGCGGGCGAGGTGCGCGGGCGGCCGGCCCGACGAAGGAGAGTCGCCCGCGCCAATAACAGAGGTGCCCTTGCCGGATGGGTGAGGGTATTATGTGGGGGGACAGCAGCGCCGGGGATTACTTTTTTTCGTGGTGGTGCAGCGATCCGCGCATCGCGCCCGGCTCCGCGGAGCGGAGTCGCGATGCGCAATCAAAAGAGAGGGCGGAGATAAGTTATGCGGGTGGATAAGACCGATCACGCACCGTTCTCGGCTTAGCCGTCTCGACAAACACCCTTTTCCGAGTGTGAGATGGAGGTTATCGCTTAGTCGGCCTTTTTTGCTCAAATGAGATACGGGGAGCCAATGGATAAAAATAACAAAAGTTTTTTTATTGCTATTATTGAGAAAAATGGCGAGATCGCCGGACACGGTTATTCGGCTGTCAAGAAAAATTTGATTTCTCATCTGATTTCGAAGGTAAAACTAAATCGAAAGACGAGGAACTCCCTGACTTTTCGAGAGCAAAGGATTTTTCAGAAGTTTTTCGCGACTTTATATGGTTAGTAGATGCCTATATGAATTTTATGCCTATTACTCTTCAACTCGCGCCTCAAATAATGAAATTTATATCTGAGAAGGAAGTCGCAAAGTTTGCAAAGGAAAATGGTGAAAAGAGCGATGAGCTGTCCGCGCCAAACGTAAATGTTTATGAGCTTGATATCAGCTATATGGGGCAGTTTTTTCAGCGCCACGAACGGGTTCTACAAGCTGGAGAGGGCGTAAAGCTCTTGCCGCAAATCCTTATAGTGGGTCTTATAAGCGGATACGATGCCTTTTTGACTTCGTTATTGAGGACGGTAATAAGTCGCCGACCCGAAATCATAATGACTTCGCAAAAGCAGATTACCTTTCAGGAGCTTTTAGAATTCCCTTCAATCGAAGCTGCTCGAGAAGCACTAATCGACAGAGAGATTGAGAGTGTCCTACGGAAGAGCCATCACGACCAGATCGATTGGATGCAAACTCACTTTAGCGTCAAGTTGAAGGAGGGGCTGGTCGTTTGGCCCAAATTTATCGAGCTTTGCGAGCGTCGTAACCTTTTCACCCATAGCGGCGGCATAATTTCTGACCAATATCTAAAGAACTGCAAGGAGCAAGGCGTTGATACGTTAGATGCCACAATGGGAGGGAAGCTTGGAGCCGATCCCGCATACTTTAAGAGTTCCGTTGAAACGGTCCATGAGATGGGTCTGAAGCTATGTTACGTGCTTTGGCGGAAATTCGAGCCGCATGATACTTCGAAGGCTGATGAAAAATATAACGCACGGTGCATGGATCTCATTAGGCGACGTCAATACGCTCTAGCGGAATCTCTGTTATCATTTTCGGCTAAGATTCCGAAACTCAAAGAAAATATTAGAAGAATGATGGTCGTCAATCTTGCAAATGCGATGGCTTTGCAGCGAAAGAAGGATGAATCTGTCAAGATTTTGAACAGCGAAGATTGGTCTGCGGCAAGTGTCGAATTTGAAATTTGCATTGCCGCAGTGAAGGCTGATGTTGATGCGGTGATAAAGCTAATGGATAATCCAGGCAATCAAATGAGTGCCGAAACGTATCGTACTTGGCCTGTGTTTCGACAAATTTGGACTAACGATCGGTTTCGAGCGAAATTCGAAGAACTGTACGGGGAGCCACTTTTCAAAGCGGCTTCGACCTCCAACGTGGCTGGCAATGAGCTTCCGAGTGGAGCTCAATCGCCAGCTTGAGGCGCCTGGATAAAAATGACTGCGCGCTTGATGTGTTCGGCCTCTTACCTTCGGCAAGGCTGAGTCTTACCGTCCGCGCTGTCCTTAACCTTCGTATTCACCCTCGCTGCGGTCGGATGGCGCTCCGCCTCCACTCCCATCCTTGCGCGTAAACACCCACTTCCCGTCCGGGCCGAGTGAGGCTTTGAGGTCGTTGCTCGGATAGCTGCCTTCGTCGCCGGGCGTGCGGTCGCCGATCTCGAGATAGACGACGTCACGCGTCGTCCGGTTCACAAGGTGATGGGCGATGCCCGCCGCGGGGAAGCCCGCGCACATGCCGGGTTCCATGTCGATCTCGCCCGTGTCGGTGACGAGCGTAGGTGTTCCGTCGAGAATATAGACGAACTCGTCCTGCTTGCTGTGGCGATGCAGCAGCGCGGACTCGCCGCCTGGCAGAAGCCGCGTCAGGTTCACGCCGAAGTTTTTCAGGCCGAAGATGTCGCCGAGCGGGCGCTTCTCGCGCTTGGCCATACGGCTGAAGAAGGGCTCGGGATAGTTCGACGGCTTGGTGCGAAGGGGCGCGTCCTCGGCTTTGATCGCGAGCGGGACTTTCGTGTTTTCGCTGGTCATTTTTGCCACGTCTCACTCATACACCTTCCCCAAGGGAGAGGGCTGGACATCAGCCACAGCAACGTCATGCCGACGGAGGTCGGCACCCAGACAATTAGCAGCATACCGGTAGTCGAGGTTTGACTGGATCCCGGCCTTCGCCGGGATGACGGTGTGGAGGGTGGCCGCTCGGCGCGGACTTATTCCGCCGCCTGCTTCTTGCTCGCTCTTTTGTTTGCGCCTTCCGACTCCGCTTCGCGGAGCCGGCCGGAAGGCGCGGACTTGGAGCGCGCCAGCACCGGTTTCAGATACTGTCCGGTGTAGCTTTCCTTGACCTTCACGATGTCTTCGGGCGTGCCGGCCGCGACGATCGTGCCGCCGCCGTCGCCGCCTTCGGGGCCGAGGTCGATGATCCAGTCGGCGGTCTTGAT
>JAFECH010000157.1 GCA_018242255.1 Pseudomonadota bacterium | reverse complement strand
ACAATAGTCTTCCCATCCCGGCGGGTGGCGAGAATCCATCATACCTTCCAGACATCTTCGCTTGTCCGCACATAACGCGCACCTGCTCCTGAGCAGGAACAGCAAGTCGGGCGAATGGCGTTCGATGCTCTTGGGATTAATTCCTAAAGCCGTCAGCCGCCATCCGACCAGGGCATAGAGATGGGCCGGTGGATGTTCTGTAAACCGTTCGGGGCGACTTTCCTGTCGTGATCGAGTTTGCTTGAAAAACCGCTTCGTGAAGCCAATGCTCTTGTCTGGCATGAACCGCCTCCGTTGCCGCTTTTTCTCCGTGCAACATTCGCGAATTCTTGCGTGCGCTTCTTTGCGCTAGAGCAATGTTTGGCCTCCTCTCGATGCCGTACCCACTCGCTAGCTGCAGCGTGAAGCCATAGAATTGTTAGACGCCCGCTCAAGCCAAACGACCGGACATCAATTCCGGCCCTCCAAGCTTATTCTTAGGGGCCAGAAACGGCTGTTTGCTGTGCTAGAACCGCTGCTGCCTTCCGTTTTGAAGCGGACATACCGACGACGCCGAAAGTGATTCCGCAACTCCGCAAATCCAATGTCGGCTTATGGGACGAAGCTGACCTTGTCAGCTTCTCGTGCGTGACGGGCAGCAAGCTGTTGTCTACCTGACGCGAGCTGCGGAGCCCGTCCCAATATCCGGAAATTTGAACGCTCGTCTTCAGCTGCTAATGATCCGAAATTAAATCACTAACCCGCTGACAGAGCTATTTAACGGATATTTCGAAGTTAGCCGCCGCAGCGAAAACGAGCCTGGACTTCAGCCGAAAAGCACGCATTGGTGTGGGCACCGACGGCGGCCAAACGGACCCCGACCGTCGGATGACTCGCCTCGCAGTTTGCGGGGCTTCGGGTGGTGCGGGCGTCAATTGGGACGCCGCCTATCCTGGAGTCACGAAAATGTCGATCGCTGATATCGAAGCCTCGCCAAAATCAAAGACCTCGCGCGTCACCCCAAAGAACAAGGTCAGTGCGTCACACAAATCCGGCTCTGCTGCCGTCGGCAAGCAGAACCCTAAGGCAGTTGAAGTCGAAACGCGCGTTACGAAACAAGAGCGCGTCCTCACCTTGCTGAGCCGCCCGGCGGGCGCCAGCATTGAAGAGATCATGCAGGCCACCGATTGGCAGCAGCACAGCGTCCGCGGCTTCCTTGCGGGCACCGTAAAGAAGAAGCTCGGCTTTACGCTCAAGTCATCGAAAGATGAAGACGAGCTGCGTCGCTACCGCATCGAGGCGCGCCGCGGCCGTTGACATGGCGACCGACGTAGCAGCAGAGCTTGCGCAGCTTGAGAGGCAGACGATCTTCGAGCTACGCCAAGAGTGGCGTCGCCTGCATCAGGTCGCGCCACCAATGCGGCTGTCGAGGGATCTTCTGATCCGAGGCATCCTATTCAAGCTTCAGGAGAGGGCGCTCGGCGGCCTCTCCAAATCCATTCTGCGCAAACTCTCTCAAACAGGCATCGAACCTGCCACGGGTAAGCAGAGCCCTGCGCCATCGATCGCGTTGAAGCCGGGGACGCGGCTCGTTCGCGAATGGCGTGGCGTGACTCACACGGTGCTGATCCACGCGGATGGTGTCGAATGGAGGGGGCAGCGGTATTCGTCGCTCTCGGTTGTCGCGCGGCAGATCACGGGCGCCCGCTGGTCAGGCCCGCGCTTCTTCGGTCTGAAAGTACGACAGCCACCGGCGGACAAGGACACCTATGCGGACGCCTGATCGTTCTTTGGGTAACAGCAAGGTTCGCTGTGCGATCTACACCCGGAAGTCGTCCGACGAAGGCCTCGAGCAGGAGTTCAACTCCCTTGATGCGCAGCGGGAGGCATGCGCCGCCTATATCGCCAGCCAGCGGCACGCGGGGTGGACGGCCGTCGCAGACATGTATGACGATGGTGGCCTGTCCGGCGGCACGATGGAGCGGCCGGCCCTGCAGCGTCTCCTAGTCGACATCAAAGCCAACAAAGTCCAGATCGTTGTCGTCTATAAAGTCGACCGCCTGACCCGCTCGCTCGCTGACTTTGCCAAGATTGTCGACATCTTCGACGGTCACGGCGCGTCATTCGTTTCAGTGACCCAGCAGTTCAACACGACAACCTCTATGGGTCGACTGACGCTCAATATGCTCTTGTCGTTTGCGCAGTTCGAGCGCGAGATTGCAGGGGAGCGCATCCGGGACAAGATCGCCGCATCGAAGGCTAAGGGCATGTGGATGGGTGGCAACGTTCCACTCGGCTATGACATTCAAGACCGCAAGCTCATCGTCAATAAGTCGGAAGCTGACACCATCCGTCTGATCTTCCAGCGCTATGCCGAACTGGGATCGGTCACGCTGCTGCGGAAGGAATTGGCTAGGCAGGGCATCGTCAGCAAGAGGCGAGAAGGCGCGGGTGGTAGGCTCTCAGGCGGTCAGAAGCTCTCACGTGGTGCACTCTACCTGATGCTGCAGAACCGGATCTACTGCGCGGAGATCAAGCACAAGGGGAACGTGTATCCCGGCCAGCATGAGGCGATCGTTGACCCCGACCTATGGCAGGTCGTCCAAGACAAGCTCGCGACGAACCGCCAGGAGCGTGCTCTCGGCGTCAGCGCTGAATCGCCGAGCCTCTTGGCCGGCTTGATCGTGGATGCAGAGGGCCGGCGATTGACGCCGACCCACGCCAACAAGCGTGGCAAGCGCTATCGCTATTACATCTCGACGTCGCTTCTCGATGGAAAAAGGAGAGCCGGGCAGGGCACATTCCGTCTTCCAGCGGGCGAGATTGAAGGCTTGGTGCTGGATCGACTTCGAGCCTTCCTGGCGTCGAGGTCCGGCTCAGCGGAGGCCATGGCGCCGATCGACCTTTCGGCGGACGCACTTGAAGCCGTACTGCATCACGCATCACAATTGGCCGCGCGATGGCAAACCCTTCCGTCCACGGAGGTGATGAAGTTCGTTCGATCCAGCGTCGAGCGAGTTTCGGTTGCGGTGGATCGCATTGAAGTCTCACTCGATTGTTTGAAGCTCCTCAATGCGCTCGGAGGAGGTCCGGTTTCGATAGACGATAACTTCGCTCCGATCGTCCTCTCCATCGCGGCCAACCTACGCCGGGCTGGCAAAGGCAAGCGTCTAGTTATCGCGGGCAACGCGCATCGCGAAATTGATGCGAACCTGATCGCATTGCTGAAGCAGGCGTTCGCGACGCGCGCGGCATTCCTTACGGGCACCGACGACAGCCTCTCGGCGATGACACAGCGTCTTGGCATGGGCCATGGTCAGCTAGTCGCGCTCGTACGCCTGTCATATTTGGCGCCGGACCTCATCCGCGATTGTATCGAAGGTCGGCACCCTGTCGAACTGACGCCAACGCGGCTGCTGAAACTCGGCAAAGACTTGCCGCACGACTGGTCGGTTCAGCGAACGCACCTCGGATTTGCGCGCTAAGGCCGAGCAAAAGCTCCACATCTGCCGAC
>JAFECH010000156.1 GCA_018242255.1 Pseudomonadota bacterium | reverse complement strand
GCTTGGCTCTTCGTTCGAGCGGTCAACGTTCGATTTGGATTGCGGCTTGCCCGATCCTTTGCAGTGATGGCACTGCCGATACGTGACGCCTTTAACGCCAAAGGACTGAACGACGTCGCCATTGCCTTGGCAAACCCAGCAGACGTCACGCTCGTGACCCCACCGCTCGCACCACTGATCGTGGTTCTCATTGCGAATGGTGATCGTCATCTCCGTGCTTTTGTCACGCAACCGCCAGTCCCATTCACCATTCCGCTTTTGCTTCGTCACGACAGCCCCGGTGACGGCGACATGGGTTCCGAAACCATAGGGCGGACCTGGCTTCTCACCCTTCACCTGCCACATGAATGCACGCCAGCTATCGTCAAATCCGCCGATTTCGCGCGCATGAAGTTCGAGCAAATTCTCCATCGAAATTCGCTGGCGGTCAGTTGACCGTGAGGTAGCTACCTCAGGTGATTCAGAAGAATGAACCATCTTATTTTCCCGTTCCCCTATTGGTGCTTCACCGGTCACTTTGGAACCACATCCCCGTTCATCTTTTTCCGCTGATTTCCGCCCCAGCCCTTGCGCTTGATGCCGTAGTGCTTGTCTGAAGCGCGCTTGCTCTTCGCGATCGCGGGAATGTCTTTGGTGGCCGTCTTTCGCTTGTGGCAGGGCTTGCATAGAGGTTGACCCTCAGTGCCGCCGAACTCGCGCGGAATCGTATGGTCTGCTTCCCATCCGTAAACGGGATCGATTTTACTGCCGCACCTCCCACAAACGAGGTATACGCGACCGTTCTCATCGTGCTGCTTATGGGCGTGAAAGACGGCCTTTCTAAACTTGGCCTGCTCCGCGGACGACCTTGTCATGCGGTCCTCGCGAATTCGCCGTGATGAGCTTCGGCGGCGGCGCAGTACGCGGCGTAGGCCTGTTCAGGCGTCGCGAAATAGCCGATATGCGTCTGCTTCTTGTGCACGGTAATAGTCGAGCGCCACTGGCCTTTGCGCTTGTCGAAACACACACCTTTGTAGCCGCTGGTGTTGTTGGCCCGCATTCCTTTATTTCTAAGATTTTCGGATCGCGAAGCTTCGCGCAGATTGGCGAAGCGATTGTCAGTTCTAGTCCCGTTGACGTGATCAATATCGCCGGGCGGCCACGCGCCGGTCATATAAAACCAGGCGATGCGGTGCGCATAATACAGCTGGCGTTCAATTCGGATTCGGAGATAGCCGCCACTCTGTTTGGACCCCGCGATCCAAACGTCGGTTTTCACATTTCTCCCCACGGCTCGTTTCCATGAGAAAAGACCTGTCGCAGGGTCATAATCGAGCAGCTCGCGAAGGCGCACCAAGCTCAGCTTCACTGCCAGCCCTCCTGGCGTTCGATCTCGTTGTCAGCATCGATCATGATCGTCTTCACGACTCTAGGACTTAAGGTCATTGGTTGAATTGGACGCTCAAGAGCTTTTGCAACAAGGATTGCAAAGAGAACGAAGGCGACGACAAGAGAGAGGGCTCTCAGATATTCATAGGTCATGATTTCCCTTTCTTCGCAGGCGCGGGGTCTTCTTCAGGTGCAGCGAGAAGTGCTTGAGCGCGGTCGTCGTAGGTTTTCTTGGCAACGGCGCGCTCGGCTTCCGAGAGACGATGCAATCGCTTCGTCTGCTTTTCGTCGTGGCCCCATTCCGCAAGATCAGTCGCGCTCTTGAAGGCGGCGATCTCTTTCAGAAGCGTGGCCAGATCGGGCGACATTTGCGTGCGCTCGGTTAGTCCTTTCGGAAGCGCAGCATCTCCGTCGTCATCCGCTTCGTCAGTTGAGAGCCCCAGAGCCGCCAGCAAAGAATACCGGCGACCGTACGTGATCGCCGAACCCATGGCCTGAGGATCGAGCTTGGTCAGCGGTATCTCGACCAGGGTGCGTTCGACTTCGCCGCTCTCGGTGTGAATGAGATCCGTGTAGACCGGGATGAGGCGGCCTTTCATCCCGCCGCCTTCGTTCAGTTCCCAGGACCGATCTGCGCCCTGGCGGATGCGAATGCCCTGTTCGTGAAGTACCGGTGTCACCTTTTCGAGGATCTGTTTCAGAGTCGCGTACTTGATGTTGTGCGCGCCCTTTTTGTCCGTCGTGATCCAGGACGGAAGTTCGAGAACGGCCGCCATCAGCGCCGCGTGAAGGCCAAGCTTGCCGATCCCGAGATGGTCGGCGCGTTCCGCTCCATCACGAAGCGCTCCGGCAGCAATCGCCCGCTCGCTCGTGGTGACCTTCTCGTAATTCGCGATATCCATCCGTTAGCCCCCTAACCAAATCACGCCCAACGCCAACAAACCAAAACTACTCGCTACAATTGCTAGTCCGATTGCCTCGAGCAGCCTTCTGTCCATGATTTATCCCAGCAGAAGTAGTTGCGTGCATATGAGCAGCATCGTCGATGCCGCGTAGAGAAACGCCAAGAGATACCAATCGAGCTTCGACATTGCGCAATACCTTCGGTTCGTTGAGCGCGCCCTGCGCATCAACATGTTTCTGGTGATAGATACGTATCCAGAACGCCATTTCGCGCAGACGGTTTTTCTTGCGGCATGACTCCGCAAATGCGTACGCGCGGTCCGCCTCAGCTACGTGGATGTCATGAAGTTCAAGGGCTGTGAGCATGGTCAGTCGTCCCCGTAATCATCTCGGTGCTTACGATCCCAGTGCTCGCCTTTTACAAAGATGAGAAACGCCACAGCGATAATGGTGAGGAGGAAGCTGATCATTATTCTGCGGCCTCAATCCGTTCCCAATCCCGCTCGCAAGCGGAGATGTCCATGTCCAACCGGGCGTCTTTGATTTCGCGGTCGTAGTCAGCAGCGATCTGGTTTCCGAGCTGGTAGGCAAAAAGCTCGTCACCGAAGAACGGCCCTTTCCCATTCGGCATCGTGAAGCGCCTATTGATCTCCTTTGCAGCGAGGGCATCGACGACAAACCCTTCGATATTGCCATTGCGGTCGATGTCGAAGCTGCCGCTGAAAGATCCGCAAGGCCCGAGCGTGGTCGGATATCCGACGTCGTAGAATTCGAGCGTGGTGCCATTCTCGTTCATTGGTGGATCTCCCGAGCTTTGAGCATGGCGTCTGCAAGCTTGTATGCATTCGATGCGACGTCACCGAAGGTGATACCCGGGTCCGTCATATCTAGAGCGAAAGCTGCAAGAGACTGCCCAGCGAACCAATCGCGCAGTGCCATTCCTGGATGAGCATGAAGCCCGCTTTCCGCGCCGCCTTCTGCCGGAAACGCAGGGCCGCCATCGTTAAAGATCATGTTCATGAGCTTTGCCCTTGTTTCGAAACCGGCAGGCACCGGTGCGGCCCAGCACCTGCCGGTCTCTCCCCTCTCGACCCCGCGCCGAGAATAGAAAAAATTTAAAAAGGAACGCGCGATAAGCACTCAACCAAGCCATCGGCCAGCTGCTTGATGATCTGTTTGCGCTTGGCGTAGGCGTTGGCGTTGGCGTAGGCGTTGGCGTTGGCGTAGGCGTTGGCGT
>JAFECH010000155.1 GCA_018242255.1 Pseudomonadota bacterium | reverse complement strand
TGAGGCTTTGGCCTCAGCGAAACAAGGTTTGAAGAAGCCATGTCGCGCATCGGTAAGAAACCCGTTCCGGTCCCGTCGAACGTAACGGCGACGATCACCGGTCAGACCGTCAAGATGAAGGGACCCAAGGGCGAGCTCGCCTTCACTGTTCCCGACGCCTTGAAGGTTCAGAGAACGGACGAAGGCATCGACGTCAGCCTTCTCGAAGACACCAAGCTTGCACGCTCCAAGTGGGGTATGTCGCGCACTCAGATCGCGAACCTCATCAAGGGTGTGACGGACGGCTACAGCCAGGATCTCGAAATCCACGGCGTGGGCTTCAAGGCGTCGATGAAGGGCAAGGATACGCTGACCCTTTCGGTCGGCTACAGCCACGACGTCGTGCTGAAGATTCCGGCCGGTGTCGAGGTCAAGGTTGGCGGCGCCAAGCAGGAACTCGTCAACGTTTCCGGCATCGACAAGCAGGCGGTCGGCCAGGTGGCATCCGTCATCCGCGCCTCCCGCAAACCCGAGCCTTACCAGGGCAAGGGCGTGCGTTATAAGGGCGAATACATCCTCCGCAAGGAAGGTAAGAAGAAGTAGGATCGGCACGATGGCCAACACCAATCAAAAACTTGCGAACCGCCGTGCGCGCGTTCGTCGTGCCGTCAAGGCAGCCTCCAACGGCCGCCCCCGGCTTTCCGTTCACCGCTCGTCGGAGAACATCTACGCTCAGGTGATCGACGACGTGAAGGGTGTGACCCTCGCCGCCGCCTCGACGCTCGAGAAAGACGTCAAGGGCACGCTGAAGACCGGCGCCGACAAAGCGGCAGCAGCCGCCGTCGGCAAGCTCGTTGCAGAACGCGCGGTCAAAGCGGGCGTAACCGAGGTCGTCTTCGATCGCGGCAGCTTCCTGTTTCATGGGCGCGTCAAGGCGCTCGCCGATGCCGCCCGTGAAGGCGGTCTGAAGTTTTAAGAGATACTCGAGAGGAACGATATCGTGGCACGTGGACCCCAGAGAGAGCGTGGCAGAGACCGCGAGGAACGCGATAGCGAGTTTTCCGATAAACTCGTGCACATCAATCGCGTTGCTAAGGTCGTCAAGGGCGGTAAGCGCTTCGGCTTCGCTGCGCTGGTCGTCGTCGGCGACCTGAAGGGCCGCGTCGGTTTCGGTCACGGCAAGGCGCGTGAAGTGCCGGAAGCCATCCGCAAGGCAACGGAAGGTGCAAAGCGCAACCTTCTCCGCGTGCCGCTCCGCGACGCTCGCACGCTTCATCACGACAGCGTCGGCCGTCACGGCTCGGGTAAGGTGATCCTGCGCTCGGCTCCCGCCGGTACGGGCATCATCGCCGGCGGTGCAATGCGCGCCGTCTTCGAGATGGTCGGCGTTCACGACATCGTCGCGAAGTCGATGGGCTCGACGAACCCTTACAACGTCGTTCGCGCCACGTTCGACGCGCTGAAGGCTCAGGAAAACCCGCGCGGCGTCGCAGCACGTCGTAACAAGAAGGTTTCCGACATCGTATCGCGCCGTCGTGACGGTTCGTCGATTGCTGAAGCCGGCGCCGACGTCTGATAGAGACACAACGAAAGCGGCAGCTTGCATCGCGCCGCTTTGCTATGGGATTTGAGGTTACGACATGTCGAAGAAAACGATCACGCTGAAGCAGGTGCGCAGCCCCAATCGGCGCCCCGAGCGGCAGGCTGAGACGCTGATCGGCCTCGGGCTGAACAAGCTCGGTCGCACCTCGACGCTCGAAGACACCCCGGCCGTCCGCGGCATGCTGAAGAAAGTTCAGCACCTCGTTCAGGTCGAAGAAGGGAAATAACCACGCTCGGCGGCCGGCTCCCGGAAGGGAGTCGCCGAGCGCAAGCAAAGAAGGATCTGGGTCCCATGCGGCTCAATGGCATTAAAGACAACCCCGGCGCCAAGAAAACGCGCGTCCGCATCGGCCGTGGTATCGGCTCGGGCCTCGGCAAGATGGGTGGCCGCGGCGGTAAGGGCCAGACGGCCCGTACCGGCGTCGCGATCGGCGGCTTCGAAGGCGGCCAGATGCCGTTGCATCGTCGTCTGCCGAAGCGCGGCTTCAATAAGTGGCGCCCGCAGGATTTCAACGAGATCAACGTCGGCTCGCTGCAGCAGGCGATCGAAGACAAGCGTCTTGACGGCTCCAAGCCCGTCGACCTTGCGACGCTGATCGAGGCTGGTATCGTTCGCCGCCCGAAGCATGGTCTGCGCCTTCTGGGCGACGGCGAGATCAAAGCCAAGATCTCGATCACGGTGAACCATGCTTCCGCCAAGGCGAAGGAAGCTATCGAGAAGGCCGGCGGCACCATCACGCTGATTGAGCCGAAGGTCATCGCCGCTGACGAAGAGAAGCGGAAGAAGTCTGAGGCCAAGAAGGCTGCTCAGGGTAAGAAGCCCGGCGCCGCTAAATCGGAAGATTAATAGTGCCCGGCCGGAGCGGGGGACTGGTCCCGGCCGAGCGTTCGAGGCTGGAAGGCACTGGAAACGGCGCGTTCCGGATCCCAGTTGTGGTTTGGCCCGTCGGCCATAGCCACAACGGTTAGGAGAAGAGACCAATGGTTTCCGCTGCCGAGCAGCTTGCTTCGAACCTGAATTTCAGCGCCTTCGCGAAGGCGGAGGATTTGAAGCGGCGCCTGTGGTTCACGCTTGGTGCGTTGATCGTCTTCCGCCTGGGCACCTTCATTCCGCTTCCTGGCATCAATCCGGCCGCATTCGCCGAGACGTTCAAGTCTCAGGCGGGCGGTATTCTCGGCATGTTCAACATGTTCTCGGGCGGTGCGCTTCAGCGTCTCGCCATTTTCTCGTTGAACATCATGCCGTACATCTCGGCGTCGATCATCATGCAGTTGATGAGTTCGATTTCGCCGAAGCTCGAAGCCCTCAAGAAAGAGGGGGAGGCGGGCCGTAAGCAGATCAACCAATATACGCGCTACCTGACAGTCGTGCTTGCAGCGCTCCAGGCATACGGCATTGCCGTCGGTCTTGAAGGCTCGCGCAATGCCGCTGGCGCCGTCGTCATGGATCCGGGCCTGTTCTTCCGAGCGACGACAGTGATCACGCTGGTCGGCGGCACCGTGTTCCTGATGTGGCTCGGTGAGCAGATCACGCAGCGCGGCGTCGGCAACGGCACGTCGCTGATCATCTTCGCCGGTATCGTTGCAGGTCTTCCCGGCGCGTTGGTACAACTTTTCGAGCTGTCTCGCACAGGCTCGATCTCGCCTGGCATTCTGGTGTTCTTCCTGGTGCTCGCACTGGCCGTCGTCGCCGCCATCGTCTTCTTCGAGCGCGCCCAGAGACGTCTGCTCGTTCAGTATCCGAAGCGACAGGTCGGCAACAAGATGTTCCAGGGCGAGGCTTCGCACTTGCCGCTGAAGCTCAACTCGTCGGGCGTTATCCCGCCGATCTTTGCTTCGTCGCTGCTGCTGCTGCCGATTACGGTTGCCCAGTTCACGGCAGGGCAGGGGCCGGAATGGCTGAACGAAGCCGTTGCCGCGCTCGGATCGGGCCAGCCGCTCCATATGCTGGTCT
>JAFECH010000154.1 GCA_018242255.1 Pseudomonadota bacterium | reverse complement strand
TGTGCCGTGGTTTGCGGGATCCATGTTGCCGGCGGAAATCAGAATAAGCCGCTGAACGTCATCGTCGGCGCCGGCGGCCAATCCGTCGACGGCGGCGGACCAAGAGGATGGCCGTCCCTGATTGGCATCCTTGGCGGTGACCGCCATGCAATAGACGCGTGGACGTTGGATGCCGGCTTCCAGCCTGTTCACGCCCTCGACTGTTACGACGCCGTAGAGGTCGGGGTTGTGCGGATCGGCGGGAAGATTGATGAGCTTCAAGGACTCGATGCCGTGTTCGAGGGCAACATTCTCCTGACCGGCAAGCACGTCCGCAAGATCGCCGTAGAGGGCGATACCCGCCATCCACGTTCCGTGCGGTCCGCCGTCATGGACACCCCAAGCCGGTTTGTACGTATGCAGGTCTCTGGTCGCATTGATAACCGGGGACAGCAAGGGATGACCGTGATTGACACCGGTATCGAGCAACCCAACAACCGGGGCACCGTTGCCGGGAGGGGTTATGCGTTGAAGAAGGCTGTTGACCCACGCGTGTTGACCTTCCACCGGCAGACCATCAAAGAAATCCGCTGCCACCTTCGCTTTCCGCACTTCGGCGATCACGCCTAACACATCGGCACCAACCGAAAGCTGCTCGCGAGTGCCGCGCACGAGAACCACGGTGCGGTCGACGAAATGCAGGGCATTAGAAGTGACCGTGTAACCGAGATCACCGGCGGCATCTCTCAAGATGCTTTCTGAAGATACCTCATCCGCATCGCCGGGCCGCAACCAGACCTCCCATGTGATGGGGACATTGGCTGCTGGATACTGGTCGGCCGGGTCGCTCCAAAGTTCCTTGAGCGTGGCAACCTTGATGTGGGAAATGCTTTCGGCGAGATCTTTATAGTCGGGCGGCTTCCGCGTTTTACCAGGCGCCAGGGGCGCATTCGGATCGGTGTCGCGGTACTTCTCCAGCCGCTTGATAAAGAGACGGACCTTGTCATGCGGCACCAACACCGTCGCGATGGTCTTCTGGTCGACCTCTTTGACGGTAAGCAGCTCGATCCCGCTCCGCTGCAGGTCCAGGCTCTCAAATTTCAACTTGAAATCTGGTTCGCTCTCGAACGAAAGCATCAGCGCAGGCGACTGATAAAATCCGTTGCCGTCGCTTCTCTGAACCTGGGTCGGAGGGGTTGCAGCAGCGGTTTGCAATTGCTGAATCAGGCTGTTGCCATGGGCCACTCGGTTGCGGGTCGGCGTGCGGAAAGAATTGCGAGGGCTCAATGTCGATGTGAACCGACTTGCGGGCGCGGCGTCGGGCACGATGAGGTGGGGATAGCGCGGCACGGCTGAAGCTTTCTTTACGAGCGAGTCTCGCCGTGGGCGAAAGTGGTCCTACGCTCATCTATCGCCGCGGCGATGTCGGTTTGTGTGATCTGCCGGCGCTCAATGAGCCCATGCTTGATGGCATCCTCGGCCGCGCGGGTAATGTCCGCGTAGCTCAGGCCAAGAGCACGGTCTGCCAAACGGGACCACCTGACATCCTTGACTTTTGCCCCTGCAAGTTTGGATTTGAGGGCCGTGGTAATCTCTGTTTTGTTTGGCAGGGAATACTCAAGAATATTATCGAAGCGGCGGAAGAGTGCGCGGTCAAGAATATGAGGATGGTTGGTCGCCGCCAGTATCAGGCTATCGGAGGTATCCTGTTCGACCATTTGAAGGAAGCTATTCACCACGCGCCGGATTTCGCCGACATCGTTGGATAGGCCACGCTCCGAGCCGATGCTGTCGAACTCATCAAAAAGATACACCGCCCGCGTCTGGGCTATCGCATCGAAAATCAGCCTGAGCTTTGCAGCCGTTTCGCCCATATACCGGGTGATGAGGCGATCCAGGCGCACCACAAAGAGGGGAAGACCAAGTTCCCCCGCCAAGGCCGACGCGGTCATTGTCTTTCCCGTACCCGGCGGCCCGACTAATAGAATCTTCTTGCGGGGAGACAGGCCGTGGGCGCGAATATCAGCGATGGTCTTGTGCTCGCGCACAACGCGCTCCAATGCCAAGCGGAGCTTATCGGCGAAAATGAGATCCTTCAGTCTTGTATTCGGATAGGTCACCGACAGAAGATCGGCCACCTCGCCTTTTGGGCGCGCCAACGGAATCGGCGTGACCCCGGCGCGCGGGAGTTTCACCTTGGCTTCGTCAATGAGATGCTTCAGTTCCTCTGCGAGCTTGCCGTGGCCCTGGCGGGCCTCGCCCGCAGCAATCTGCATGGCAACAGATTGAAATTGGGCATCATCGCCCCGCGCGTATGCCTTCAAGAGAGCCTTGATCTGATCGGCATTCGGCATCGGGCGGGCTCGGTTGCTCACGGGTGAATTGTAAAGTGGTTCGCTCGGTTAGGAAAGATGGTGGGGCCATTGCGGCCAGCAGGATAGTTGCTCCTGTGTTGCACAGGGCCGACTCGAATCACGCCAAGACACGCCTGTATACGGCGTACGCAGCCATTCCACAAAACGACACCGTATCACTTGGCCGAAATGTCTTTGGCGATAGAAACCTGCCTCTTCTGCAATCATCTCGGCCGATAAGCAGCGTATCGCGCGAACGATGGTCATGCTCCGCCGCTTGCTCTCAACGGCGTGAACCCCGGAAAGTGCTCCTGTCCGAACTCATGCCCCAGGTATTGCTGGGGGTATGACACCGACGTGTTGGCTGTGTGGATGACGTGAAGGCTCAGGAAACCTGGGTCCTGCATGCCCGCGTGGCTGAACTTGGCGATCGCGGCATTGGCGAACGGCTGGTCTTCGCCATGCGTTTTGTCGTTGGGGAACGGGGACGCTTCCCAGACCTTGCGGTGATAGACGTAGGAAAAGCCATAGCCCCATTCGTCGTTCCGGTTGACCTGCTTCACGCCCATCGGAAAGAAATCGCGGATGCCCACAAGCATGTAGTGGACCGGGAACGCCCGCTCGAGGTCCCAATACCAGTACGTCCCCGTGAGCTCGTGGAAGAGGTAGAAGCCGAACAGCTTGACGATGTCGGCTTTCTGCCGCGCCATGAGGGAGCACATCTCCTCGATATAGGTGGGCGCGTAGTAATCATCATCGTCGAAGTGGATGATGTAGTCGCCTTTTGCGGCGGCCACCAACGCGTTGCGCTTGGCGCCGAGCATCATCGGATTTGCCGGGTCGGGATCGCGAAGATACCGCACCCATGGGTTTTCGGCCGCTATGCCTTGAAGAAACGCCGAGGGTTCGGGGCTGCTGTCGTGGACCAACCATTCGATCTCCGAGATGGTCTGGCTCTTGACGCTGGCCCAGATGCCAAGGAGGTAGGCCTCCCGGTCCTTGGTCGGTGTGATGATGCTGATTTTCGGCATCGGGGTGTCCTGAATCTTTTTCCCGAAAGGGATGTGGGGCGGCCCCGCGCGTTCCGCGCGGGTCACGCTCTACTCGGCTGCGCCTCACGGAGCCGCTGTCCCAGCGTCTCCGCCCATGCGGGTGACGATCGTTCCGCCGGCGCCCATTGCCCGGGCGGAGACTGACATCGCCGTG
>JAFECH010000153.1 GCA_018242255.1 Pseudomonadota bacterium | reverse complement strand
TTGCCGGAGCGGCCGCGCGCTACGGTCACCTGTGCTCCATGGGCGCTCTCGAGGATGCCTTCGTCGGCGGGAATTGGCGTGGCGTCAAAGCCTGGGGTCTCGCATTGGCGAGCGCCGTCATCGCGACGCAGGTTCTCATTCATTTTAGTGTTTTTGATCCTGCGAACAGCTTCTACGCCGCGACAGCCATCGACTGGCCTGCAGCTCTAATCGGTGGCCTGCTGTTCGGAATTGGTATGGCGATGGTCGGAACATGCTGCTTTGGCTTGCTGGTGCGACTTGGTGGCGGCGACCTGAGGGGGCTGGTGACCTCACTGTGTGTCGGTATTGTCGCGATTGCCGCCAACAATGGCGCCTTAAGTGAGCTGCGTCAGCATTTTGAAGGCTTGTCCGTCGTCGCCCTCGACACTGCCAAACAATCGTTTGCCCCAGGCATGTTGGAATCTATCGTTGGCGGCAAATGGGCGACGATGATCTGTCGGCTTTTGCTGTGCGTCCTCTTCTGGTGCGCCGCCTTCGATGACAAGCTGCTGAGGCGACCGCGCCTCATGTTTTCCGCCATGGCCTTAGGTCTGGCTGTCGCCGCCGGTTGGTGGGTTACGGCGTCTGCCTACGATGCCATGGATACGGCACGCATCGAAAGCCTCTCGTTTGTGGCACCCTCCGGGCGCGCTCTCATGCAATTCATGAGCGAAGGACTTCGGGATACCAGCTTTGGAATCTCATCGTTGTTCGGTGTCATCGCCGGCTCCATGCTCGTGGCAATCGCGAAAGACGAAATCAGCTGGGTAGCCTTCGACGACACGCGCGAGATGAAGCGACACCTTCTCGGCGCGGCCTTGATGGGCATCGGTGGAATCCTCGCGAAAGGATGCACCATCGGCCAAGGTATGAGCGCCGGGAGCGTTCTTTCCCTCCATATGCCATTTGCTGTGGCGGGCATATTCATCGGTGCGAAGATCGGACTTACTCTGCTCATCCACCGGCCAATCTTTGCATTCAAATCCTAAAACAACGCCGCCATACGCGTGAACTGTTGACACGCGGTCCGGCCCGATATATGCAAAAATTCGAATATAACCATATGTTTCCAATTTCCGGAGAAGCGCGCCGTGGCTGATCTCACCATCGATGCCAAAGGTACCAACTGTCCCATCCCGATCCTGAAAGCGAAAAAGGCGATCGCGACATTGCCCAAGGATGGCGTGCTCGAAATCCTCGCCACCGATCCCGGCGCGATTCCGGATTTTCAGGCTTTCTGCCGCTCGACAGGCAACACTTTGGTCGAGCATTCCGAAGCGGCCGGGACTTACCGTTTTCTGATCAAGCACACGGCCGCGTAGATCGTTTCGCAGAATTTGTACGGTCGCGGCTTGCACGTAAGAGTCCGATGTTCGGAAACGCGTTTTAGGGAGGGGCCGCCCCTGCTGCAGCGCGCAGGCCCAGCAGCCGAGTTACAGGAACCGGTGGACGATCCGTGTGTGCGCGGCTTCGCGCTTGATCGAGACCGTAGGCCTGTAAGAGCAGCAGCCCCCTTGCCGCCATCGCGGCCGCAAGGGCTTTTCAGGCTACTGTGGACATTGAATACCAACCCTTTGGCGGCTTGGCCGGCGCACCATTATGAGGAGCCCATCGTCGTCGGCCAAACGCCACTCGGCCGCTTCGCTATGGTCAGTGATCCGGACGCGATCCGAAAGATACTCGTCGAGGAAGAGTGCAACTATAGAAAAGATGACTTACAGAACCTCTTGCTGAAGCCGGCGCTCGGGAACGGCCTTCTGACTTCGTCAGGATCCGCATGGCGCTGCCAGCGCCGCGCCTTCGCGCCCGCTTTCTCAATGCGTGCGATCGCATCCCACGCCTCTGTCATGTGGATGGAGGCAGAGGCTCTTGCACTTCGCCTTGCGCGATATAACGACACGATCGTTGACGTCTCCGAGCATCTGGCGCATTCGATGCTCGACACACTCGCTAGAACGCTTTTTTCAGACGGATTCGGCCACAACCCGGACGATTTTCGCCACGCGGCGACACGGTATTTCGAGACACAGGGGCGTATCGATCCGCTCGATCTGCTTGGCGCGCCCGCCTGGGTTCCCCGTCTGGGGCGCTTCCTCTCGAGACCTGCGCTGGAGTTCTTCCCCAAAGTCGTCGCGGCAATCCTCGCCGATCGACGCGGTTGCCTCCGCAGCGATGACGCCACCGATTTTCTCGATCACCTGCTGGCTGCGCGCAGTGAGGAAACCGGAGGCCCACTTTCCAAAGAGGACATCGCAGCAAACATCATCACCTTCATCGGCGCAGGATTCGAAACGCCAGCTAACGCCATGAGCTGGGCCATCTACCTCTTATCCCTCGATGACGGATGGAGGTGCAAGGTCGAGCGCGAGGTCGACACCGTGTTGACGAAAGGATCTGAGAACATCCTCTTCGAAGAATTCGTCACTATCCGCGCGTTACTGGAGGAAGCGATGCGCCTCTATCCGCCCGTCGCGATCTTGAGCCGTCTCGCATTGACCGATCACATTCTGGGGGGACGGGAGATCAAAAAGAACACGACAGTGATCATCTCACCGTGGGTGTTGCATCGGCACCGACGTCAATGGAATCAACCAGAGTGCTTCGATCCCGTACGGTTCATGCCAAAGTATCGGGGCACTATCCCCCGATACGCCTATCTACCGTTTGGCGCAGGCCCGCGTGTTTGCATTGGCGCTGCCTATGCGATGCAGCAGATGACTGCCACGCTGGCCGCACTGATTCACAGATTTCGCTTCGATCTGGCGCCCGGACACAAAGTTCGACCAGTGCACCGGATCACACTGCGACCGGAGGGCGGGATGAGAATGCGGGTCTCTCGCCGTCGATGACGCGCAGAGACGGCCTCACGCACAACCCGGGAAGCCATCAGACGCCATTTTCGCTTCATACTTGGCGGCGACATCCGCACCTAGCGTAAGCGTCGGCTTGACGGCCGGCCAATCGGCTGGTTTCAGCACAATGAACCACCCGCTGCCATAAGGATCCTGATTAGCAACTTGAGGGTTGTTGACGAGTTCGTCATTGACCTCGACCACGGCGCCCGCGGCCGCAGACTTCGCGGGGCCGACCCACTTCCCGCTTTCCACCGTTGCGCAGCTCTTGCCAGCGTCCACCTGACGGCCAACTTTCTTTGGCGTGAACGCGACGAGCTGACCCGCCATGGCCGTCGCAATCATCGTCATGCCAAGTTTGACGTTGCCGTCGGGCTGTTCTTGAAACCAAATATGGTTGTCGACATCGTAGAGAAGTTCGTCGGGAAGATTGCATCCTTTGACGACAGGCATGGATCACTCCAATGGTTGTGCGAGTCGGGGGCAGACCTCAGGCCTTTTCCCGCAGCGGTTTAGCGGAACAACAGAATTCGCCGAGCCCTTCGACCTCCATCTTCCCCGAAACGAACAGACAAAGATGACGGACGCACGCGGCCATCGCAATAATCCGCCGTTCGACGTCGCAGTGCGCGGATTCGGCGAGCACACAGTTGTAGTGATAAGCGATTTC
>JAFECH010000152.1 GCA_018242255.1 Pseudomonadota bacterium | reverse complement strand
GGACTCGCTCGCGAATGCTGAGATCATGTATTCGAAAGCGGCACTCCTCTACGCCCGCGACGCCCGCGGCGGCCGCATCCCCGATCCCGCGCAACAGTTGACGACCAACCTCGATCGCCGCCCGCAGTGGATTGAGCCGAAAATCGTCATCGAGGCGCTCGCCGCCACGCATGAGCCGGACGCCTATCTGCGCAGCCTGGAACCGCAGCATCCCCAGTTCGAGAAGCTGCGCCAGATCTACATCACGATGCTGCCGAAGGACGGAAAGGGCAAACTGAGCCCAGCCGCCAAGCGCATTCGCGCCAACATGGAAGAATGGCGCTGGATGTGGCTCGATATGGGAAATTTCTACGTCCTGAACAACGTCCCCGAGTTCATGCAGTACGTCTACAAGGACGGCAAAATCGTCCGCTCCGAAAAGATCGTCGCCGGCCTCGTCGACAAGCAAACGACGATCTTCTCGCGCCCGCTGAAATTCGTTGTGCTGCGCCCCGCCTGGCGCGTGCCGGAAAGCATCATGGTCAACGAGTTGTGGCCAAACCTCATTCGTGGCGGCGGCATGATGACCAAATACGGGCTGCAAATTCGCTCGAAGGATGGCAGCCGTAACATCGACTATCGCAAGGTCGACTGGGCTTCGAGCGACATCCGCAATTTCGAGGTCATCCAGCCACCGGGACGCAAGAGCGTGCTGGGCCACGTCAAATTTTCATTCCCCAGCCAGCACACGATCTTCATGCACGACACGCCGGACAAGTGGATGTTCAAGCCTGCGATCCGCACTTTGAGCCACGGCTGCCTCCGCGTCTGGAAACCGATGGATCTGGCCAAGATGATCCTGAAGGAAGACAAGGGCTGGGATGCCGCCAAAGTCGACGAGCTTGACCGGACAGGACCTCTCAACAACGAGATCGCGATCACGAAGGAGATCCCGATCCACATCGTCTACTTCACCGCTTGGGTGACGGACGACGGCAAGCTGAAGACCTTTCCTGACGTCTACGGCCACGAGCGCCGCATCACGCAAGCCCTCGACGGTCAGTGGAGCAAAATCAACAAGGGCCACGACCATCTCGCGCCCGTCGAGCCCGACTTCAATCCGGAAGCGCTCGCCGCCCGCAGCGGCCGTGTCGACGATGTGGACGACGATCGATACCCGACGCGCCAAAACGCGACCCTCGGCAACATGATCGGCAACGCTCTCGGCTTAAGCAATTGATTTAGCGACAAAGATCGCAACATTGCGAAGCAGTCTTCGGTTCGCTGCACCGCCCCTTAAATTAACAGCGTATACGAACTAATCGGTGGATAACTCGCCGCCGACCGGGGACTCTCGCACTGCAACGTGATCAGTTGCCTGCGCAAGTGAGTTGGTTCCTCTATTTTGAGAAAGTGAGTAAATCGTCATGGCTCAGAATGAGAAGACATCTGCGCGTGTGAGTTCGATCGCCTCAAAGGCGCTTTCAAACCCACAGTCACTGAACTCCGAAGAGATCAGAGAGCTTGCGGCATCCGTGTTGTCGCAATCTCAAGATCCTCAGAAATCGCAGCAAAATTCCCAGAACCAGCAATACCAACCGAACCAGGGGCAGCAAAAGCGTTAGTACCGCGTTCGACTTCCGTCAGTCTTTCGACCGAAAGGACGCAGCGGGTGGGTATCGTCATGATCCCACTCGCTTGTGCTTTATTGGGGGCCTCAAGGTCCCCGACATTCTGGCAAATGACCATGGCCTCCGCCGTGTCCCTCAGAAGCCAGCCGACGCTGGCCACTTCGACGGGCCGGACCTCCGGCAAATCCGAAAGATAACGCCATTGCCCTGACGGTTGCCGGCTATCGAGCCACCGAATGATGACGAGCGGGCAATCGGCCATTCTGCACCTCCAATTATGATTCGAATGAAATCATAACAGACTGAGGCGCGCAGGCGGCGGGCCGCCGGCGTTTGGCTGTGATAACGTGGCTCACCGGAACCACGCCGGTTTTCGCCCGGCCTTTGGCGCGATGCCCTCGACAAAACCTGGCACTTCGGTTATCACGCCCGCCAACAACAATTCCCCTCAAACGGGTGCCCCTCGGGGCTTGCACGAACGGCTTGGCTCCAAAAGACGCCGCGCCGATCCTCTGCGTCATCAAAAAACTATATGGAATCAACAAGATGAACCTTATCCAGCAGCTCGAACGCGAGCAGATGGACGCCATTCTTTCCAAGCGCGGCGTTCCCGAATTCGGCCCCGGCGATACCGTCAAAGTGATGGTTAAAGTCATTGAGGCCGCAGAAGCTGACCCCAAAGACAAGAAAAAGAAGGTCGAGAAAGAGCCGACCGTGCGTTTCCAGGCCTATGAAGGCGTTGTGATCGCCCGCTCCGGCTCGGGCCTCAATGAGAACTTCACGGTCCGCAAGATTTCCTACGGCGAAGGCGTCGAGCGCGTTTTTCCGGTCTATTCGCCATTTATCGCTGAGATCGAAGTCCTGCGCCGCGGCAAGGTTCGCCGCGCGAAGCTTTACTATCTCCGTGGCCGCCGCGGTAAGGCCGCCCGCATCTTCGAGCGCACAGACGCTCGCGCCCGCCGCCTGAACGCCGCCTGGAAGGGCTTCAAGAAGCCGAAGGGCGAGGCCGAAGATCTGACCCAGATCAAAGGCATCGATATCGATCTGCAGAACCGCCTGAAGCAGGTCAACGCCTATAAGATCGAGCAGATCGCGAACCTCTCGGACGAGGATATCGCCAACCTCGACGAGACGTTGAAGCTGAAGGGCGCCATCGAAAAGCAGGACTGGGTCGGTCAGGCTCAGCGCCTTCTCGCCGAACTGACGGCTTCCGAAGTTCCTGCCGAAGAGGCCAAGGAATAATTGCCTCGCTCAGGCCGCTTCTGAAATTCGAAAAGCGCCGGGATTTCCTGGCGCTTTTTGCGTTAATGCCGCCGCGACGACGCCAAGTATTTTGTTGGCCGCCGTTTCGCACTAAATATACTGCCGATTGATTGCCCGCCGTGGAGTCCCATGTCCAACATCGAAGTTAGCAAAACTGCCAGCCGCGACGGCAAGATCCCGTTGCACGGCCCCGAGGCCTTCGTCGCCATGCGCAAGGCGGGCCAGTTGGCAGCCGAAGCGCTCGACATGTTGGTGCCCGTCGTGCAGCCCGGCGTAACGACAGCCGAAATCGACGAGCTTGTGCTCGCGTTCGCCCTCGACCACGGCGCCATCCCCGCTACGCTGAACTATCGCGGTTACCGCTATGCGACGTGCACCTCGATCAACCACGTCGTGTGCCATGGCATGCCGAACGATAAACCGCTGCGCTCGGGCGACATCGTCAACATCGACGTCACGCTGATCGTCGATGGCTGGCACGGCGATACCAGCCGCATGTATCCGGTCGGCGATGTGTCACGCCGCGCCGAACGGCTGATGAACGTCACCTATGAATCGCTTATGCGCGGCATCGCCGTCGTAAAGCCCGGCGCGACGACCGGCGACATCGGCGCGGCCATCCAGCGCTTTGCCGAAGCCGAGCGTTGCAGCGTCGTCCGCGACTTCTGCGGTC
>JAFECH010000151.1 GCA_018242255.1 Pseudomonadota bacterium | reverse complement strand
GACCCGCTGATTAAGAGTTATCCAGCACGCCTTATAAAACGCGAAGTTGCGAGCTAGTTTATAGGTCTAGTTTATAGTTTTTGTCAGGTTTATTGTGCGGAATCAAGGGCATGGCGAAGCGGTCCAAACATAGACTTAAGGGAAAAATCGTCAAGATCGCAAAGGGCGTTGCGATCTATCAGACGCACGCTAGCCCATTTTATTTTGCACGCATTCTCGATCTTAGAACAGGTCGATACACGGTGCGCTCCACTAAAGAGACTAGTCGACTTGAAGCGCGCAAGGTCGCTGATGAACTCGCCTATGAGATGCGCTCGCCGGACCGCAAGGCTGAGCCAGAGTTTAGTTTTAAATACTACGCGCAGAGGTACGTTGAGATAGCTCGCGGCAAAGTCCAGCGAAGTGAACTCAACAAAAATTACGTCCGCACAACCACAGTCATGCTCGATAACGACGATTGGGGCCTGATTAGACATCTCGGCACGCGAGATGTCCGCGAACTCAAAACCAGAGACTGGCAAATATTCATTGAGAAGCTTCTGGCGAAAAGGCCGGATCTCTCCTCCTCCACACGAAACTCCCTTAAGGCCGCATTTCGCAACGTGATGAAAGTGGTTCGCGATGACGGACTGATCGACGTGGTACCGGCGACACCACGCGTAACCGTCAGGGACAATCCGCGTCCTTTCTTTCGCTTCCACCCACTGGTTTCGAAAGAGAAGGACGAGTACGACAAGCTCAAAGCTGGCGCAAAAAAGCTGGCGGCAAAAAAACTCGTGGTGCGCGGCGTGCTGGTGACCGAAGAGTTGTATGACCTCATCCTCTTCACAGTGCACTCGTTCGTCCGCCCAATAACCACTGAGCTTTATGCGCTCAGGCACAGCGACATCAACGTCCAGGGCGACAAAGATCGCGACGAGAAAAAATGGCTGCAGGTAACAGTAAGAAATGGAAAAACCGGCATGCGGATCGCTTCGACAATGCCGGGAGCGGTAGCCCCATACAAACGTATCTGCGATCGCTATCCTGAGGCGAAAGGGGAGGACTACGTCTTTCTTCCCGACTACCCGAACCGGCAAACTGCGGCACGTATTATCGCTCGCCAGTTCAACGCCGTGCTGCAGGAAGAGGATTTAAAAAGCGATCCTATTTTGAAGACAGAACGAACAATTTACAGTCTGCGCCACACGGCCATCTGCATGAGGCTTGTGCTCTCAAAAGGGCAGGTAAACATATACACGTTAGCGAAGAATGCAGGGACGAGCGTAAATCAGATCGAGCGCTTCTATGCGCGGAACTTGCCGATGGCACCGGAGCTAGTCAAAAATTTGCAAATTTTTGGAGATTAGTCAGACCATGCGCCGCTATGCTAGCAAACTGGCGACAGAAGCTGAACCACGAAGAAAATCTCCATAGACTTCGCCGGTCAGAAATTCAGACGCTGGCACGGTCGTACGATACATCCAAGAGAACTGCTTAGCTAAAGGCATTATCAAATCCGCGTCACCTTGCGTTATGGCTCCTGCCTGCTGAAGTGCGGTGACTACGGCGAGTATGTTGCTCGTCCCTTGAAAATTACCTTTGACACCGGCTTTGTCCATCTTCCTACGAAGAGCAGCCTTGATGTCATCCCAAGCCTTGGTGATGCCGTCCCATCTAGCATCCAGGTCTTGCGGGATCGATTCTTTCAGGAGCGGGACCTGAACGCTGGAGTTTGCGATGCTTTCTTCAACGGATTTTGTGAGGCTACTGAACTCTTGCTCTTCAAGATTTTGGACGCCCCTGTGAAGCGTAGATAGGCCCTTCTGTAGCCTCTCCATCTTCTGTTCAACACCCTCCAAGAATCTGGTCAGGTCCGCCTGCGTCGCGCCAACCTGCGTGGAAGTCTCGCTTAGCTGGCTCATCAGCCCTGCAAGCTTACCCTTATCATCAACGAAAGCGTTGAACGCTAACATGCCTTCAGAGATCTTTAGCAAGTGCTTGCGCAGTAGAATGGCAATTAGCAATGCCGCCAACGGCCAAGCTAGATAACCAACTAAATCGATCAACGACGATGAGACAGGTTGAAGGACGATCTGGCCGTCAATGATCCCAAGGCGCTGTAGTCCGTCGCTTATAGCCAGCATCGTTGACTTTCCCCCACCGTTACTAGGTTTTTTTGCTAGTCGCGGCGGCAACCACTGTCAATTGCTGATAATGGAACAGCGCCGAAATTGAGAACGTGACGCTCATATCGTAGGCGAGTCTCCGCAATCGGAGTCTGCAACCTACCGCCCATAGAACCTGCTGATCCGAGCGGCTTCTCGTACGTAGTCCTCAGGGCAGATCACGTGAGCTTGCAAGTTGCGATTTAACTGGTCCATTTCAGATTCATAGCTGCACGGCACAACGTGTGCTTGAAACCTCTCCGCTCGCTTTGGATCGAGACGCGCTGTCGTCTCAAAAGTCTCGTCACCACTTGGTCTGGATAGCCAAAAACCTTTGATGCGCGACCAGATCATTGAACTTTCCGCAACAGGCGTCACCCCTCTTCCATATTCCCATTGCTGCGGTTGTAAAGCCGGTCTCCATGCCAGCGATACAATCAGGCTAACCAGTTAAATTCAGCAGGATACCCCTTGGTCTTACGTTGGCCACACACTAGAATCACCGCTCAGAGCATTTCATTTTTATGGCCACCCATTCCATGAGATCTTTCTTTTTTCTTTTCGCTTGCGCTTTCCTAATGGCTTTCATCAGCTCGGAAGCTTCCGCGCAGCAGAACCTCTTCAAAATGATCGAGGGCGTTATCCAAGATGCTGCCAGCAACAAAGCCCGCAAGGCCTGGTCTCGACTTCCACCCAGTGAAGCTGCGTGTGTTGAGTCTGCCCTCAGGAGCAAAGGGTCATCGATCGACCAGATGATCCAATCCGGCGTACGGCCGAATGATCAAAGTCTCAGCGAGACGCGTAACGAGTGCAAGCGAACTCGGACCGGCGATGCTCCTCAAGAAGCCTCTTCTTTATCGGACCAACCCACATTCGATTGCTCAAAGGCTAAATCAGCAACAGGCCGAATTATATGCTTAGACAAGGAAGGTGCAGAGGCAGATTGGAAAATGGTCTCTGCGTCCTGGGCGCTTCGCTTCACCCTCCCAGCGTCAGAAAGGAAAAATTTCGACAGCGCTGAGGAAGCATGGCTGCTGTCTTTGAACGACCGTTGTCGACTGGACAGCCGCCAGTCAAGCTTCACAAGGTTCCAACGCAACTGCGTATTGCGCGCTTACTCTGATCGAACAGCAGCCTATCGATCTCGCCTAACTGGTGATGCACTGGTCGAAGCTGATTTATCGCCTGAGGATCATAGCGCCATACAGAAAGGCCTTATAGCGCTAGGCCTACTAAACGGCGAGGCTGATGGAGAGTTCGGAGAAGACACCCGCGCCGCTATCAAACAGTTACGCTCTAAAAATGGTGAGAGCGAAGAATTTTTTCTGACAGCCGCAGATCGCCTGAAACTTCTCAAGCCAGACACGGCCGCCGATGCAGGCTCTTCTACCTGTACCGTTGTTGATCTCACTGGGAGCCCCTTGAACGTTCGTGATCT
>JAFECH010000150.1 GCA_018242255.1 Pseudomonadota bacterium | reverse complement strand
CGATCGTGCCTTCGACGCGTTCATAGGCACCGCCGAGCGCGCGGGCGACGGCCCTGAGGAGCGTCGTCTTGCCGACGCCGACATCGCCCTCGAGCAAAACGTGGCCGCGCGCAAAAATGGCGATCGTCAACAGTCGAATGGCGCGCTCTTGGCCGACGACTGCTTTCGCAATCTCGCGTTCGAAGTCCAAAGCGCAACTGCGCCAGTCATCGAGATCTAGCGGTCCGATGCTGTCGCTTATATCTGGCCGGTCAAGGGTTGGGCGGTTCATTATTATTGCTTCCCAAACATGACGTGTTCCGGCCGGCCGAACGGCGGGACGTCATTTCACAACCGAAAAAGGAGGGTGCTGCCGAAACAGCACCCCAGTTACCTCGGAGAGGAAGTTCTGGTCCTGCAAGCGTAGCAAGATCCGAGGATTAGTTTCGGCTCTGCCTACTGGATCTTCGAGACGTCGTAGACCCACTTGCCGGTCTTCTTGAAGTTATCGGCACGCAGCTTGTTGCGCTCTTCGGCCGCCTTCATCGAGTTGCCCTGCTTGGCCAGTTCTTTCGGATCGTGCTTCGGATCGTACTTCGAGCCCGCAATCTTTTCCGGGAAACCGGGTTTCGGTTCCCAGCAATTTCCCGACGCCTTGCAGTGAGTGCCGTCGTAGGCAAGAGCTGCAGGCGCCATTGCGCCGGCAAGGCCTGCGAACGCAAGGACAGCGCCAGCAATCAGTGGGAGAGAAATCGTCTTCATAGGCTTTCCTCCATTCTTTCTGTTTACGATCGGGTGGCTTCACTCACCCTTGTTGTTCCCGTACCAGCCAACCTACGAGACATCGCCGCGTCGGTTGTTGTGCTAGTTTCCGGAAATCTTGCATTGCTCCTTTTGCGCGGCCGGGCGGCCGGTCTTTTCCCATTCCTCGATGTGGAATGGTTTGAATTCCTTTTTCTGCTCGGGTGTCAGCCACTCGGCATCCTTGACGTCATCCTTCTGGATATGCCGGATCCACGCGATGAGCTTGAGCATGTCATCCAATTCGAGATCCTGGCCGTGTGGGCCCATCATCCCGTTCGCACCTCCGAATACCGTCTCGAAAATACCTTTGTCCGTCGTGTTCTTCGGATACGTCCAATAGGAATCGTTGAGACCAGGTCCGACTTTTCCTTCGCCGATGTGTCCGTGGCAGCCGGAGCAGGATTCGAGATAAATCTCCTCACCCTTCGGCAGGCAGCCTTTGACTTCGACGTAGGGATCGACACCCGTCTGAAGGAAACTTTTAACGGCTGGCGTATCCCTGCCCTCCTTGGGTGCAACGCCGTCGATGTCCAGAACATCTCCTGTCACCGTGTTCCTGAAGTCTTGCTGTGCGAACGCCGCTTGTCCGCCCGCCACCAATACCCAGACAGCAATCCCCGCTGCCATGACCGCCAATTTCATATGTGATTTCTCTTCCACTTCCCTTGAACACCGGCAACTATCGCCGAACCGAATTATGTACGTGGGGTCGGCGGCACGTAGGGGACGCCTTCGTCTTTCAAGATTGTCTCAATCTGCGCCTGAGCCTTCGGTAACGCCGCATCGATAGCGGCAAGGAGATCCTTGTCGTCCTTCCGCACGGCAAAGGATTGATCGAAGTGATGCGGCACGCGCAGTCCATCGGAGCGAACGTTGTTGTCGGGAATGACCACCATTTTCAAAGCGTCATTGGCATTGACGTAGCGAGCGACCTCAGGCGCGAATGCGACGGCAAGAGCTGCAGTCTTGTCGGCGACCTCGCCAACCATGCGATCAGGCGGGACACGGGTGTACGAGTTTCGCTTGTCTTTGAAGTTCGTCAGCGACGAGACGTAGTTGATGTTGTCATTGTAAAGATCGAGCTTGGTGATCATGACCTCGGCGGGAGTGCCCTGCACGAAGCCGATCGGATGTGCCTTCGCGAGATCGGGACTATCCCAGTCAACGATCTTCAGCGGAGAATCCTTGCGCTGAATAAAGACGTAAGGTGCGCGATAATATGCACGCGAGGTCAGGACACGTTCATCACCTGTATCCACGCCAATGACGACGTCGCAAAGCTTTTTGTCGAGCTGATCGCGCACAGCGTAGATCGCCGCTTTCTCCGACCAAATGAACTCCACCGTGCGTCCCATAGCCGTGGCAAGAGCTTCAGCAATCTTGTTTTCAAAGCCAGATTTGTCGCTAGCCGAGTAGGGCAGCTCTTTTGCTGCCGCGCAGATACGAAGAGTTGATGCATTCCCGGCGGCGGTTGCAGCCGCTTGCTCAGAGCGCAACGGTCCCGCAGAGAAAATTGCGAAGGCGGTGATCCCGATTGCCGCCGTGAGCTGGACGCTCGTGAATAACCGGCCGGCGCGATGATCTTGGAGCGGGCGATTCATGATGACAATGACCTTTCAACTTCGGAGGTTGCCGCAACACAACGATCGAACAGTCGAAATCGTGTGGCTTGCGAGCTCTTCCTGCAGAGTGTTTGCATCGCAGCTGAGCGGAAATCGTCTACCGCCATCTGGCCGGGCACACGTCTCAGATATCAAGACTGTGGGAAGGCAGTTGCGGCATCGGATGAACAATCGGATGCCGCAACCGCGAACTTCACTTAGCCCTTCTCGTACTCGCCGACGTTCACGTCGTCATAGGGGTTCTTGCCATCCAGCGAGAACACTTCGACGCTGCCGCCCATCTGCGTGTAGTTCTGAAGGTTCTTGAAAGCGCCAACCGCACCGAGACCCGCTGTCGGATCCTGAAGGTCGAATACCAGACCGACGCCCGGCCAACCGCCCACACCCGACATGATCGCGATGTATTGGACGCCGTTGTGCTCATACGTCATCGGGTAGCCGATCACGCCTGAAGGCAGCTTGTGCTTCCAAAGTAGTTCGCCAGTGTCGGAGTTACGAGCCTTGATGAAGCCATCGAGCGTTCCGTAGAACACAAGATTGCCTGCGGTCGCGAGCGTGCCGCCCCAGACCGAGAAGCGCTCCATGTGCTGCCACTTGTAGTCGCCAGTAATCGCGTTGTAGGCCTTGATCTGACCGAGGCCGAGGTAGTTCTGACGATCGCCCTTCGGACCCGGGTACATCCACAACGTCGCACCGACGAAGAACTGGCCGGCACGATAGGGAAGCATGAATGGCTCCCAGTCCATGCAGATGTGGTTGATGCCTATGAAGAACAGCTGCTTCGTGGGATCGTAGGAGTCGTGGCCCTGGTTATGGTAGCCCATGGCCGACGGGCAGACTTCCGTCGCCTTGTGGTCCATGCGGGTGCCGTACTCCGGATTGTGAACAGGCAGACCCGTCTTGAGGTCGACCGTCTTGAACACGTTGACCGTGTCGTCGAGCTTGTTCGCCGAAATCAGGTCGCCGTTCTCACGATCGAGCGTGTAGACGATGCCGTTACGATCCGGATGGGTCAGCAGTTTACGCTGCTTGCCGTCTTTGTCCTTCTGCTCAGAGAGCATCATGACGTTGACGCCAGCGAAGTCCCATTCGTCATGAGGTGTTTTCTGATAGCCGAACTTGAGCATACCCGTATCGGCGTCGCGGGCCATGATCGTCATGGTCCACTTGTTGTCGCCCGGGCGCATCGTTTCGT
>JAFECH010000014.1 GCA_018242255.1 Pseudomonadota bacterium | reverse complement strand
ATTTTCGCGTAAGTCGGGGCCGGGCCATCAGCCTTCGATAGCGCTTCTACATAAAGCTCGCCGCCTGGCTGCGCGCCGGTGGCCTTCGCGATCTGCGAGACCAGGCGTGAGTCGTTCGAGTTCTCGAAGAAGTATGTCTTGACCTTTTCAGCCTTGATTTGATCGATCAACTTGGCGACATCGGCAGCGGATGCTTCGGTTTCGGTCGAGAGGCCGACAGGGGAAAGGAATGTCACGCCGTATTCACGGCCGAAGTAGCCGAATGCATCATGGCTGGTTAGGATCTTGCGCCGATCCTTCGGCACCGTCTCCAGAACCGATTTCGCATACGCATTCAACGCGTCGAGCTCCTTGGAATAGGCCGCGGCATTTGCCTTGAAATCGGCAGCGTCGGCCGGATCGGCAGAAGCGAGAGCCTTCTCGATATTGACGACCCATACCTTGACATTGACTGGGCTGTTCCAGACGTGCGGGTCGGTGACGGTCTTCCCGTCCTCTTCCATGGTTCGCGTCTTGATGCCGTTCGAAACGACAATGGGCTTGCCGTTGTAACCGGAAGCCTTCACCAACTTTTCGAACCAGTCTTCGAGGCCTTCGCCGCTGATGAATGTGATGTCAGCCTCTTTCAGAGATTTCGCATCGTCAGGCGACGGCTCGAATTCATGTGGATCGCCGTTCGGCGGCACGAGACTCTTTACGTTCACGTGGGAGCCACCCACTTGTTTCACGATATCGGCAAGCACAGTGAAACTGGCTACCGTATTGATCGTCTTTGCTGACGCGGCCGCCGAGGTGCCGACCGCAACGCCGGAAGACACCAGAAGTCCCAGAACAAAACTCGAAACCCTCATGCCAATCTCCTGTCTATGCTTTGAGGTGAGGACGCGAATAGAGGCGCCGCGCCATGCCCGAAGGGCTGAGAATGAGCGAGACGCCATAAATGCAGCTTGCGGTCAGAATGATTGTCGGTCCGGAGGCCACCGCAAAATGGAACGATGCGACAAGGCCCAGATACCCCGAGACGACGGCCGTCGCGGCAGCGACGGCAAACATCGTAGGCAGTGATTGTGCCCAAAGACGTGCAACGGCCGCCGGCAGCATCATCAACCCGACGGCCATGAGCGTTCCAAGCGCCTCAAAGCTCGCGACAAGATTGATCACGACGAGCAGCAAAAACAAAAAGTGGAAGAGAGAGCCACGGCCGCCGACGGCCCGTAGAAATTCGGGATCGAAGCACTCGGCAACGAGCGGCCGGTAAACGACGGCAAGCGCAATAATTGTCAGCGAGGCAATGCCGCCGACCAGATAGAGCGCGTTTGCATCGATCGCCAGGATCGTCCCGAACAGGACATGCAGCAAATCGATGTTAGAGCCGCGCAGCGAAACGATCAAAACGCCGAGCGCGAGCGATGTCAGATAGAAGCTTGCGAAACTCGCATCTTCGCGAAGCGACGTTGTTCTGCTGATCACGCCCGACAGAAGCGCGATGCTTAATCCCGCCACAAGCCCGCCGAAACCCATCGCGGGGAGGGACAGTCCGCCTGCGATCAAGAAGCCGATTGCAGCACCGGGCAGGATCGCGTGGCTCATGGCATCGCCGACGAGGCTCATCCGTCGCAGCATTAAAAGCACGCCGACGGGCCCGGAGCCTAGTGCCAGAGCGAAGCATGCAACGAGCGCACGGCGCATGAAACCATAATCGACGAATGGCGAGATGAAGATGGCATGCAAGGTCATGCGACGGCCGCGTCCTTCTCGCAAACCTCTGCGCCTTCGTCCCAGCTTTCCGCCATGGCGCGTGCGCGCAACAGGTTCCGCGATGACATCGCGACACTGGTGGGCCCCCAGTCGATCGCTTCGCGGGCTAGAAGAAGTGTCTCCGGGAAGTGGGCTCGGACTTGATCGAAATCATGCAGAACGGCGATGATCGTCCGTCCTTCCTTGTGCCACCGGCAAACGATATCAAGGAGATCGCGTGTCGTACGTGCGTCGATCGCCGTAAATGGCTCGTCGAGCACAATGATCTTCGCATCCTGAAGCAGCAGTCGCGCGAATAGAACGCGCTGGAATTGCCCTGACGAGAGTGATCCTATGATGCGACCGCCAAAGCCTTCGAGGCCGACAGCACTCAACGCCTTTCGTGCTTTTGCCTTCACGTCGGGATCGATACGCCGGAACGCGCCGCTTCGGCGCCAGGCACCAAGCATAACCGTATCGGCGACCGACATTGGAAACTGCCGGTCGATCTCGGCGGCTTGCGGCAGATAACCGAAATCGCGCGCTGTGAGTCCTGGCCGTTTGATGGTGCCTTCAGCTACGGGAAGCTCGCCCATAATGGCTTTCAGCAGTGTCGATTTGCCCGCGCCGTTGGGGCCGGTTATCGCCGTCATGCTGCCTTCGCGGAACGTTCCCGACACATGATGAAGAGCCGGATGACGCGCATAGGCGACGGTTACGTCTTGAAGTTCGATCAATGGTTGTTTCATGGCAGAGCCACCGCCCAAAAAATTGCGATCCACAGCACGACGAGCACGCCGCCTGCACCAATCAGGCGTCGGTAAGCGGGCTGCGCCATCAACGAGCGCTCGAATGGATCTCTGTCAGACATGGTTGCCAGTTTCCGCTGCGTGATATTTTGTATATTATAACATTTAATGCTGAACGACTACGGCGTAATTGTGAGTTGCGAACGCGATCGCGTGGATTGGGGAACTGTCGCGAGCCCGATAGGGCGCAACCTCAACGGACCGCGTGCGCGATGGGACTAACTGTTGCTGGATGAGTTCGCTGGAGAATACGCGCGCGCCGCACCCGCTCCCCCGAACGAGAAAAGCAACGGCTTAGCCAAATGGCCTATGCAGCTGCCACGCACCGCAAACCTTGCAAAAAATTGATTTTGATCAAAGGCGCTTGCGACATATGGAAACTTGATTGTTGTAGTAAAGTTTCCTATCCGGGGGGCAATACCACCGGATCAAATGGGAAGGGAAAGAGAGCGTGCTCGCTCCGTTTCTGATCATGCTTCGCGAAGGCATCGAAGCAGCGCTGATCGCTGGTATCGTTGCAACCTATCTGGCTCAGACGGGCCGATCCGAATGGATGCCCGCAGTGTGGATGGGTGTGCTGCTGGCTGTGGCCGTCTCTCTTTTTTCTGGCGCCGCTCTGCTGTTCGTCAGTGCGGAGTTTCCGCAGAAGGCCCAAGAGCTATTCGAAGCAATCGTCGGCTTTGTTGCCGTTGCGGTCTTGATCTCGATGGTCTTCTGGATGCGGAAGGCAGCGCGCTCTATCAAGAGTGAACTGCAGCATTCCGTCGAAGCAGCCTTCCATTCGTCGCACGGTGGAACATGGGGACTCATCGGTCTTGTGTTCTTCGCCGTTGCGCGTGAAGGGCTCGAGTCCGTCTTTTTTCTGCTTGCGATTTTCCAGCAAAGCAACGGCATGGAAGCCCCCCTCGGCGCGCTTGCAGGTATTGCGGCCGCCGTGGTCGTCGGGTTGATCATCTATGTCGGCGGCGTCCGGCTCGATCTCCGTCGCTTCTTCCAATGGACTGGCGTCTTCATCATTTTTGTTGCCGCGGGAATTCTCTCGGCATCGATCGGTGCCTTGCATGAAGCGGGCCTTTGGAACGGCCTGCAACAGCCTGCCTACGACCTGAGTACTGTGCTGCCCATTTCGAGCGTGCTCGGAACCATTCTTTCCGGCGTCTTCAACTATCAAGAAAATCCGACGATCGGCGAGGTCATCGTCTACGTCGGGTTCCTCGCCGTCGTCCTTTATCTCTATTTGCGGCCTGTTCGTCCGGACGGCGTCGCGGTCGAAGCATACCAAGGTGGCAATAGAAATGTCCGCGCCTGAGACCGGCCAAGGAAAGCCGAAAGCCCCGTCGTCAGGCTTCATGTATGCCGGTGTAGCTGGAGCAACGGTGCTCGTGCTCATCGCGGGAGCTGCTTTTTACGTGGCGACCAAGAAAATCCGCCACGACAACGTCGCGGCCGTTGCCGTTGCGGTGACGTCGAAAGCATGCGAGCCGAATTCGCTTTCCGTTCCCGCCGGCGAGCGAACGTTCGAAATCTCGAACAAGTCCGAGCGCCCGGTCGAATGGGAAGTCCTGGACGGCGTAATGGTCTTGGCCGAGCGTGAAAACATTGCGCCGGGCTTCAAGCAGACATTGAAGGTTCGCCTTGCGCCGGGCACCTACGAAGTCACCTGCGGATTGCTATCGAATCCGCGCGGAACTTTGCTCGTTACCCCATCACAGGAAGCGAACGCCGAGCCGCCGAAAGCGACGATGCGGGCGCTCCTTGGGCCGATGGGCGAATATAAATTTTATCTTGGCCGCCAGAGTTCGGCGGCGTTGCGCGATGCCAAGGATCTTGCCGACGCAATCAAGGCCGGCGACCTGGCCAAATCGCAGGCCCTCTATATCACTGCGCGGCAGCCCTATAAGCGCATCGAGCCGGTCGTGCATCGCTTCGCGGATTTGCAGAACACGATCGACCCGGTCGCCGACTATTTCGAGCAGCGTGAGAACGATCCGGCGTTTGTCGGATATCATCGCATCGAACGCGGGCTCTTTGTCACGAAGAGCCTGGATGGCCTCAGCCCAGTTGCTGACCGTCTCGTTGCCGATCTCACGACGCTCGATGAGCGTCTGAAGGCGATGAAGATGACGCCCGGCATTCTCATCGACAGCGCGGGTAATTTCACCACGCAGCTGTCGCGCGATCGCCTGCCCGCACAAAATAACAGCATTGCCAAAACCGACATGACCGATCTCGAAGCCAGCCTTGATGGCATCGACAAGATCGTCGGTTTGCTTCGGCCGATCGTGACGCCGGTTAACCCGGAACTCGCACAGAAGATCGACGCTACGTTGACCGCCACGAAAGACGAAGTCGCCAAACAGAAGAGCGACGCCGCGACGGCCTCTTCGTCGTCCGCCAGCCCGAGCCAACGCAAGGAGCTGACGGCGGCTTTCACGAACCTCGCGGACGCACTCAACGAATTGCCGTCCGCTATTGGGATGAATACCAATGGCACATGATCAAACAAGCACGACCGATCGCCGGAAAATCCTGCTCGGTCTCGGAGTTGCCGCGGGCGGCGCGTTGACATCGGGCCTCGCCGTCCAGGAAGCAGGCGCGAACGACAAGCAGGTCACGGACGCACCGGAAAGCCACCGCACTGATGTCGAGCAGAGCGTTCCTTTCTACGGCCTCCATCAAGCAGGCGTGGTTACCCCGCGCCCGGCCAATGGCATGTTGGTTTCGCTCGATGTTATCGCCGATACGCCAGTCGATTTTGAAAAAATGATGCGCAAGCTGACCGAGCGTATCGTGTTTCTGACGCAGGGCGGCACGCCGCCGGAATTGGACCCGAAGCTGCCACCGGCGGATTCAGGCATCCTGGGGCCCATAATCCAGCCCGACAATCTCACGATCACGGTTGGTCTCGGCAATGCGATGTTTGAAACACGCCCCTGGCTCAAGCGCCTGAAACCGCGTCATCTCCAACAGATGACGCAGTTCAAGAATGACGCCCTCGATGCTGAGTTATGTCACGGCGATCTGTCGCTGCAGTTCTGCTCGAACACGGCCGATACTAACATTCATGCGCTGCGCGATATCCTGAAGAACATGCCCGAATATCTCGTGCCGCGCTGGAAGCAGGAAGGCAGCGTTCCAACAGTACTACCTGAAGCAGACGGCACGGTGCCGAGCGCACGCAACTTCTTAGGCTTCCGGGACGGCTCGGCCAATCCGAAGTCCAACGACAAGCCGATGATGGATGAGATCGTGTGGGTCGCCGAAGGCCACGATGAGCCCGAGTGGGCCGTAGGCGGCACGTATCAGGCCGTCCGCATCATCCGCAACTTTGTCGAGCGTTGGGACCGCACGCCGCTCGGGGAGCAGCAGCGCATCTTCGGTCGCAAGAAGATGTCCGGCGCGCCGATGGACGGCGTCAAGGAAACCGACATTCCAAATTACGCGAACGATCCGGACGGAAAAATCACACGCCTGGATTCCCACATCCGGCTTGCCAATCCGCGTACGGCCGAGTCGCGGAAGAATCTCATTCTTCGCAGGCCGTTCAACTATTCGAACGGCATCACAAAGAACGGTCAGTTCGATCAGGGACTGCTGTTCATTGCCTATCAATCAGATCTTGAAAGGGGGTTCATTACCGTGCAGTCGCGGCTCGATGGCGAGCCGTTAGAGGAATATATCAAGCCAATTGGTGGTGGTTATTTCTTCGTTCTTCCAGGGGCGCGGGAAGCTGGCGACTATCTGGGCCGAAAGTTGGCCGAGGCCGCGACGGCGGATCCGTCGACACGTTCCTAAAAAAGCACATACCCCACAGACACTGGAGGGACGACCGATGAAACGACACTTCGTAGCCGCAACTGCGCTCGCGGTGGCATTTGGATATGCCGGTGTGGCGTATGCCGAAGACGAGGATTCAAAACTCGTCGAGCCGCTCGCTGCGTATAAGAGCTTCGTGGCAGACCACACCGAGAAGCTTCTCGAAAACACGACGAAGTTTACCGAGGCCGTCAAGGCTGGTGATATCGCTAAGGCCAAAGAACTCTATGCGCCGACGCGCATGGATTATGAAACGATTGAACCAATTGCCGAGTTGTTTTCCGATCTCGATCACACGATTGACGCCCGCGCTGACGACTTCGAAGCGAAGGAAAAGGATCCGAAATTTTCGGGCTTTCATCGCATCGAATACGGCCTGTGGGACCAGAAAAGCACGAAGGACGTCGTTCCTTATGCCGACCAGCTGCTTGCAGACGTCAAAGATCTCAATCATCGCATCGAGAATCTGACGTTCCCGCCGGAGACGGTTGTCGGTGGTGCAGCCGCCCTGATGGAAGAGGTCGCGGCAACCAAGATCTCAGGTGAGGAAGATCGCTACAGCCATACCGACCTGTGGGACTTCAAGGCGAACTTCGATGGCTCGAAAAAGATCTACGACCTTGTTCGGCCGCTCATCGAGAAGGACCACGCCGACTTCGTCAAGAAGGTCGATGGTGACTTCAAGGTCGTCGACGACACGCTTGCGAAGTACAAGACGGCCAACGGTTACGAACTCTACGACAAGCTGTCGGATGAAGATCGCAAGGTTCTTTCCGCCAAGGTCAACGCTCTGGCGGCCGAACTTTCAACGCTTCGTGGTAAGCTCGGTTTGAACTGAGAAGCCCCTTTCGCTTCAATCTAATCACGGCCTCGGTTGATGTTCGCTTCATGCGAATTTGCGACCGGGGCCGTAATTGTATTCGCCACACGAAACACATGATGTTTGTCGCGGATTGGCAACAACTAAATGGTGTCTTATTGTTGACTTAGGAAGTAGACTTTAATAATCTCTTCTCATTCCCGGCACGCGTCGGGATCTTCATTGCGATCACCTCCGGGGGAGGGTTTCGCGAAGAGGAGGCAAGCCCGCCATTGTGCGCTTAAGCGCCTAGCCAGCCAGCCCCGTATCAACACGGAATAACGGGGGACGATAGGATGGCTGTGCGCGGCGTCGATAATTTGAGTAGTGCGCGTTCGATTTTAGCGGAATCGCATCGGCTTTCCGCTTGTAAAAACATTGGCCAGAAGGCTCTGGCACTGACCGTGTCGGCCGCTGCGCTGACGTTAGCCGGAGCGGCATCCGCACAGGAGACTCAGCTGCCGGGCATCGACGTGCAAGGCGCACAAGCGAAGAAGAGCAGCGCTCCAAAAAAGAAGCCGCAGGCCGCACCGGTGCAGGAGAGTGCTGATTCGGCGACGCCGCAGCCCGCGACAAGTGACGGTGGCAATCAGGCAGGCCTGATTGACTCGCCCTACAACACGCCAGCGAGCGTCAGCGTCGCAGGGCAAAGCGAAATTCAGACGTTTGGTCCGACCAACGTGCAGAATGTGTTGCGGGCGATGCCCGGAGTTTCGACAGGTAACGATCCGAATAACCCTGGCATATCTGTCAACATTCGCGGTTTCGAAGGCTCCGGCCAGGTCAATATGACGATCGACGGCGTGCGCCAGAATTTCGGATTCACCGGCCACACCGCATCTGGATTTGCATACGTTGATCCGCTTCTTCTTGCGAGCATCGAGGTGCAGCGCGGTGCAGTCTCGACGGCGGGCGGTGCGGGCGCCATTGCGGGCACCGCGGACATGCGCACGCTGGATGTTGACGACGTCTTGAAGCCTGGACGCAATTCTGGCGCGACGGTTCTGTCGTCGTGGGGCAGCAACGGCGTCGGATTTTCCGAGATGGGCGCAGGCGCTATTCGCAGCGGGGCGGTCAGTGTCATCGGTGCCATAAGCAAGCACGACCAGGATAATTACGACAACGGGCTCGGTCAACGCGTGCCCTACACCGATCAAGATCTGATCTCTGGATTGGCCAAAGTTCACATTCAGATTGATCCCGAGCAGCGGCTGTCGTTTGGGACGGTGCTGTATAACAACGATTTCACGGCGAACTCTTACAATCAGAACATCGAATCAAAGATCTACACCGCTCGCTACACATACGATCCGATTGGCAACGATCTCGTCCACTTCCAAGCGGATTTCGGCGGCAACGATATTACGATGAAGTACGATGACGGTATCAATGGCGCATCTGCAGCCGCAGGGCGTGAGATCGAAAACCTTGGGCTAGGATTCACGGTTCAGAACACGTCGCTGTTCAACCTTGGCGGTGTCTACGTCAAATCGAACTACGGCTATGAGTATTTCCATAACAACGTTGATGCATCGAATAGGGTCAATCCAACCGCAGAGGGCGGCGTAAATCCGTCGGGAAATTCTACGATCCGTGGCTTGTTCTCCGAAACGACGTTCTCGAAGTACATCTTCGATTTCATAGTCGGTATGCGCTACGACGATTACAATTTGAACGGCCACGGTGTCGTCGACCCGCATCGGCCTCCGTATATTCCGCCGTTCGTCCCGATCACGTTGCCCCCTGGCGTTGCGCTGGGGCCGTTCGCGATCGACAACGACTTTGGCGGCTTCAGTCCGACTTTGACCTTGCAGGCCAAGCCGGCTGAGTGGTTTCAGCCCTACGTGAAATGGTCGAATTCGTTCAGCGCGCCGTCCCTCAATCAAACGCTGCTTGATGGCAGCCATCCCGGTAGCGCGTTCGAGCCGAACTTCTTGCCGAACCCGTTTCTACGGCCCGAAACGCAGCAAGGTTGGGAATTCGGTTTCAACTCGAAGTACGATAACGTCTTTCAGCACGGCGATACGTTCCGCTTTAAAGCTGATTACTATTCGATGGACGTCAGCGACTACATCACGGCCGCTTGCACCTCGACAGGCGTACCGTACTGCACGTACATCAACAATGCCGGCATATCCAAGGTCGAGGGCGTCGAACTCGCGGGCACATACGACGCGGGTTACGTGTTTGCCGGCCTGAGCTACAGCCATAATCATACGAACCTTCCATCTCAGATGGATGGCCTTGGCATGAACAGCTATTTGCCCGGCGATGTTGCCACGATTACGGGCGGACTGCGATTTTTTGATGAGCGCCTGACGGTCGGCGCCCGTGCATACATCACATCTGAGAGTCAGAAGGGCGACGTTAACGTCAGCCCAGGCGATCCGCTTTTTTACGAGGGCTATACGACCTACGATCTCTTCTCGAGCTACAAGGTCACCGACGACATCGACGTCTCTCTCAACGTGACAAATCTCACCGACGTTGCCTACACACCCGCACTGAGCGCGCCGGCGACGGGCAGCTCCGTTCCGGAAAATACAGGCCGCGGCCGCACGTTCCTTCTCACGACAAAGGCGAGATTCTAGACCGCAGCGCGGGACCGCACGGAGAAGCTTGGGCGTTGGCGAAGAAATTCGCCGACGCCATCGCAATAAAAAGATATTTTTTTGCAATCGGAGGCGAGCGAACGTGACGCTCATCGAACGCAATGACCGCCCGCACCGCGATGAACGTTCGCGAACGTCGGGAGTCCGCGCGATCGATGACCCATCCCCATCCAATATCGTCTCGTTCCATTTTTCCAAGGCGCTTAGTCGGGCCGAAAACGTCGCCAGACAAGCGGTCGCACTTCCGCCGTTCAAGATCGAAAAGCCATTGGACGCGGCAAAGAGTTCTTCCCAAAAGCTTCTCTTCGCCGCCATCGCAATTTCAGCCGCGCTGCATGGCGGCGTCATCGCCTCGATGTTCATGGGAAACTCGGGCGAGCAATTCGGAACGCTTTCAGACAATACCGAAACGTTCAGCCTCGCGATGGAGCAGTCGGTCGTTCTCGAGTCGCTTTCGACCGAAAACGTGCAAATGGCATCGGTCGCGGCCGCGGCGTCACAGGCCGGAAGCGTTCAAGCAGCGGAGTCGAGACCACAAGAGCTGGCCGAACTCGAGAACGATCCGCTCTCCGATGAGCCGCCGCCGAAGCCGATAGATGTTGCCGACGTCACTCCGGCCGTACTAACGCCGACCGACGATCCGCTGCCGGTTATTCGCGGCGGCGGGAACGAGCAGGCAGTGAGCGAGATTAAGGCCGAGCAGATCGCCGAAACCGAAGTCAAGCAAATGCCGGACGCGGTAGAGACCAAAGAAGATAGTCCCGCAAAGGCCGAAAAGAAGAAAGAGGTCGAAAAAGAAAAGCAGACCCCTCAGCAAGAGTCGCACGCGCAGGTCGCCGGCAGTTCCACCTCGCGCACCAACACCACAACGCAGGCCACGGTCAGCGGTCGTGCTTCGGCAAGTCGGGGCAATGCGTTGAGTTATGGCGCACGCGTTCGGGCTCAACTGGCGCGCAATAAGCCGAAGAGCGTTGGCCGCCGCGGCACAGTTCGCGTGTCGTTTGGAATAGCCGCCGACGGTGGCATTCGCTATCTCAAGATTTCGGAGTCTTCAGGCAGCGCGGCGCTCGATGACGCCGCGCTGACTGCTATTCGTAAATCGGCGCCGTTCGGCGAGCCACCGGCGGATTTGACGCCAACGCAGCTCGCCTACGTCATTCCATTCTATTTCCGCTGAACGGCACCTTTGGCTGACGCCGTTTGCGCGCGGGTAGCGGCCGAATCTTCCATCAGCTCATACCACATGGCGTTGAGGACGGCGAAAGCGGCCGCCAGTGGAAGACCGAGAAGCCAAGCGAAATACCACATGATAATTCTCTCCTTTCCAATGGCTCAGTAAGCGTGGCCGTGGTCGTCCCGGATCGCCTTCTCGTCAACCTTGCCCCACATCACGTGATAGACCCACGTCGTGTACGCGACGATGATCGGCACGAAGATCACCGCACAGACGAGCATGATAAAGAGCGTCAAATGGCTCGACGAAGCATCCCAGACCGTCAAGCTCGACCGTGGGTCGACCGACGACGGAAGAAGAAATGGGAAGATCGACACGCCAACCGTCGTGATGATTCCAGCGATGGATAGCGAAGAAGCCAAGATGGTCGCGATTTCTCGACGGCCCCTCATAAAGATGTAGGCCGCGCCGGCACCAATCACTCCGAGTACAGGTGCAAGGATCGTAAGCGGATACGAACCGTAGTTGTCGAACCAGACGCCAGACGCTCTTACCACCGTCTTTGCCAACGGGTTGGACGGCCCAACCGGGTTGACCGTGCTCGTGATTTGATAGCCGTCGATCCCCATCCACAGCACGATGCCGCCGATAAGGAAGAGCGCGATAGTCGCGAGCGCAGCAAGGCTCCCGTAACTGCGGGCACGGTCGGCGACCGGACCCTCCGACTTCAATATGATCCACGCGGCTCCATGCATCACGAGCATTGCGACGGACACCAATCCGCAAAGCAGAGCAAACGGATTGAGAAGTTCGAACAGCGTCGTGCCGTCGTAAAAGATTCGAAGATCGCCGTTGAAGTGGAACGGCACGCCCCGCAAGACGTTCCCGACCGCGACGCCGAAGATCAGCGCTGGAACGGCGCCGCCAACAAACAGCGCCCAGTCCCACGTTTCGCGCCATCTCGTCCCCTCGAGCTTTGAACGGTACTTGAAGCCGACCGGCCGCAAGATCAGCGCGAATAGAATGGCGAACATCGCAAGATAGAAGCCGGAGAACGAAACCGCGTAAAGCGGCGGCCAAGCGGCGAAGATCGCACCGCCTCCGAGAATCAGCCAAACCTGATTGCCTTCCCAAGTCGGCCCGATGCTGTTGATCACCACACGGCGTTCGACGTCCGTTTTAGCAACGAACGGCAGCAACGCCGCAGCACCCAGATCGAAGCCGTCCATGACGGCAAAACCGATCAACAAGATGCCGAGCAACAACCACCAGATAATGCGGAGTGTGTCGTAATCTATGAATTGATGAAGAATCATTGGCCTACTCCGCAGCAACGAGGTTGGGAGAAACGAGGATGGCTTCCGGTTGGTTGTCAGGTTGAGGTCCAGAGCGTATTGCGCGGATCATGAGGCCCATCTCTATGACGAAAAGAACCGAGTAGACCGCGATGAAGCCTAGAAGCGTCAAGAGCACGGTAAACGCGCCAAGGCTTGAAACGGCGGCGGCAGTCGGAAGAATACCTTCGATGATCCACGGCTGCCGACCGAACTCAGCTACAACCCATCCAAACTCCGCGGCGATCCACGGTAATGGAATGGCGAAGGTGGCAACGCGAAGCAGCCAAGGATAATGATCAAGCCGTCTGCGCGCCGATAGGTAGAAGAACGTTGCCATCAACGCGATGAAGAAGAAGCCGAGACCGACCATGACGCGGAACGACCAGAATAGGGTCGGTACGTTCGGGATCGTATCGAGAGCTGCTTGCGTGATCTGTTCATCCGTTGCTTTGCGCGGATCGTCTACATAGCGCTTAAGCAGAAGCGCATATCCGAGATCGTTACCATTCTTCTCGAGCGCATCGCGCGCTGCTTGGGGGATCTTGGGCGGATCGCCCGCAGCCCGTATTTGCTGAACCGCGTCGTAGGCTGAGATCCCGTTGCGGATCCGCGTTTTTGCGCTGTCGACAAGTGCGTCGATGCCCGGAATCGGCGTTGTTAGAGAGCGGGTGCCGATCAGACCCATGACCCACGGGACACGCACGGCGAAATGGGTCTCACGGGTTTTTTGATCAGGGAAGCCGAACAGTGTGAAGGCTGCAGGCGCAGGCTCGGTTTCCCACATCGCCTCAATGGCTGCGAGCTTCATTTTCTGATGCTCGCTCGAAAGGTAGCCGCTTTCGTCGCCAAGGACGACAACCGAAAGTGCCGCTGCCAGTCCGAACGAAGCAGCGACCGTCATGGATCGCTTGGCTAGCGCAACATGGCGTTTATTGTACAGGTACCAGGCTGACACTCCGAGTACGAACACGGAGGCCGTCACGTAGCCGGCCGAGACCGTATGCACGAATTTGGCTTGCGCCACCGGATTGAAGACGACATCGAAGAAGTCGGTTACTTCCATACGCATCGTCTGAGGATTGAATGCCGCTCCGACTGGATTCTGCATCCATCCGTTTGCAATCAAAATCCAAAGCGCAGAGAAATTCGATCCGGCAGCAACGCACCACGTGGCGACGAGATGGCCAACCTTCGACATTCGGTCCCAACCGAAGAAGAAGAGACCGACAAACGTCGCTTCGAGGAAGAAGGCCATCAGGCCCTCGATCGCGAGAGGCGCGCCGAAAATATCACCTACGTAGTGGCTGTAATAGCTCCAGTTCATTCCGAACTGGAATTCCATAACAAGCCCGGTCGCGACACCAACCACGAAGTTTATGCCGAACAGCGTGCCCCAGAACTTCGTCATCTGTCGCCAGATCTGGCGGCCGGTCATCACATAGACCGTCTCCATGATCGCGACGATGATCGAGAGTCCGAGCGTCAATGGGACGAACAAGAAGTGATAAAGCGCCGTCGTCGCAAATTGCAGGCGCGAGAGCGCCACTATGTCAAGTTCCATTCTGCTTTCCCGACTCCCGGTCGGCCTCCTTCCGAAATGACGGCGCCGAAGAACGCCGCCGAATGATTGTCGTCAGTCCTGTCTAAGAGTTGAGAGCAGGGTTTCGAATTGAGAATCTCCGCGCGATGCTTGAGCGATCACGCCCCCGTCCTTCATTGCAATAATACGATCTGCGATTTCGGCCTCCCTGCGGATATGGGTCGCAACGAGCAGTGTGCGTTGTGCGGCATTTGCCGTGAGCCGCTCGAGAACGTCACGCGCTGTCGCGTCATCGAGGCCTTCGGTCGGTTCGTCCAAGAGCCAAAGCGGCGTTTCCCGAAGAAAAAGTCGGGCCAGTGCCAAGCGGCGTCCCTCGCCGCCGGAAAGGCCGAGACCGTTCTCGCCGAGGCGCGTGTCGAGGCCGTTCGGAAGAGCGTCGAGATAGGACTTCAGTCCGGCGGACATCATGGCGTGTCTCAGGCGATCATCGCTGGCAGTGGCATTGGCAAGTCGAAGATTGTCGCGAAGGGTGTCGGTGAAAAGCTCGGTACGTTGCGTGAGAAGCGTCGCGGGAACACTTCGAACGGCACCGTGATCGGGAGAGAGTTCGCCCGCTATGACGAATATCAAAGTCGACTTTCCAGAGCCGCTGCTCCCGATCAGCGCAACACGTTCGCCATCCCGGAGTGACAGGGCAACATTTTGGAGTGCGGGCCGATCCGCATGCCCATAATAGACCGAGACCGCGTCCAGTGCGCACGCCGTGCCGGGCGAAGGTGACGCCAACGAAGCGTGCGGGGGCGGTTCGAGCCGGACTGCGACACGTCGCGCAGCAACGAAGGTGCGTCCAAGTTCGACGGCGCCTCGACGCAAGGCGGCAAACGGCTCGACGGCCGCGATCGTGACGAGGACCGCGAGCGCCATAATCGGAGCGCTGATGTCGTCGTGTCGCGCGAGCAGAAGCGTGACAAAAAGCGCCGAGGCGATGAGGATGGCGCTGACGATACCGAGCGCCGCACCCGATGCGACATCGGCGAGATTAAGCTCGCTGTCGGCATCCGAAAGCTTCCGATCTGCTTCGGCGATGGTCCGGCGTTGAGCATCGATCCGCCCCGACATCACGAGGTCAGTTTGTCCCGAGACCAAATCGATAACGCGGGATCGTAACGCTTCAAGCGCGAGAACTCGCCGTTGCGCGGGGCTTTCGGCCACGCGCGCCGCGATCAGAGGAATGCCGAGCCCGGCAATGGCAAGAAAGACGGAGAAAGCAAGTCCCGCGGCCGGGAGGATTGCTCCGAAACAGAAGCCAATGGCCAATGCAGCTGCGACCGCAGCCCCGGCGGGAACGATCACGCGCAGATAAAGTGAGTCGAGCGCATCGATGTCCTGAGTCAAACGAAACAAAAGCGCTGCAGGACGCATGCGCAACTTCTCGGCCTCACGCATTGCCGCCGAACCGCGAAAAAGCCGTTCGCGAAGTTCTGCCAGAACACTGAGCGTAGCGTCGTGTGTAACGAGACGTTCGCCGTATCGGCTCGCCGTCCGCGCCAATGCGAAGAACCGTATGCCGGCCGACGGTGAAAAAACATCGAAGGCCAAAGCGGTCGCCACACTCAGTCCGGCAATCGCTGTTGCCGTGATGAACCAGCCCGAGACGCCAAGCAGTGCTAGACCACATAACGTAGTCGCGGCGCTGAGGCTTAAGCCGCACAGCAGCTTGCCGCGAGGTCCGCGCCAGAAAAGCGAAAGTATCGGTGCGAGATCGCGCGAAACCCTGCTCATGCCGCTCTCTCCAGCGACCGGCTACCCAGGCGCACGATGCGGCCCATGCGTCTCGCCAATGTTAGGTCATGGGTAGCGACGATCATCGTCTTGCCGCGCCCAAGTGCGAGCAGACTGTCCCCTATGTCGTTCGCTGTTTCAGCGTCGAGGTGCGCGGTCGGCTCGTCGGCAAGGATGATCCTGGCATTAGGGCAAGCGGCGATGCGGGCAATAGCAAGCCGGAGTGCTTCGCCGCCGGAAAGACCAATGCCGTTCTCTCCGATCACGTGTGCGCCGCGCGCGTCGGCGAGCGCGCTGAGCTTGGCGAATTGCAACGCATCGGCAATGTGAGGCGTATAGATCTTCCGGCCGAGCAAAACATTGCTTGCGAGTGTGCCGGCGAAGATGTGCGGACGCTGACCGATCCAGGCCATATCGGCGCGCAAGGCACCCACGGTTTCGTCGGTAAGATATCGGCCGTCGATCGATATCGTCCCCGCTGCCGGACGCGCGAGTCCGGCGATCAGTGCGAGAAGCGTCGACTTTCCGGCGCCGCTCGAGCCGAGGAGCGCGATGTGTTCCCCCGGTGAGATGGACAAGTCGAAGCGCTCGAATACTAATCCGTCATCGTCGCCGTACCGAAATGACAGTTCTTCGATCCTGACGGCGGCGGCGCTTGAGGCAACTACCGTCACGGCCGCCGACGGGGCGGACGAACCAGGAATCGTGCGGCCCGATACCGACAGTCGGTCAAGTTCGTCGATCGCGGCGCGCCCCGCGGCGCGATCGTGCCAAACAGCGGACAGATCGCGAAGTGGCTCAAAAAAGGCCGGTGCAAGAAGCAGAATGAAGAGGCCTTCTCCGAGGCCGAGGTGCGCACCCCATGTGCCGAAGTTCAGTTGCCCGAGCAGATAAAAGCCGATGTAAACGGCAACCATTGCTACGCCGAGCGCAGCAAACAGTTCAAGCACGGCTGAAGACAAAAAGGCGATGCGCAACACGGTCATGGTTCGCGTACGCAGGTCCTCGGCATTGGCACGCAGCCGTTTCGCAGTCGCGTCTACGGCTCCGAGCGCGCGGATCGTAGTAATGCCGCGCAATCTGTCGAGGAGGAAGGCGTTCATATCGCCGGTTTTCGCAAGTTGCGCTTCGCTCGCTTCCTGCGCGCGCCACCCGATCAGCGCCATGAAGATTGGAATGAGCGGCGCCGCGACGAGCAGAACGACAGCAGCCGCCCACGACAGCCATAAGACGACGGCCAACAGCACGATAGGAACGATCACAGCGCGCAGCTTCGCATTTTCAAAGCGCGCGACATACGGCACGATCATCTCAGCCTGCTCGGCGATAACGCTCGCTGCTTTTCCTGCTTCAGGCCGCTCGATATCGAGCGGCGAACGTCCGGCGAGTGCCCTGACGGCCTGTTGCCTCAGGCCGCTTGCCACGCGGCGCCCCTCTCGAAAGGCGATACGGCTTCCGAGACTATCGAGTATGGCCCTCAGAATTCCAATCGCGAGCACGCCGAAAGCTGCCCACGCGCTACTGGTTGATGCATCTCCGCTCGCGACATTGCCGATGGTCATGGCGATAAGAGCGGCCTGAGGTACCCAAAACAACGAGGCTGCAATCTGCAGAATCGCGCTTTTCCGAGGGTCGGGCGTCTTTAAGCGCGCCGGCCGCGCCGAGTGGCGCGTCTCTTGCTCAGCGACGGCGGCTTCTGGCGCCATTCCTTTGATCTTTCCCCGGAAAATTGCCTCGGACCTTTAAAGCGCAGCCCAGTTGCTCAAATTGACCGATATCAACGCCAGCAGCGTCAAATTTGCACCCGGCCATAAACGGCGATCGGCCGTATTTGCCTGACTGTGGCTGCCAATTGTATGGCCTCTTTTATGCTCCGCGTTAATGAGGTCGGCGCTCAGATTGAATTGTATCCAGTGTGTTGGGCGAAACGTCCAGCATCATTCAAGCGTACGATCAGTGCAAGATCCGCAGCCGACATCAAACTGCCGTCGTCAGCTCAGAACGGCCCACCGCTTGAACCAGGACATCATCTGTTTCCATGCATCCTCGGCGGCAGCGGGCGTATAGCTCGGGCGGTAATCGGCATGAAAGCCATGCGGCGCGCCGGGATAGATCTTGAACTCTGCCATCTTTCCGGCAACGGCTAGCGCGGCCTTCATCGTTTCGACTTGCTCGGCCGGAATGCCCTGGTCGGCACCCCCGTAAAGCCCGAGCACAGGAGCTTTCATTTCCGAGGCGAGTTCGATCGGGCTCTTTGGCCAGATCGCTTTCTGCGCGGCCGGATCGACCAGGGAGCCATAGAAAGCGACCCCGGCTTTAACGTTAGGGTTCGTCGCGCAGTATACCCAGACCGTTCGTCCGCCACGGCAGAAGCCGACGATACCGAGACGCGAAGTGTCGCCGCCTTGGCTCTTCGCCCAACTGACCGTCGCATCGAGATCGGAAATCAGCTGTGCGTCGGGCTTTGAATTGACGAGCGGGATCAACGTCTGGATGTCGCTGATTTTCGCGAGATCGCCCAATCGGAAATAATAGTCGGGCGCGATCGCGAAGGCGCCGAGCTTCGCCAGCCGGCGGACGACATCTTTGATGTATTCGTGCAGTCCGAAGACTTCCATCGCGACAAGTATGACCGGCGGATTCTTGACACTCGCTGGCTTGGCGAAATAGGCCGGCATTGTGCCGTCCGAAGTCCCGATCTCGACTGCACCCGCATCGAGGCCTTTAGCGTCTGTGATAATCGACTCGGCACTGACTGGTCCGGCTGCGAGCGTGTATCCCGCGGCGGCGGCGGCGGATGTCGTCATGAAGCGGCGACGGGAGAGCTTTGCACGCCGTAAAAGTCCGATTAAATCGGATGCAATATGATCGCTGCCGCTCATTGTGACCCTCCTATCGAGATGCGATGGCCCGGTTGCACGGTATCACAATGATATATTGATCTCGATGAAGGGAAAACGACGTCGGTCGCTAAAGCTATGGGCCTATTTTTGTGCGGTATTGTGAGGATGCATGACGTCGCTGGGTGTGATTACCACCGTCGACGTCCGTCCAGCGACCAGTCGGACGCCTTCCGGGACGTGGTCGAGTGCAATGCGCACGGGAATACGCTGCGCCAAGCGAACCCAGCTGAATGTCGGGTTGACGTCGGCCAGCAAGTTCGAGCCAGCTGTTCTGTCTCGATCTTCGATACCGCCGGCGATGCTCTGGACATGGCCGAGAATGGGCTTGTCTTCGCCCATTAAATGCACGACGGCTTTGTCGCCGACTTGGATCAGCGGCAACTTGGTTTCCTCGAAGTATCCCTCGACGCGAAGAGAATCGTTGTCGATCAGCGCCGCAACACCTTTTCCTGCCGTGACGTAGTTGCCGGGCTGGAGATCGAAGTTCGTTATCGGACCGTTGACGGACGCGCGGACTTCGGAGCGTTCCAGATTGAGCTTTGCCAGGTCGCGGTCAGCTTCTGCACGATGCAAATCAGCCTCGGCCTGCGTCGCCGTCGCGATCACTTGTTCAACTTTTTGGTCGGAGACCGAGAGGTTCGTCAAATTCTTGTATCGCACCAGATCCTTTTGCGCGACTTCGAGCGCAGCTTTGCGGCCTTCGACATCGGCTTCAGCCTGCCTCAGCGCAAGAACATAGCGGTCGCGGTCGATCTGAAACAGAACATCGCCCTTGTGGACGATCTGGTTATCCCGAACCATTACCTTTGTTACGAGCCCCGAAACGTCAGGCGCGATCTCGACGATGTCGGCGCGAACGCGTCCATCGCGTGTCCAAGGCTCAAGCTCATAATGAGCCCAAAGCAGCCAGCCGGCGAACACGGCCGCCCCGACGAATGCGAGCGTCGTTCCATAGCGTATGAATATTTTGATTTGGGCGTTCATGACTGGGCCTGAAAGAGGACGAGGACAGTCGCGCAGAGAATGCAAACGAACATCGAAAGATTAAAGAGCGACCTGTGCCATATGTATTGATATGCGCCGACGGCGCGGAGTAGGCGCGCGATTGCTACCATCGCCGCATACGAAAGAACTGAGCACGCAAGAATAGACGGCACGAAGATGCCGAACAGACTAATTTCCTCGTTCATTGTGCCGCCTCCAGCAAAACCGGTGCGTGCGGCAGATGAGGTGGTGAACGCTCCGGAAAGAGGCTGCGTCTCAGGCCGACAAGCCCGAGCAATCCTGTCCGCGCCGAAGCGCCGTGCTCGTTCCGGACGACCGCGAGCGCACGATTGACAGCGGCGAGAAGCAGGTCTGGCGCCGGCATTGTGGACTTGTCTTCATAATAGCGCTTCAGCATGAGCAGCACGGCATCGATACGTCGCCGGGAGTACGGCGTGAGACCGATCCGCGACCGCCGGAGATCAAGAATATTGAAACCTTCACGCAACTCGGCGATCGCGCCAGGGATCCTGTGCCCGGCAGCTTTGGCGCGTGGCGCAAGAAGTACAAGGCGGTCGAGCATGACGCCTGTTAACCGCGCTTCGTCGCGTGCAGTCTGAGCATCTGCGATTTCCGCCAACGTCTCTTTATTGGCGACAGCGAGTCGGCGGATGCTCCATTCGGCCCCGAGCGTGCGCAGCATTGAAGCCGTCGTCGCGGCAAGAATGACACCAACGGAAGTGGCGATGCTGCTGTTCCAGAACATTGAGGTGTCTACCGCGAAAGTCACCTGCAGGCCCATCATCGCCACCACGCAGATCGCCAAAGCAAGCCCCATGAATAGCGTTTCGGGTTTCGATATGCACAACCCGAAAAAGACAAGCGCAGGGGTCAGCACAAGCGCCAGCGTTTCGAAGTTGTGAACGTGGGGAAGGATGCCGAACACGTACAGCGCCGCGATGCCGATGGACACGACGGAGCATTTCGCGAACATGACGATCGACGGAACAGGGTTGTCCTGCGCCGAGAATAAATTCCCCGCGACGGCAGCCATCAACACCGCGTAGCCGCCCTCCGGCCAGGACAGAGCTATCCAAAACGTGCAGCAGATGGAAATGGTCGCAAAGCTGACGATTGCTGACAGCATCGCCAGCCCGTGGTCGTAATGGTGGACCAGCGCAGCTCGCTCAGCGATAGGATAGACGTATGGCTTCGATATATGATCGGGTGCTTGCTCGATAATTTTAAGAATCTCGAGGCAATCGGTTCGGATCGCGGCAAGGTCGCCTAACCGGATAAGAAGGCTGAGTTCCACCAAGTCGTGCCAGCTGCGATGAACGCCGCTTGAGTCAACATAGGCGTCGATGTCGCTTCTCAAACGATTAAGTTCCTCGGCATCGGTCCCGCCGGCATTGAGCCATTTGTCCATTCGATCGACGAGTTGCTGCGCAGCGCGCGAGGGTCCACCGAGCAAGGAGAGCTCGTGAAGCCTGTCGGCTATCGAGGACAGAATGGGAATAAGCATCAGCATTCGCGGCCGGACATCGCGGATAAGCCGAATAAATTCCGGGTGACCGCCGGCGTCATAAATGAGATGCGTACTCAGATTTTCGATTTCGCCTGTGTCGCCCGCGAGCTTCAGTCGGTGCCCGTCCGGTTCGGCCCCGGTCCGCAACTGCAGCGCATCTCGGGCGCTCATGTCGGCGTTGGCAAGCCAAGCTTTGAGCCGCTGCGCGATCACAGGCGCAACGGGGCGCGGCAGGATGATGCTTGATACAACGGCAGCACATAGAATCCCGACGATGATCTCTTCGGTTCGGGCCAGCGCCACGTCAAAAATCGTGCCCGGAACATCCACCGTCGGAAAGCCGATCAACGCAGCGGTGTAGCCAGCAAGCATAAAGACATAGCTACGTGGCGTTCGGTCGAGCATCGCTATGTAAAGACAGCCCGCGGACCACAGGGCCAGAGCGATGACCAGCAGGATCGGCTCGTTGGCGAGATTGGGAACCATCGCAATGGCGGCCGATGCACCCAGCAGCGTGCCGATGACGCGGAAAATGGCTTTGGACCTCGTCGCGCCCGATAGCGGATTGGAGGCGATATAGACCGTTGCTATCGACCAGTAGGGATTGGGCAGCGGAATCCACAAAGCGATCAGCAGCGCCAATAAGGCGGCGATCGTCGTCTTAAACGAAAAAACCCACTGCTGTAGAGCCGGGAAGGCCATCGCACATCCTGTAGGAGGCAAACAAAACGAGCGCTAACGAATTTCGATCTTGAACATTGCCCTCGGATAGGTATAAATGACTTTGCGGTCACTTTTGTCAAGTCAAACGCTTTACGCTGACAATGCGTCGAGCGCATAGGTACCCATCCAAAATCGAGTGCGTGGCCGCGTAAGCCGATTCATGAAGTGAGGCGACATGCCAAAAAGTACACAATCCGCCGTCACTAACCTCGTCCGGAATGATCCTCCAGTCATCCGACGGCGGGGAGCCAGCCCGGAAAAGACCGCTATGACGAGACAGTCGATCGTCGATGCTGCGTTGGCTGAGTTTCTGGAAAAGGGGTTCGCGAACACCACCATCGAGACCGTAGCGAAACGCGCAGGCGTCGCAAAAGGCCTGATCTACCGCTACTTCATCGCTAAAGAAGCGTTGTTCTCTGCGGTGGTTCAGCAGGAAATTGTCAATGCGCACATCGACACTGACGACGCCAAGCGGGCGCCGAACGAGAGTGTCGAAGATTTTCTGCGGCGCACGCTCGTCGTTTCGATCCACCAAATAGAAAAGAAGAGCCGCGCGGACATCGCTCGCGTCGTCATCACTGAAGGTGCGCGTTTTCCGGCTATCGCGGAAATCTACCGTCGCGACGTCATCGAGCCGCTTCTTCTAAAGGTGAAGCGCTTGGCGATGGCGGCGCGGAAGTCGGGCGAACTCAAGGACGATCGCCTTGTCAAAAATCCGCACCTGCTGTTGGCTCCGGTCTGGGCCGGCATCGTCATCAACAAGTTCCTTGATCGGGCACACCCGGTCAACATTGGCGAATTGTTCGAAACACAGCTCGACATGATCTTCTCGAAGGTGGCGGCCTGACACAGGCGCAGCCGCCTCGAAAGGTCATCTCAAAGAAGCGACCACTGTCCGGCAACGACCGCCCACGCGAAAATGACGGCGTTGGTCGTCATATGGGCCGCGATCGCGTCGCTGATCCGGCCGCTTCGGACCATCAACAGCGCATAAAGCGCTCCCGCTAAGGCCGCCGCAAGCCATCGGTCGTGCATCAGGCCAAACAAGCTCGAAGAGACGATGAGTGCAACAAGTCCGAACGCGCGAAAATCGACTGTCTCGAATTTCGCGCCTTGCAGGACGCGATAGAGATACCCCCGAAAGGCCAGCTCCTCCGCAATCGGAACCATGATGATAGTGCCGACGCCCCGGAACGCGAGCCAGAGACCTAATGCAATCGGCGAGAATTCGGAGAGTGAATGTTCCAGCGGCGTATGGCTGCCAGCGCCAGGATCTGTCGCAATCCACAGCACGCCCGCGATCCCGCCGATCAGAACCGAGATGGCACCCGGCGCACCGAACAGCCGCTTATAGCTGTCCCGGAAGGCATACAGGGCTGCAAACACCGCAACGACTTTGATTGGATAAAGCAAATAATCGTGAGGCGCCGCAATGCGCGTCATGATTTGCCCGGCCATCAACGCGATAAATGGCGCAAGATAGATGAGCGCGGGGTTGACGTCGTCCGCTTGACCCGCGCTTGCCGACTTTGCCGGCTCCGACGCTGCCGCCGCCATGACCGGCGAACCCTTGCCGAAAAAGGCGAACTTCTGAGCGGCCGTCATGATCGTGATCGCAATCAGCAAAAAGCTGATCCACCCGAACTGGGAGTGAAATCCTCCGAGCGCGATATCCGGAGAAAAGTTGGCCCCGATGAAGACCAGCAGCGCAATCCGCAGGCTGTTGAGAAGCCAGATTGCCCCCATGGCCAGTGGGAACAGCACCAGGATGTTGGGAAACTTCAGTGAGCGGCGGAAAATGAGGATATATCCGACAACAAAGACAGCAATCAGCATCATGCCTTCATAGCCGGAGCAGGCGGCAAAGATCCGTACGCTAAAATCGCCCGCGCCGAGAATACGCGTAACCGGATCCATGAACGCGTTGGGATCGAAATGCTTGAGGATCCAGTATGACAGTTGCAAAGTGGCGTCCGAAAGCTCGGCCCAACTGTCTTCCGATAGAAGACTGCCTCGTTCTCTGTCGAGCGTCGAGCCGGTGACATATCCCAGGACGCCTAGTCCGAGCGCCAACGTCAGTTCCGGTCTGCAAAACGTCGCAATCTCGCGCCAAAACGCCGGCGGCGCGGCGACGAGCACGAGCGACGTTATCGCCGAGAGGAACAACGCCGAATAGAGATAAGCGAGAGGATCATCGGCCCCCGCGGGAGCTTGGGCAAGTAGACCGCGCACAATGAGAGCCGCAAACATCGCAGCTGCGCTGATGGCGGCAGTCGCCGAGATTTGCACCGGATCTGCTTCTCGATGGAAGCTCGCAAGAATCCTGCCGCGCTTTGACCAGCCGACAACCACAAAAATGGCGGCCGATAGAAGAAGTATCTTCGGAACGGCTTGGACAACCCCAACGACCGGCCAAATATCCCAGACATTTGGAAGTGGCGCAAAGAGACGGATCGTCAGTAATTCGACGATGACTAGCGCCATCGTCGATACAATTCGTGCCGAGGGCCAGGGGAGGTGAGAGGTAGCTTTCAACAACATGCGATGTATGCCTGCCATGCGATGGCTGACGCTACCTGATTTTCGTTACTGATTTTGTTGCATGCGGCGATAGATGATGGCGCCGACGCTGAGCAGAAGCGCAATCGCTGCGACACTACTGGCGGCATTGATTTCCGGAGCAGGGTGCGGACCACCCGGATCGCTTGGACCACCGCCCACGCAGTGCCAAACGACAATGAAACAATCGACCACGAATTGCATGGGCCTCTCCTACTCAAATACAGATTGATGCGACTAAAACGCGTGCCTCGCTCCATCAAGAACAACGTAAACCAGTGGTTAATATCGCATCGAATCTGTCCCATGGCGGGAATCTCGACGTCATCGGTCGTTGAAATCCGCCACGGCATTCCGCAAACACTCGATCCGAGAGAACCTGAATGGAAATTGGCGTAGACAGTTTTGCAGCTATCATGCCAGGAGCTGCGACGGCCGAGACGTTGTCTCCGGCTGACCGATTGGCGAACTTATTGGACGAAATCGAAGTCGCAGATCGCGCCGGCCTCGATGTCTTCGGCGTCGGCGAGCACCACCGTCCCGAATTTCTCGATTCCGCTCCCGCAATCATACTAGCGGCAGCCGCCGTTCGTACCAAAACGATACGCTTAACGAGCGCGGTAACCGTTTTGAGCGCCGCGGACCCCGTTCGCGTTTTTCAGGAATTCGCGACGCTTGATCTGATTTCGAAAGGACGTGCCGAACTTGTTATTGGCCGCGGATCTTTCGGCGAAGCTTACCCGTTGTTCGGGATGCGCTTTGAAGACTACGACGCGCTTTTTGTGGAGAAGACCGAACTTCTCCTGAAGATACGGGAAAGCACAAATGTTAACTGGTCGGGGAAGTTTCGCCCGGCCCTTTCCGGTCAGGGCATCTATCCACGGCCCTATCAGGATGTGTTGCCGGTGTGGATCGGCGTGGGGGGAACTCCAAAATCCTTTGCCCGCGCCGGTGAACTCGGTCTGCCATTAATGGTCGCCATCATTGGCGGTGAGTTCCGACGATTTCGCCCACTCGTCGATCTTTACCGCCAAGCTTACGCTCGCGCTGGTCATCCGCCGGAACATATGCGTGTTGGCGTCCACGCTATGGGCTTTGTTGCCGAGACGCCGACCCAAGCCAAAGATATCTTTTTCCCAGGCTGGGCTAGAATGTTCACCGACATCGGCCGAGAGAGAGGTTGGTCGCCCGTTTCGCGCGCACAGTTCGAGGTTATGTGTGGACCGGGCGGCTCGTTTCTGATTGGCGATCCCGCCACCGTCGCGACAAAGATCCTCGAGGCGAGTGTGGCGCTCGGCGGCGTCAACCGTTTTACATTTCAAATGAGTTCTGCTTCGGCGGAATTCGCTGCGATGCGCAAATCTATAGAGCTCCTGGGGAGCGAAGTGACACCGGCCGTTCGTAGATCGCTCGCAAAATAAATATGATAAAGCGTGGTCGTGGTGTGGTGCCGCGTACCTGAAGGCAGAGACAAAAAAGAAAGGAACGCCCCTTGATCAAAGTCAGCGTCATGTATCCGAACACGCCAAATGCCCGGTTTGATCACGATTATTATCGTGAAAAGCATATGCCGATGGTGAAAGAGAAGATGGGCGATTCTTGCAAATATTATACGGTCGATAAAGGCATAGCCGGCGCGGCACCTGGAACGCCGCCGACATACATCGGCATGTGCCACATCTTTTGCGACTCGGTAGAGGCGTTTCAGGCTGGCTTCGGCCCCCACGCCAAAGAAATCCTTGCGGACATTCCAAACTACACAGATCTCGCGCCCGTACTGCAAATCAGCCAAGTCGAGGTTGGATAAGCATAAGCCCAGCGGCCGGCTTCGTGCGGATCAGTAAGCGTCCTTAAAGACGTCAGAAAGCGAATTCGGCGCCCAGGGCTTGCTTGCCGGAGGAGCGATTGGCGGCGGTGCTTTAGCCGCCGCTGGCGCAGGCGCTGCGGTCGGCGGCGGCTGCACCGGTTGCGCCGACTGCGGCGGCGGGGCTCCCAGGAAAAACAGAATGGGTGGCGGCGGCAGGTTGGGTTCCCCCGGAATACCAGTCGGCTGAGGCGCCGCTGCTGCCGTCATCTGATTGCTTTGGGGCGGTCGCCGCTTCTGCGCTACGACCTTCTTCCGCTTGGCGAGTTTGTTCTGTTTGATCTTCGGTACGGGAGCGGTCGCCGCATCCTCATTGTCGGCCACGTTTGCTCTTCCACTTGCGTCGATCATGACATCCGACATGGCGAGTTCGGCACGAAACGAGCTTTCAGGCGACCGCGGCAGCTCACCAACAACATATGCGCCACTCTTGAACGGGAAACTCCACATCGGTCCGTCGTCGTGGGTGATTTGCTGAACCGACATCCCGCTGACGTCCTGATCGTCATCAGCCTCAGTTGGCCGTGGCGCTTCCGACTGCTCATTCTCGTTTGGAGTTTGCCCTACGTCGCTGCTTTTGAGCAAAGGCGAGAGAGGGGGCGGCGCCTTCATGGCAAGAGCGATGGCGTTGGAGAGCAATCGATCGCGAAGGTTCTGCGCAAACGCGAGTCGTTGATCGAGCGCGAATACAGGCGGCGGGGGTTCAGGCGCTGCTGCACCGGCACTCTTGACTGGCGGTTGTGGGCGGTCGAGCGTCGAAAGAAGCGCGAGCGGTGCGAGGAACGCGGCGAGGGTAAAAACTGAAATTTGCTCTTTGACGCTTTGCTTCTGCAAAAGACCGGGAAGGTTGTTAAGCTGCGCGTGAAGCGCGACTAATCGAGCTTTGATCGCTTCGGCGTGTGGCGCCAGCGCCGTGATTGATTGGGCATAGAGTCGAGTAAACTTCGCACGGAAATCGAGTTCGGGCTCCGGCTCTTCGGTAAGGTCCGGAAGACGCGTTGGATTGCCGAGAAAGACTGGCAAGTCGTTCCCGTGAAATCCCATTGCGGGTTTTTTCTGCTGTCGCAATAGACGTGTCTTGCGCAATTGCCGCGCAGCAACTGCAATATCGTGAGTATGCGTTTCGCCAACCACGATCGAGGCGTCCCCCGTTGAAAGAAATACTCAATTCACGAACAAATTATGAGAAAATTCGACGCTGTCTCTTCAGCTTTAAACAGATAAATCCTCTTGCGTGGACCAAATTTCAAACAAAGTTGATGGACCATTTCTAAGCGTTTCGACAAAGACCGCGCACTGGTTACAAAGCGTTTCAATGACAAGCGCGCTTGCATTTTTGTTCGACGAATTTTTTGACCCAAAACAAAAAATGAAAAGCCCGCTGGGTCGGAAGGCATTCGGCTAAAACGTCTGCTGATAGTATGTATTGTATGTATTTGTTTTACGAGGCTCGACACGTGGGCTTGGTAAATGCCGGGCATAGCAAGTCGGCGTTTGTCCCGTAGCAGCGCTTCAAACGCTCTATCGATATTTGGAATCGAGGCGCTGCACGGTAGCTGTGGCAATTGGTAAATTGGTTAAAAAAGTCGTTGACGCTCGGCGCGACCGTCGGCACAAGTGAATTTACCGACTGGCTTCGCGTCCAAGCGATCTAAAGTATCGGTGCCACTTTTCTCTGTTGGGTGACGCGATTCACCTGCAGTTCGGTAGATTTTCCCTTTCACATCCCGAATTCATCGCCGCTTTGTCCCACCGTCGCGCTTCGATGCGTGCGTTCGCATTCACACGAACTTAAAGAGACAGCCCATTTCGCCACTCGATCGCATGCCGCGTTTGCTCGTCCTTGAAGCGGGGCGCGCCGAGCGCAACTATTGGTCCGACCTTTGGCATTATCGCGAGCTGTTCGCCATTTTGGCCTGGCGCGATATCGCGGTCCGATACAAACAGACCGTCATCGGTATTGCTTGGGCGATCATTCGACCGCTTTTGACGATGATCGTTTTCACCGTCGTTTTCGGGAAGCTGGCAAAGTTGCCGAGCGACGGAGGCGCGCCCTATCCCATTCTTGTATTCGCCGGGATGCTGCCCTGGTTCTTGTTTTCGAGCGTGCTGAGCGAAGCATCGAACAGCCTGATCACGAGCGCGCACGTTATCAGCAAGGTCTACTTTCCGCGGATGATCGTTCCTGCTTCCGCCGGAGTCGTTGCGCTCGTGGATTTT
>JAFECH010000149.1 GCA_018242255.1 Pseudomonadota bacterium | reverse complement strand
TATTGAAATTAAAGGATGCGCCTACTCCCGTAGGGAGCGCCAGTCAGTTTTTTAGCCACTGAATTTATTGAATTTTTTCGCCGATTTGTCCCTCCGCGAAAGCGGGAGTGTCATTCGACCGCTCCGCATCCGACAAACGATCGGCAAATGGCTTCACTGGAGCACGCGTAAGCGTCTCGATGGTCTGCATCGCACTGAGCATTGTTTTCCGCATTTCTACAAAAGCCGGTCGCGCCACGATCATCGGCTTGGTAGTTCGTTTTCATCATATTGCAGACGTCTAAGCCGAATGCGGAGCCAAGTACTGCCCTCTTCCGTTGATGGCCGCCTTCGGATTAGGAGCGGACGCCAGGACAACCAAAGCTACGTCTCCGCATGGCCCGAAGCGGACGTCGATGCTTGCGAGACCGACGGCGAAATTGCATTATAGGTAGGACACGCAGCGCCCCGCACGCGCGATCGCGCTACTCCGCGATCACATTCTCCGGCACCGCCTGATACGCATCTGCGTGCGCAACGACTTCAGCCTTGCCGTGGGTGCCCGGCATGATCTCGAAGCGCGGGTCGAAATCAACCATAGTCGCAGCAAGCTTCGCTAGAATACTGGCGTCGCCGTCAACTTTTGCTGTGCCATCCGCGATCTGGGCATCGAGGGTCTTTGCCCCCATCATCGTCAGCTCGAGATCGCTCCGATTGATGGTCAGCTTCAGGTCCGCCTTCGCTGCTTGAAAGCCGGCGATATTGGTGAGCGTGGCGTTCTCGAGTTCGACGATGAACTCCTCGCCGTTGTCCGGCGTAATAAGGTTGATAGTGAAGCGCAAGCCCTCCGCCTTCCGGCTGTCCATGCGTATGCCAAGGAAATTTAGGAAGAGTTCGGTCGACATTGCACGGATAACGTCAGGGCTGGACGAACTCGCCATCTCGCCTTGCGGAATGCCTGTGCGGAGCTCATAGGCCCCGGCGAGGAAGCTGTTGCGAAGCCCTGGGTTCTCCTGCTGGTAGCCGAGTTGCTCGAAAATATCGGCGAGCAAATCCTTCGCTTCAGCATTGTCTGGTTCGGCCTGAACCAACTTGTTGACGATTTCGACAGCGAGAAGATATTTGCCCTCATCGTGCAGCTCGCGCCCACGAGCGATGATTTTGGCGCTACCGCCCATCATTTCAACATAGAGCGGCGCTGAATCCGCCGGCGAGAGCGGGATCAGCGTCGCCGGGTTGCAATCCCAAAAACCGAGGTAGCGCTGTATGACGCCGCGCGCATTGTGCTCGGGCGATCCGTGATAGCCGCGACAGTCCCACTTCGCTTGCAGCCCCTTCGGTACCTTATAATCATTGTGGATCTGGTTGATCGTCACGCCTTGGTTGGCGAGGTGCAGAACCTGATTGTTCGCGTTGGCGTAGAGATCGCGTTGCCCGCGTAAAATCTCTTGAATGCGTTCGTTCCCCCACCTCGGCCAGTGATGCGACATAAACATCACTTCCGCTTCGAGCCCGAAGCGGTAGAGCGCATCGGCGATGTATTTTGACCAAGCGAGCGGGTCGCGTACTTGTGCCCCACGTAGGGTGTAGATGTTGTGTAGCGTCGCGGTGACGTTCTCCGCCATCCACAGCGCTTTCATGCTGGGGATGTAGGTGTTCATTTCCCGGGGGGCCTCGGTATTCGGCGTATTGTGGAAAACCATCTCAACGCCATCGACCTCGAAGGTATCGATCGGCTCGCGCACAAAGCGAGTGGGAGCGATGAGCCCTGTCGCGCCTGCCGAGACCCGGGGACCGAGTCCCTGTCCAACGTAGCCGTGAGGAGCAGTCGGCAGCAGTAACCCGTATTGGTAGAACAGCCGCCGGTTCATCGCGTTGCCGGCGTAGACGTTTTCGGAGACGGTGAAGGCGAGGAAATCACCCGGCGCGATTACCTCGACCTTGCCCGAGCGAACGTCCGCTTCGTCAAGGATACCTCGCACTCCACCCCAATGGTCGCCGTGAGTGTGCGAGTAGATCATTGCCGAGATCGGCAAACCTTCGCCTTTGTGCGCCTGGAAGAGCTTCCAAGCCGCCCGCGCCGTCTCGCTCGACACCAGCGGATCGAATACGATCCATCCGGTCTTACCGCGCACGAAGGTAATATCGGAGAGATCGAAACCGCGCATCTGATAGATGCCGGGGATGACCTCGTAGAGGCCGTAGTTATTGTTGAGCTTTGAGATTCGATGCAACGACGGATGGATCGAGTCGAATTCGTCCTGCTGATCGAGAAATTGGAAACTCGCCATGTCCCAGGCGACGTGCCCCGCGTCGGCCTTGATCACCATCTCAGTCATCGGCGCGATCAAACCGCGCTTCTGTTCGTCGAAATCGCGCGTGTCATCGAAAGGTAGACCAGCACGCGCTGCCTTTAGAACCTCGATCGTATGCTTTGATGGCGCCTTGCCCTTTGGATGAAAATGCTCTGCAAGTGGCGTCGGCGTGTCTTCTGCGCGAGCGCCGCTATCCTCAAAGATGAAATTGCCGGCAACCGCGAAGGCGGCGCCGGCGGCAGGCAGAGATCCAATGAATTCGCGACGAGTGGTCATGGCGTCCTCCAGGCGAACTTGGCGACTATTGCATTCGACGATGGAAGTAATTGAATCAAGATTTGCCGGCGGCTCCAGCATTGATTTACGTCATCGACTGTTAGGGTCCATTTCGGAACATCGGAACAGTTCTACTTGCGACTGCTTTCGCAAGATGAGCGGCTATGAATTGATAGCCAAAATAAGCGTGCTTTTGATCCCGAGCGGAAGCCGCATAAGAAAGTCCGCTCGTCCTTCGCAAGGGCTCGAAAGAGATTCAAAACTCGGCGCACGGGAGCGCCAGTTATTTTTTTATATTTGATTTAATTGAGTGTTTTGACTCGTTTGTCTCACCGTCGAAACGAGGCGTGAAAGTGGGACACTTCGACTGGCGTCGACGCCATAGAGAAGCTTACTCATTCCGAGCTCGGCCATCCGCTTCCGCTCGGCCTCGCGCGTGTAGAGCTCAGCCTCCGCGAGCGAGCGCCAGCCGAACCGAACATCGCCATCAGCTGATGAGCAGTCGCGCCGGCCTCAGCCGCGCGGGAGGATCCTGCTTTTCGCAAACCGTGGGCTGAGCAGTGATCGAGTTCTGCTTCACGGCAGCGATCCCTGAACGATGAAGCCATCTCATTGCGGCATGTCGTGTCGTCAATTTTCAAAATTATGCAGACGGAGATATTTAAGGAAGAGGCAGAGGCCGCAAGGGCAGCCGTCACGATGAATATCTCGCGCAAGGCAAAACCCGTGCGAGCTATGGCTCACGTATGGCGCAATCTGTGAAAGTGCGCGTGAGTTAAGTCGATTTTGTTGAGGCGATCCAAGCTCAGAATATCGCGTGTCGAATAACGACGTTCGCCAAGGTTTCAAAACGACTGCTATCGAAATAAACGGGCCGGCGCGTGAGACGCGCCGGCCAAAGTGCTCGTAGCTTTTAGCGATTCTTTACGGAGGAAGCGCTATGGCAACGAGAACACGGTGAGCGAGCCACCGAGGTTCGTGTACTCCGAGAGGCCAGCGTAGCCACCAACGGCGCCAAGACCGTCGGTCGGGTTCGTCAGACCAGCGGCGAGACCGATACCGGCCCAACCAC
>JAFECH010000148.1 GCA_018242255.1 Pseudomonadota bacterium | reverse complement strand
CACGGCACATATCCGAACTCAAACGAGGTTACGCCGGTGCAGGACCCGGCGCAGGCTTGGAATGCGTTGACCATCGGCGGCTATACCGAAAAGGTCCTGATCGACCAGGCGGTAAGTCCTGGTTGGATTCCGGTGGCGGAGAGCGGGGATTTGGCTCCCTCCAGCACAACCTCAGTCACATGGACGTCGGCCTCCCGACCGCCCTTCAAGCCGGACATCGTGATGGAAGCGGGCAACCTCGGCCGGAGCGGTCCTGGCGCCACGCCGATGGAGCTTCCGGAACTTATGCTGCTCACCACCAGCGATGAATTCGCCACGGGACAGCCGCCATTCCGGACCATGGGGGAAACGAGTGGGGCAACCGCATTGGCGGCCAATCTGGCGGCGCGACTTGCTGCGCGGTATCCGGCCTTCACGCCCGAAACCTTGCGCGGCCTGCTGGTTCACAGCGCCCGCTGGACGCCCGCGATGATCGAGCGGTCAAAGAACGCTCAGGGCTTCTCGGATTCGAACCGGCTGCTTCGCACCTTTGGCTATGGCGCACCTGATGTGGAAGAGCTTTTCAGCAGTGCCAATAACAGCCTCACGCTTATCGCACAGGATTCAATTCAGCCCTTTCTCAAAGAGGGCTCGGCAGTCAAAACAAATGAAATCAAACATCATGCTTTACCATGGCCGGCGGATGTCCTGCGGAGCCTGCCCCTAGGTACCGAAGTGGAAATGCGCGTAACGCTCTCCTATTTCGTTGAGCCAAGCCCGGGCGAGCGCGGATGGGACAAGAAGTACGGTTACGGCTCGCACGGGCTTCGATTTGCCGTTATGCGCGCCACAGAAACGCCCGACCAATTCAAACAGCGCATCAATGCCTACGAGCAGGAAGAAGAATATGAGGCGGACCATGCTGGAGAAACGGGGCGGTGGACCATCGGCGGGCACCAACCGTCGCGGGGTTCCATTCACTCCAATGTGTGGACAGGAACGGCCCAGGACTTAGCCAACCGTTCTCATATAGCCATTTACCCGACGATAGGCTGGTGGAGAACACGCCCCAAGGAAGAGCGGTTTGGGAAAACGGCCCGCTATTCCTTGATTGTCTCAATCAAGACGCCAGACCAGACCACGGACATCTACACGCCCGTTGCCAATCTCATTGGCATTCCGGTCGAGATCTCCACTTAGCGTTAGGGTTGAGCTTGGCCTGCGCGTCGGCAAGTCACTCGTTTTTCGGCGCCGGAATCGGCATGCGGACCGGCGCTGTCGCCCACATCAGCTCGACATCTTTGGGGGACAGGCCGTAGGCCGCATTCACAAGGTCCGAGACCCTAGCTTCCAATGCCACGGCCTTGTTCCGCTCCTTCACGGCGGGTGCGATGGATTTGGCGTATTCCACCTTGAGCCTTGAAACGTCATTCGCCGACAGTTCTCGCGGCCTGGGGCGACTGTCCTTCACGGCGGAGACGAATTGCTCCACGGTGAGTGCGGCCGGATCATCCAGCAACGCCTTAGGCTTCTCTACCGCGAACTCGATGCGCAGCCAATCGAGAAGGGAAGAAGCCAGCGCACGGTCGGAAGCGGTGAGCTTGATGAGGAATTTCACCGCAGTCGTCACTTCCTTGGCGGCTTCCGCCGAAAACGATGCGACCGGCATCTCGCTCATCTTGTAGCCCATCGGCGATAAGGCCTCGTCTTTCAGGTGTACGAGGTTGCGCCAGTTGAACCACCACATCAGCGGCGAATTGAGAATGGCCAATAGAAGCAGGTCGTCCGTTGGGAGGATGAAAGTCTTGTCGTTGCCGACCCGACCCTCCGTGTCCAGGCTGTAGCGCGGATGGTACTGGATCACTTGATAGATAATCTTGCTCGCGGCAAACGCGTCGTAATAGGCGCACGACCGCAACTCCCACCAGAAGCGGCCTTGATCTTCTCGGTGGCGAAGGCCTTTCTTCTTACGGGTGTCTGGGTCGACGAAGGACTCGTAGCGCTTGAAGTGGCGGTGGAGCGCCGGATAGGTCGCCTTGAAAATCTTTTCGGCATCCGCATCGTTCTCGGCATCCGCCCACGGCCAAGCCCAATTCTCGCTGGACTTCATCATGATCATGAAGAGGCCGCTGTTGGCTGACGACCAGCGGCTGACGTCTTCGCCGCGGAGGTAGGGTGCGAAAAGGTCCTCGGAGGACGGATCGTCGGCCACCAGCGCGTCGCGGGTGGCTTTGCCGATGAGGAAGGCCTCATTGAAACCGGTCTTGAGGCCGTAGAGCGGTTCCGCGCCCAGGTATTCCCGCATCGGCGTCGCCGCGCGCCGGATCTTGTCCATCAGTTTCAGGACTTCCTCACGCTCGAGCACCCAACTCTCGGACGTCAGTGCCGCGCGCGGAAGGCGGAAGGAATAAGAAGGGTTGAGGATTGCCGTTTCCAGGCCCTTCTCCGGGACCTCGTCGCGCGGGATGACCACCACATCGGTGGACTTAGGCGGTTGCGTTGTCGTCGGCTTTCTCACGGCAAGCACGGTTGGGAAAACATCCGCATCGGGGAAGAATTTCTTGGCGTGACCGAAGTCGGCGACGAATTCCACCCAGGCCGACGAGGTAAGCTTAGCGCGCAGCTTTTCCCCGTAGGCACCGCGCAGCCACTTGTTGGTAACGGTGTACGAAAGGCGCCCTCCCGGTTTCAACAGGGACAGCCCCTGATCATAGAAGTATACATAGAGGTCTGCGGAGCTGTCGAAAGTTTCTGGGAAAGCCATCTTGAGTGCTGGCTTCACCGGCTTGATGAGTTCTTGGCGGACATACGGCGGATTGCCGATGACGGCGTCGAATCCTCCCGATAGAGCGGCTTTGTTCCAACTGTCCCACACGCCAGGAAATGCAACCTGCCAATTATGAAACCCTTCCGCGCGTATCAGGTCGCGGGCGGAACTGAGAAGCTCCACGAAACGGTCGGCATCCTTTTTTACTGAAGCCGGAAGCCGTCCGTAAACGTCACGGGCATCGGCGTAACCAAGGCCCGAGTCTTTACTTCCAAGCCGAAGCTTGCCGCGCGCAATGTCGAACGGGTCGCCGAATTGTCCGTCAAGCCACGCCTTGATGGCGGATTCGCCGTCGTGATCGTGCTTTACCCATGACAAAGCGAGCAGGACTTGAAGGAAGCAGTTGAGGGGGCGGGTCTCCTGCTCGATGCCGTCGAAGATGGTCTTCGACTGGGTAACTTCTGCGATGTCGATATCGTTGACGCGCTCCAGTTTCTGCATCGCCAGCGCTTGCGCCATGGCCTTCTGCATCGGTTCGTTAAGAAGAAGCTCGCCGCTCAATGCGGAGAGCTTGTCGATCGCGGGCCTGATCCAGTAGCCGAATAGGCTGTTGCCACAGCGGAGGTGATGATCGAGGAAGGATAGCGGCGCGCCCACCGTGAAGGTGTGCAGCCACAGCGCGACTTTAGCCAATTCCACCGCCATGGCGTTCTTGTCCACGCCGTAGATGCAGCGCTTGAGCACGGTGCGCCTGACGATATGCCGGTCATCCAGGTGCTCGTAGACGAAGGGCCACTTGTGCACGGTCGCCTGGCGTACGATGTCGGCGCGCGTCTGCTCGATACTGGCAAGGATCGGCGACCGATAAGGGGTTTCCGACCAATCGACGATGGTTTCGGCCTCGGCGATGGCGGCAAGGGCTTTG
>JAFECH010000147.1 GCA_018242255.1 Pseudomonadota bacterium | reverse complement strand
TCTTTCGCCCCATCCGAGAAATGTGATGAAAAGCGGCCCAATAGCGAAACCAGCTTGATAGCCGTCGTCTCTTCGAAGCGATAGTTGTACTTCTCCATCCACTCGAACAACTTGTCCATCGTGAAGTCTTGCAGGCGAATGCCGGCCGTATCGCGATAGTCCTGCCATTCGGCAACGAGATCAAACCCTGATTCCATGTCGATGTCGGCGGGCGCAAACGTCAGGTCCGTCGCAACGCCAACGCGGTCCAGAAAATCCCTGTTCTTGCGGGCGATGTGCGTCGGATAGGTCGGCAGCTTGAACGTACCGAAACTGCCCTGCTCGTAGGCCAGACGGACGAGCTTGGAACAGAACAGGTTCCGCGTATCGTCGGTCCGCATCGAGAAATCGTACAGGATGCGCTTGCCGCCCTTCGCGTGCGACGCCGCCACGTAGTCGAAAATATATTTGGCCGCTCGCGCCGCAAGATCCGCGTCGTGATGACGATAAAGCACGGCCCGCACGATGTTATGGTCGAGCGCCTTCGCCAGCGGAGTGATGGTCGCACCATCCTCGATCAGGCTTTCGACCATCCAATGGTCGCCCTGGGGATCGATATAGACGACGCCGATATGGCTGAACTGGCTGTCGACATCGCCGATCCGGGCGATGGCCGCGCTGTTGTGCGCCGTACCGCGCACAAGCACGACATCACCCGACCGGAAATGGTGGGCTGCGCCACTGCGGTAGAAGGCATAGTTCACGAGCGTGTTGTTATCGGTACCGGTGAAGCCGCGCAGCAGATACCCGCTTTCGTTCGTACGCGGATGCCCGGTCGTGATCTCGCCGAGCATGTCGGACACATATCTGAGCACACGAAAGACGTCTCGAAAGCCTTGCGTCACCTCCGGCGTCATGAGGCCGAGCATTTCGTAATGCGCCAAGTGATCGCGCAGCCCGACGCGCAGATCGAACAGACGGTACATCAACTGCGGCGCCTGCCGCGCGATGCCCACGACGTCGTAATCGTCAAAACGCGCTTTCGATGCCCGTTCGTAGATGAATTGCAGGTTACGGGCGAGCAGCGCCGAATTCGTAACCGGCGTCGCCGCGATAATCTCGATGTGCTCGATATCGTTTTCGAAAGACGCCGACGCGACAGGAGCCAACACGGAAAACCCTCAAACTCACCCTTGGCTGCAGGTTATAGCAGACCGGCCCGGTTCTGGCCCGAGCCGCCGCAATCGGCAACCGCCTGTTGCCGATACGCCGCAATGGCCAGACCCGTGTCCTAGTCCGCAGCCAGCGCTTTAACGATCTCTTCCGTCATTTTCTTGGCATCGCCCAACACCATCACGGTGTTGTCGCGGTAGAAGACCGGGTTGTCGATACCGGCATAGCCCGACGCCAGCGAGCGCTTGTTAAAAAACACCGTTCCGGCTTTCCAGACCTGAAGCACCGGCATGCCGTAGATCGGCGACGTTTTATCTTCTTCGGCCGCCGGATTGACGACGTCGTTGGCGCCGATGACATAAACGGCGTCAGCCTGCGCGAACTCGCTGTTGATGTCTTCGAGCTCGAAAACCTCATCGTAAGGCACGTTGGCCTCGGCCAGCAGCACGTTCATGTGACCCGGCATACGACCCGCTACCGGGTGAATGGCGTATTTGACCTCGACACCGGCCTTCTTCAGCGAATCCGCCATCTCGCGCAGCGCATGCTGTGCCTGGGCGACCGCCATGCCGTAGCCAGGCACGATGATGACCTTCGAAGCATTTTTGAGAACGTAGGCGGCATCTTCCGCCGAGCCCAGCTTAACGGGTTTCTGCTCGCCACCGTCTGCAGCCCCTGCCGCCGCCGTCTCCCCGCCGAAACCGCCGGCGATGACTGACAAAAACTGCCGGTTCATCGCCTTGCACATGATGTACGACAGGATGGCACCCGACGAGCCAACCAGCGCACCGGTGATGATCAAGGCCACATTGCCGAGCGTGAAGCCGATGCCCGCGGCCGCCCATCCGGAATACGAGTTCAACATCGAGACGACGACCGGCATGTCTGCACCGCCGATCGGAATGATGATGAGAACGCCGATCAACAGCGACAGCGCGACGATCAACCAGAACAGCCAAGCCGATCCCCCAGACATGATGAACGCGTAGATCATCAGGATAAGCAGAATGCCGAGGCCCGCGTTGATGAGATGCCGGAAAGGCAACATGATGGGCTTGCCCGACATCCGCCCCGAAAGCTTCGCGAAGGCAATGACCGAGCCGGTAAACGTGATGGCGCCAATCGCGACGCCGAGCGACATCTCTAGCAGACTGCCGGCCTTGATTCCGAGATCGGGAGCCGCCGGATCGACCAGAATGCCGAACGCCGATGGCGCGTAAAGCGCGCTTGCCGCGACGAACACGGCTGCAAGACCGACGAGCGAGTGAAACGCCGCGACGAGTTCCGGCATCATCGTCATCGGAATTTCGCGTGCCGTTTTGGCGCCGATGAAACCGCCGATACCGATGCCCAGCACAATCAGGATCCACGACGTCGCCGTCGGCTCAGCAAGCCCGAGCGTCGTCAGGATGGCGATCGTCATACCGATCATGCCGTAGAGGTTGCCCTTGCGCGACGTCGCGGGGCTCGACAGGCCTCTAAGCGCCAGAATGAAGAGAACGCCGGCGGCGAGATAAAGCAGAGCGGCGACGTTTGCGGACATAGGTGCGTTCCCGGGTCTGTTATCGGATGCCTGTGGCTGTTGTCATGGGACGAGCGACGCGAGCGTCAGACCTCTTTTTTCGATGGAGGCGGTTCTTTTTTCTTATACATCGAGAGCATGCGGTTAGTGACGAGGAAGCCGCCGAAGATGTTGACCGACGCCATCGTCAATGCGAGAAAACCGAACACCCGCGCGATGCCGCTGTCCGAAGCCGTCAGCGAAACGCCGACAGCGAGCAACGCTCCGACCACGATCACCGACGAGATCGCGTTCGTGACGCTCATCAGCGGCGTGTGCAAAGCCGGTGTCACCGACCAGACGACGTAGTAGCCGACGAAAACCGCAATCACGAACACCATCAGCTCGTACACCGACGGGCTGACGCCATGGCCTTCGGCGGCAAACGCCGACGACGCCGTTAATGCCGTGACCGCAAGAGCGGCGAGCAGAGTTTGGATCAAGCGCATGGCAAGGCTCCTCATGCCGTCTTCGTCGCGAGATTGGGATGCACGATCTGCCCGTCCTTGGCGATCAGCGTACCCTTGATGAGTTCGTCATCCCAATTAACCGCCAGCGTCTTTTCCTTCTTGTCGATCATCGTTTCGAGGAAAGCCAAGAGATTACGAGCGTAAAGGCTTGAAGCGTTGACTGCGATGGTGCCTGCGAGATTGAGCGGCCCGAAAATCTTTACGCCATTCGGCGTCTCGATCGTTTTGCCGGGTTCCGTCATCTCGGTGTTGCCGCCTCGCTCGGCCGCGAGATCGACGATAATCGAGCCGGGCTTCATGCTCTCGATCATGGCGCGCGAAATGAGCTTCGGCGCCGGACGGCCCGGAATGAGCGCCGTCGTGATAACGAGGTCCTGCGATTTGATGTGGTTGGCGACGAGTTCGGCCTGCTTTGCCTGATATTCCGCGCTCATCGGCTTGGCGTAACCGGCCGCCGTCTGTGCTTGCTTGAACTCATCGTCCTCGACGGCGACGAACTTCGCACCGAGAGACTGCACCTGCTCT
>JAFECH010000146.1 GCA_018242255.1 Pseudomonadota bacterium | reverse complement strand
GGGGTTCTCACTTCCAGGCCGTGACGTCGAGATGAGGGGCAGGCCCTAATCGTTATAATTCTTCAACAAGGAACTCGGCCGAAAATGTAAAAAGTCTCTTTGCTAGCGTCTATCTGTCAACCGCACTTTTGTAATTTATGTCCATCATCATTTGTTTTCTGCTCGACAGTTCAAGATTGTCGGGAGGCAATTTCGGGGCTCCAGCGCGATCTGTTTGCGTAGCCCGCCTGTCTGCTAAACCAATGGCACTCCAGAGTTCGTCGAAAAGCTCTGATGAGATCGTATTGGGCTTTCCTAATGCAAAGTACTGAATACGGACTTCGTTGTTCGCTTCATCGACGATGGGGATCGCGCGTTCGCGAGACGGCCCGTTGATCTTCGATTGGGGAAGAATTCCGCTGCCAAGGCCAAGCTCAGTCCACTCCTGGACGACGGCATAGCTGCTCGGCTCTCCGGGATAGCGATTTAGCGGGAGGTTATGATTGTTGAATAATCGCTTTGTAACCTGCGTTAAGCCGCATCCGCTTGGGGGCAATACAAATGACTGAGAGGAGATCTCCCGAAGGCTCACCTGGTGTGCGTGTTCGCCAAAAAAAACGTCTTTGACTTGAGAAAGAAAGACCAGTGGCTCACTCGTAAGATACTGACGCATATAGGAGCCTGCGGGTGCAGACTTCTCATCAAAGGGCGTGATAATGATATCGATCTGCTCCTGCTTCAATCGTTCGTACAGTTCGGAGAAATTTCCTTCGCAATAAATTATCTTTACATGGGGATGTTGAGAGCAAAATATTTTTAGAGTTTTTTCGGCAGACTGAATGCCGATGACAGGCGAAAAGCCTACGCTCACAGTCGTGTCCGCATCGCCAGTCTGTTTGCATAATTCTTTAAGTCGGGCGTATGCGTTGAGGGTGTTTATGATAGCAGGCAGCAATCGTTCGCCGGCGGGCGTCAGTCTTACGCTGCGGGTCGTACGATGAAATAGCCGGTAACCGAGCTCAGCCTCAAGCAGCGCAATTCCGTTAGACAATGTCGGTTGAGTTACTGAACAACGGGCCGCCGCCGCAACGAACGAGCCTTCCTCAGCCAGCGATCGAATGTACTTTAACTGCTGCAAGTTCATGAGTGACAACTGGCCTCAAAAGATCGAGCCAGTCTAGGAGCATCAGACGCCTCCATTAGAACAAAACGCACCACTGATTTCTTTGGAACAAGTGGCGCCGGGGAATCTGTGGTGTTTCCAGAAATTATTCCAGCGTACTCGGGGCCTATCGTATCGTACATCCGGAATAGGTTGATTAAAGTGGTGCCATGGAGGCAGACGCTCTCGATCGCTTTGCTTCAGTTGCTGTGACCTCGACCCAAAGCATCAGAGCCGAACTTCGAAACACATATTAGGGCAAGCGATGTTGGAGCAGGCTCCGTTAGAGGAGCGCACACGGAGCGGAATCCGACGATAAGTCTTCTTCATTTAAGCCGCTGAACTTATGCCCAGCTCACCAAGTTGGAGAGCTTAGGAGGTCGGAATGACATCAAAGCGACGTGCAATAACAGTAATCAAGTCTCATCCCCCGCATAACCGCGAACGAGCTGGCTGCCAGCATTCTATGCGTAAAGTATTGCCGTCTTTGTCGGCGCTGGCCGCGTTGGAGGCTGCAATTCGGACCCGAAGTTTTGTCGGTGCGGCGCATGAGCTGAATGTAACGGCGACTGCAGTCAGTCATCAAATAATTGCCCTTGAGGAGTTATGGGGAAACAAGTTGTTCATCCGCAGGAACCGTCGCGTTGAGCCTACGGAAGTGGCGAAGACAGCACTTGCTCAATTGCAGGAGGGGTTATCGATGCTCACTCTGGCTGTCGATCATATTAAAAAATCTACCTCGGACGAGACTGTCACCATTTGTGCGGATCATCTGTTTGCAACGAAATGGCTAGTGGCTCGTATAGGAAAATTTAATCGCAAGTTTCCTCATATTCGGGTGAATATCCAATCCAGCTCACGCACGGTGGATACGGCTCATTTCAGAGGACTTAGCGTAGCCACACTTAGGCGTGCGCGCGTCGATCTCACTGTGCGATTGGGAACCGGTCACTATGCTGGCATGCAAGTTGATCGCCTTTTCCCCGTCTCGTTGACTCCTGTTTGCGACCCCGAACTATTGATTGCAGGTCCTCCCCTTTCAAAGCCGAGTGATCTTTTCGCCTACCCTCTGATCCACGATCGCACGCGTTATGCGGCGGACCCTCCCATCAATTGGGATCTGTGGTTTTCCTCTAATGGAGTTAGGCCAGAACTATTGACGCCGGGGCTCTCGTGCGGCAGCCACGCGCTGGCCATAGAAGCAGCTATCTCCGGCCAGGGGATTGCTTTAGGTGCGGAACCGATTGTGCGAGATGATATTCGCCGTGGACGATTGATTGCGCCGATTGCGGCAACGCTAAAGACATCCTTTGGTTATTATCTAATTTGTTCCCCAGATGAATTACGCACGCCTGTTTTGCTATTGCGTGATTGGATTATCGCCGAACATAGCCTCGCAGAATGATCGACCAATAAAACTTGCTTTCGGGCTGAAAGAATTTCGCTTTTCGCGTGGGTGAGGGGCGTGGATCATTGTATCGAAACCCTTACGCACTCAGGTCCCTGCGTATGGATCCGTGGCGCTAAAATTGATGTCGAAGGGTTCCTCGGGCACTTGCTTACTTCTCTTCGAACCCAACGAAGACAGTCCCAATGTCCGCGCAAATTACAAAATACAAAATATATGCGAGGGGAGGATTAAATGGACTGCCAATATCGAACGGACCTTGGAAAAAGGGCCGCGAACTACCAGCCGCTGACGCCGTTGACCTTTTTAGAGCGTGCGGCAGAGGTCTACCCTCACCATCCCGCGATCATTCACGGAAACAGGAACTGGTCATACAAGTCGTTTTACGACCGCGCACGCCAGTTGGCCTCGTCTTTGCGCAAGCACGGGGTACGGTCAGGGGACACTGTCTCAGCGATGCTTGCGAATACGCCGGCGATGTTAGAAGCACATTTCGGTGTTCCAATGAGTGGTGGCGTTTTGCATTCCTTAAACACCAGACTCGATGCCGCGGCCGTGGCGCTGCAATTGCACCATGCGATGACCAAGGTCCTAATCGTGGATCGGGAATTTTCGGATATCGTGCGCGCGGCAGTTGAGCAGGTGCCGATCAAGCCATTGGTCGTTGACTACAATGACAGCGAATATTCCAACTTAGGCCCGCCGCTTAGTGATATTGATTATAATGACTTCGTCGCCAGTGGAGACTTGGAATTCCAATGGCAAGCACCGGTGGATGAATGGAGCGCGATCTCACTAAACTATACTTCGGGTTCGACGGGCGTGCCGAAAGGCGTGGTGTATCATCACCGTGGCGCGGCGCTCATGTGCTATTCAAATGTACTGGCCGTCGGCATGGTGAGGCATCCGGTCTACCTCTGGACGCTGCCGATGTTTCACTGCAACGGCTGGTGCTTTCCGTGGACACTTTCGCTTGTTGGCGGGACCCACGTCTGTCTCCGGTGGGTCAGAGGCCAGATCGTCCGAGATCTCATTGAGAAGCACAATGTTACGCATCTATGCGGGGCTCCCGCAGTGATGTCGGTACTAGCCGATGCCTCAACCGACGACGTGTCCCGACCGCATCCGGGCGTTCGCTTTGCGCATGCAGCAGCGCCGCCTCCCCAAGC
>JAFECH010000145.1 GCA_018242255.1 Pseudomonadota bacterium | reverse complement strand
GCAGTCTTCAAAGGCCTGCCGCCCGCTATCGCTGAACTGTTCATCGGCGCGCTCAATTCGATCCGGTCCACCTTCGAAGACCTGCTAAACTTCATCGTTGATGGCATCAATCAGGTCATCAGCCTCGCCAACATGGCGGGCGATAGGGTCGGCGCGCACATTCCGACCTTTGATCGGATCGACCTCGGACGCTTCAAGAACGACTATGCCGGTGCCGGAAAGGCGCTTGGAAAAGCCCTCGGAGACGGCCTCGATGACGCGTTGAAGCCGCGCGTCCGTCAAACCCTCGATGCCATGCGGTCTGCCGCATCGGCCGCGCTCGACAATTTCCAGAAGAAGGCCGGGCAGCACGCTCAAATCCGTGAAGCTGGGGCGCGGCAATCGAATGCCAGTGCCGCGATTGATACGCAGGACAACGAGAAACCTGCCGTCAACAAGCAGTGGGAAGCCGATATCCGGAAGTTCCAACAGAACCTCGTTCTGATGCGTGCGGAGACGGCGGCCCGCGCGTCTGCGACGGGCACCATCAACGAGCAGGACGCGGCGATCGAGGCGTTCCGTAAAGAACAGGAGCTATTGAACCAGGCCCAAGAGGCAGGCGTCGAGATCACCGATCAGGTGAAGGAGAAAATCCATTCGCTAGGTGAAGCTTACCGTCAGGCAGCCTTGGCGGCGAAGGAAGTTGCCGAAGCTCAACAGGAAGCCCGCAAAGCCGCATCTGATTTCGAGAACGCTGAAAAGTCGAGCTTCAAGGGCTTTTTCCAGGACTTGGCACACGGCAAGTCGGCGACCGAAGCGCTGCGCAATGCCCTAGCAAATCTTGGCTCGAAGCTGATGGATATCGGCCTCGATCAGATTGCGAACAGCCTGTTTAAGGGCACCGGCTCATTTCTCGCTCAGCCGAACAGCGGCAGCGTCGGCAGTGCGAACATCGCGGCCGGTGTCGTCAACGTCGGCGGCAGCGGTAGCATTCCCGGCGTTGGCGGCATAGCGGGCGGCAGCACACTGCCAACCCCGTCCAATCCTCTCGGCGGTCTCGGCGCGTTGTTCGGCTTGGCTCCGGCCGCAGCCCTGAAACCGGCAGCGCCGAAATCAATCTCGCAGGCTCCGGCTCAGCGGTTGACCGAGATTGCTCCGAAGGCGCTCGCCGAAATTCCGCCGCAGCAGATCACGACGACGGCAGCCAAAGCAGCTGAAACGGCGCTTCCGAACTTCGCAGCGTCACCGGCCTTCAGGGCCGCAACAGAAACAGCCCTCCCCAATTTTGCGGCGTCGCCTGCATTCAAATCGGCGGCAGAAGCGACTGCGGAAAAGGTGGCACCGGCCATCGCCAAGCAGCCTGACTTCGCTTCCAAGTTCGATCAGTCGAAAATCTTCGGGCAGACTGGACACGGGCAGAGCCTAACGAAAGTCTATGCGCCCGATGGCACAACGGCGATGGTCGATCAGCAGTACGCCGACCGGTTCCAGGGCCTGATCGGTGATCTGCATGAGCGCGGCTATAAGAACTTCCGTCTCGATCAGGGCGGCGGCTTCGTTGATCGCAATATGCGCGGTACCAACAAGCTCTCCGAGCATGCGAAGGGCGACGCGCTCGACATCAACCCCGCAAACAATCCGTTCATGACGAAGAAGACGGACTTGCCGCCAGACATCTCACAGATGGCGCAAGCGCGCGGCCTGAAGTGGGGCGGCGATTGGAAGACCCGCACCGACCCGATGCACTTCCAGGTCGATAAGTCCGTCAGCAACGAGCAGATCGCAGCGCTCCAACAACAGCAGCAGGCCGAACGCGCACTTCAGCAGCAGACAGTGCAGGCGACCACGGCCGTGAAGACGATGCCGCCAGCGCTTCAAGGCGTTCAGGTCGGCACTCAGGGACTCGACGGCAGTTTGCAATCAATGACGGGGTCTTTAGCGCAGGGCACCCCCGCCGCGAATAGTTTTAGTTCATCGCTGCAATCGCTGCTCAGTTCGCTTTCCGCAAAGCCGGGAGGTGGCGGCGGCCTCATGCTCGGCGGGCTGTTCGGCTTCGCTGAAGGCGGCACGGTGAGCGGTCCCGGCACCGGCACTTCTGACAGCATCCCCGCAATGCTCAGCGACGGCGAGTTCGTTGTGAACGCCAAAGCCGCGTCGAAGCACAGCCGACTTCTGGCGATGATCAACGAAGGCAAGGTGCCGCGCTTCGCAGTCGGAGGCCCGGTCAGCGGCTTTTATCACGGCGGCAACAGCACCACGATCAACGTCACCGCGCACGGCTCTGAGAAGACGCTGGCGGATCAGATCGCGACGAAGGTCGCCAAGTCTCAGGAGTCGCGCCGGGCACCGCCTGACACTTTCCGCAGGTCGCAACAACAGCAGCTGGCAGCAATCGGCTTGGCGACGGAACGGGCATCTCGCCGGAACGGCTGATCTGCAACAGTTGCAGCAACACCAATATTTTTTTGTGGTGTCCACAGTCACGCGCAAGCTTCGCCTTGACCCGGCGTGCGACTCTCCTCACGCTCACGAAGGTCCATAGTGCGGACTAAGGGGGACTTGGGAATGGCAACCATATGGCGCGCGAGCGGGCGACGCGCGTGGGGGATACCGCATTGGATACAGACGACGACTTTGTAGCCTTTTTGAGATCGTATGGCTTTTGGGTTGAGCCCAGCGTCAATCCCGGCATGCGGCAGGCACGGGACGGCAGGACTCAGGATGGTCAGGCGTATCCAATTCCGAACACGCGGCGTTTCACGCCCGCGCAGCGGAGGACTACGGCTCTCCACTTCCTGAAATGTCGCGGTATCAAAAACGCTGACGTGGCCTAACCTACTAATCTAAGGTCAGGATCGGCGCACTTAGCGACGTAGAGATAATTATTCGCTGACAGCAGTGTCGGTGACGACACTGCATATTGCGCACCGTGCTCGTTCAGAAGCGTCGCAATTACCCGACGCACATCTTGCAGCAAATCATCCTTGCGCGGATCAACCCAGTAGAGTCGCGGGAGATCGGGACTTAAGGCGCACCAAAGATCATCACCGATGTCTTCGACCGATACTCTAATCTCGCGTAGTGGTTCGGTGACGTCGTTATGAGCAGAAGCCTGACAGGCGGCATACCCTTTCGCCGGAAACCTACCAATTTGCTGGCTTAGCTTTGGCTTTGGTAATGGCATCACAGACAGCCCCCTTCAATTCTTTGGTAGTTTCTTATTAAGCTTTTAACAAACATTTAACTCCCTTGCCCGCGCGAGTGCAATGGGACGCTACCACGTCAAAACCGAGTCTCTGACCTCAACAACCTCTTTTCCCGTGGTTAGTTGTCTCGGCTGTTGAAATCGCAACACTGACGAGTCTAATGGCGAAAATGCGTCTTCATGTTTACCAATTAAGCGGGGCTGAATTGCAACTCTACGCTGGTGTGGCAGTCTCAAGACCCCAGCAACCCGCCTAGCAAGGATTGAACGGCGGCCTTTTAAGGATCGCCGCATAATGTCCCCTCGCTCCCCGGGTGCCCGGACTCCGATCAAAATCAGTAAGCACTCTCGCGCCGATTGCGTCGCGCGTCAGAAAGAGCACGACGGTCGCGTCGCCTACCGTGACCTTTCGGAGGCCGCGTGATGCCCGCGAAGAAATCCGCGATGCCGTCTGCTGCAGTCGTCACGAAGGCGATCAGCGTTTTCGAGAAGGCGACCGGTCTGAAGGTGACGGCCGTCAAACACCATCCGGACGGTAGCTTCCGGTTGATCACCGGCGCTCA
>JAFECH010000144.1 GCA_018242255.1 Pseudomonadota bacterium | reverse complement strand
CTTCCGTTAGATCAAACCCTCTCAAAAGCGAACAAACCGAACTTAGCGAACCTAGAGTCGGCACAAATGTCGGCACAAGGCCGGTTTTGGCGTTCATCTTTTGATCTGGGTCCGCAGGTCCGCGGTCCCCTCCGCTAACTGATCGCGGATTTCGAGTAAATACATCCGGATTTTGCACCGGAGTGAAGATGAAAATTCTCGCCCCTTTTTGCGCCCCGTCAGGCTAATCACGGTGAGCACAACCCAACGTTTAATTCGATGTGTGGGGCGATACGCCCCTAAAACTCTTAAAGACGACTAGAGCGGCGCGAAATTCCGCTATTCCCAAAAAGCGACCTGAGCAATTGCAGCACGCTCTACCGGACATCCCTAAGATTTGCCTCCCCCCTCGGCTCCACTAGAGAAAAGCAGGTCCTTGGATTCTCGGCGTTCATGCACGGTTTACGCAGGTGATCCTGCTTTCCGGTGAGGCTTGCGACGGCGTCAACTGCGGAGAGCGGCGAACTAATCATTCTTTAGCAGTGCGTGCAAATCCCTTGGCGTGGCGAAGCGGGTCCCATAGGTTCTCTCAAGCCAGGACCGATTATCCGCATTCATGATCGACGGTCGGCCTTTGCCTGCCTTGTCTTCGGTACAGAAGATCTCATTGCCGTAGGCGACATGTGCGGCGATGTTGTCGCCATCGACCCACTCGCCAACTGCCGCCGCAATTTCCTTGCGCTCGTCGGCGTTGAAGAACTGATCCTCCTCCAAGAGTTCGAACCACGTCGCCGGGCGCCCCGCCCGCCGTCGCGCGCGATCACCTATCGCCTTGGCGATGGAAAAGCCAACATCGCGAGCTTCGATTGCCTTCAGGGCTTCGAAGAAGCGGTTCTGCCGCTGATTAATGTCTGCGTAAGAAGCAAAGCGCTCTGGATGCAGGTCAGGTCGAACGGGAGTGGGACGTGGGGTGCCTATACGAGGTTGGGCAAGGAGTCGGAATCCAAGCTGTAGAGCCGTTTCAAGTCGTTCGATCTCACGTGTAGAGAGGCCGGGATGCTGCGCGTGATCGGGACCGATAGTGACCGTCACTTGGATGCGTCCTTCCGCAGTGCCCGATTCCGTGACTTGCGTGAGTGGCCTGCGGCTTGCAAGATACGGTACGCGTGCGGTCCTGCGGATTGCCTCAATGGTGAATAGGGCTTCGCCGACGAACGGGGTGATGCGCCGGTCGCGAATGGCTTGGTTGAGGTCGACGTAGATCGCATGATCCGGATGATTGACGTATCGGTGCGGCTCGACCACAGGCCTATAGGTGTTGGTGTCAAATGTGACGCGCATGCGCGTGATCACCCCCATTTAAATTAAGCGATTGAATTGCGGAGCATTAGCTGCCTCATCCATATGGCAGCCTCTTTCTGATCCGAGCATCGGTATCTTCCCATTGGGCCTCGCGATCGTAGGATGCAGCGACGCTTTCAAGGACACCGGATACAAGCGGGAACTCGAACGCAAGCTCGTCGGCCCAATTTCGGTACCGGGCAGCCAGCTCGCGTTCCTGTGCTCCATCATCCCCTCGCCAGTGCACCCCTCGAGAATTCCTGGCGCCAATATGGAAGCCACGACCGACCTCATCGGACCCCATCCACTCCATAGCCTCGCAGATCGTACGGTTGGGCCACGTGCTCCCTTCTCGCACAGGCGTGCGGGAAAAGACCTGTCCGATGCATTGGTCGCCGATTTCGGCGCGGCCGTACTTTTTCAGCTGGGTGCGTACGTCAGTCAGCCATGCCTTTAACTCGCTCAGATTGATGACGCCGTTCTCATCGCTCCCTGGCACGCGCCTGATGCGATCGAGCAACCTGTAAGTTGCCCCCGCCACCGCACTCCGGCGTTCTGGGTCTTCGATTACGAACTCGGCCGGGTCAGTGCCACCGTCGTTCCTCTTAAAGGTGGAGATAACGGCATGAACGAACAACGAAGGAGATATCGCGATCTGCTTTTCGATATTTGGTATCCCGTGCTCGCCGTGATCGAGAGCCGCCAGGTATAGGAATTCAAGCTGGGCCTTCTCCTCGCTTGAGACGCCCGGCCGCTTGTCGAGCGTCTTGAACGCTTCCGATACCTCATAGTCTCGAAGTTTATAGCTGGATGGCATTTCCGTGCCGGTGGTGGCTACCGCGTGCAGCAGTTTTGTCAGTCGCGATGTCTCGACCTTAGTCCAGTCGAGATGTACCGCATGGAACGCAGCCAACGGCCTCTCTACTTCGACTAGCCGATCAATGAGCTCATTCGCCTCGTCCGGTTCATGATTGTTCCAATGCGTGGAAACCTGGCTCCAATACGCTTGCCGGAGCCCTTTTTTCTCGACTTCTTGCCACGTCGCTGAGCCGAATTGCATGCAGAGATAAAGCGTGGTGAGCCCATCCCTGCCGAAGGCCGTCTCGATGGCAGCGGGCAGCGCGCCTTTCGGATCGGGGTTTTTCAGCAGAAATCCCTTGAGGCAATGCTCATACTTCGATGCGTGTTCACCCGTAGTGCCTGCGATACAGTATTTCACGAACTCCAGCACAGGCCTCGATCCCTCTATGAGATCGGCCATGATGTTTCCAATGATGTGCGGAGCACCGCTTCGGTGCAGAAGCTTCGCCAAGCCTTCGAATTTCCGCTGCTGCCAAATCTCGCAGAGAGCCGAAGTCCGCTGCTCGTGAATGCGCTGTTCTCGCAGGCGATAATCGAAGTCATGGTGTTCGATCTCTTCGGCCGACTCTTCTACCCACTGTGCGCGAAAAAGCCACTCATGCCGGATGACCGGATCGGCGGGTGAGAGCATCGCAGAGCTTTGGCGCGCTCGTGACGCGTTTTCACTCGTGATGCCTCCGGTCCGGCTGCGGCGGGTGAAGGCATATCGCCGGATGCGATCGCGAAGCTGAGCCTTCTTGTCCTCATCACTGCACGCAGAAGCCCAGGCATCAATCATGTCCCAGACGGCAGTCTGGTGCTCGTCGCTCAGGGCTTGCAGGCGTTCGACGAGATCGCCAAGTGTCCGTTCGTTATGCGTGGGCCAGGCGAGCGCGATCTCGACGCAACGACGAATGAACTGCGCGTCTTCCCGGCGTGTAACGGGCTGGCCAGCGCCCGACGCGTCGCTGCGCCATCGAGGCCGGTAATTTGAACTGCCCGTCCGGGAGCCGGGATCAAACTGCTCGACACAGATTGCCCATACGATGTCAGGGAAGTTCTTAGCAATGGCCTCCAGGGTCATGATCCGTTGCTCGACGGTCGCTGCTGTCTGCGGCATCCACGAGCGGAAGATCGACTGAAGCGAGTTCTCGGGTTTGTTCGCCCAATTGTCGTCGATTTTCTTGGTCGAGAGCTGCGCCAGAATGTCGGCCACGCGCGGCAGGTTCTGCGGCCGCCACGCGAGGCACTCCAGGGCCCACAACAGACCGGTTCTGGGACAGCCAGCGCCGAAGATACCCGTGTCGGCGGGCGTGAGGAGTTCGAAGACGACGCGGTTCGAGTCGAGATCGTTCTTGATGATGCGCAGAAACTCCTCAGGCGCTGCCTCCGCATAGTTTGGCAGATCGCGATCATGGGAGAGCAGCTTCTCCAAGGTCAGCGGCGTCAGCAACTTGCTCACCAACAGCATGACCTTGGTTTCGACATCGATGCCCAAGGGATTGCGAAACAGATTGTTGCCGTGAACAGAGAGGAGGACGAGCGTCTCGCAAATGCCGTTGCGCAGGGCCGCCGAGTGCTGTCGGACCTTCCCGTACAGCCCAGCGAAGGGTCTCTTGTCTTCATGCAG
>JAFECH010000143.1 GCA_018242255.1 Pseudomonadota bacterium | reverse complement strand
TCGCATTCGAGCGACCGACCGAGCCGCCAAAGGACCACGCCCTTGTCGATTCGATCCAAAAATCGACGTTGCCCATAGTCCTGGCCGCGATCGATGAACGCGCTCGCGTTGCCACCTCGCGAAGCCTCGAATATCAGGATTCATTTTTCGGCGATGTAGGCGCAAGCGAAACGGGCCGGGTCCGCGCGGGACACGCCTTCTTTTCGCGGGTGCCCGACCGCCTAACGACGGGCGACCAGGTCGTCCGCTTCATTTCGGCCCCGCTGAATTCGACGCCTACGCGAGAAAGCTTCGCCCGCGTGCTCGCCGAACTTGACGGCGAAAAGCCCAAGCCTGCCTCGCCCTATATCGATTGGCTTCTGCCGCCACTGAACGGCGAGGAAATCTTCGCGACCGTCCGCGTGCCGGAACATAAGCCGGTAGCAGGAAACGACAGCGATAGTGCAACGGTCATACCCTCCTATTTGAAACCCTTGCTGAAAAATAAGATCGTTCTGGTCGGCGCCGAATTCGTCGATCGTGATCGCCACCTCACGCCGCTCTCTGTCGCCGACCGCCAGGCCGTACCGGGTGTCACCATTCATGCTCAGATCCTTGCGCAGCTGCGCGACGGACGATCGATCGGCGAACTTTCCGCATGGCAGCAACTGCTTGCTGTTTTTGCTCTCGCGCTGGTCGGATATATTCTAGGTTGGCGTGCTCGGCTGCACCAATACGGAACTGCAACGCATTTCTTCAGTGTCGTGGGACTTGCCGTGGCGGGTGCCGTACTCTTTGCACGCGCGCATCTCATTATTCCGACGACGTTGTTATTTTTCGGATGGCTGGCAGGAGTAATTGGCGGTCATTATTCGGGGCCGTTCCTGCGCTGGTTTGCAGGATCCAGGGGCGCAAAGGATGCCTGACAATGGCGAGATACATAACGCGGAAAGTCTCATTATTTACTTTCGCTGCCGTTTCAGTCGTGGCCGTGCCAGTAGCTCGCGCAGATATTCAGGTGACATCATCGACAGCCCCAGGAATCCGCGTGGGGTCGACACTCCCGGATAACGCCGAGCTCGACGTCGGCAAGGGAGAGGCCGTTCAAGTCTTAATGTCAGGCAAGACATACTCCATCGCCGGTCCGTATAAGGGCACCGTCGCCAACTACCAACCCTGCACGGGTTGGAGAGCTGTATTCGGAAAATGCGAGCAGCAGTCGAACGACACGGAAGGCGGCTACACCCCAGGCGCGACTCGCAGCTTCCGTATCGACAATGACGCTGAGCGCGGCGGCACCCCTGCCGGTAGCCGCTAAAACGCTTTACTGGCGATGGGAGCGTTGCTGAAAACATAGGGCATCGTCAATTTCTTCTGGGGGTAACGTGATGCGAAACAGGAGGCCGGTTCGCACGCCAATCGCCTTGCTCACGCTAGTCCTTGCGCTGCTGTTCTCCGGCTATGGTTGCAGTTGCGCGTTCGCTGTGAAAATCGATCAATTGACCGGACTGAAACTGACACCACCCGATCCCGCACGCCAATGTTGGGCGGATGAAGCGCTGAAAACACATCCCGGTGAAGAGTTAGTCAGGAAGGGCATCCCGGCAGCCTATCGTCCTCCTCCCGAACGGCAATTAAGCCCGCGTCCTTCGAAGTCAGAAGACAACGTCAAGGTCATCCGCCGTGTTGATCTACCTCCGGGAGTCAAGCTCGTCGCACTGACGTTTGATCTCTGCGAGCAACCCTACGAGATAGCGGGCTACCAGGGCGCGATCGTCGACTTTCTGCGGGATCAAAAAATAAGGGCCACTTTTTTCGCGGGCGGGAAGTGGATGCTCTCACATCTAGATCGTGCCCAGCAGTTGATGACGGATCCTCTGTTCGAGGTCGCCAATCACACCTGGGAACACCGCAATCTCCGAATCATCACGGGGAAAAAATTGAACGATGAAATTCAAAACGCAGAGAGGGCGTACGAAGAAGTTCGCTCGAATCTTGGCAATAGCTGTTCGATGCCGGAATTGGGTGAGGCTTTGAAGCAGAGAGTGCCGGAACACATGTCGCTCTTCCGCTTCCCATTCGGCGCATGCAATCCGGAATCCCTTCGTGCCGTTGCCGACGCGGGGTTGACGCCCGTTCAATGGGATGTTTCATCGGGTGACCCAACACCCGCAAAACCCGAGGTATACGTCCGCCAGGTGGTCGATAACACCAAGCCTGGATCAATCATATTGTTTCATGCCAATGGGCGAGGTCACGCAACGGTGGCCCTCTCGGCAATTGCTCGCGAACTGAAAGCGCGCGGATACGAATTTGCTACAGTCACAGATCTTCTGAATGTTGAAGGTGCAAAACCTGTTCTCACCGACACGTGCTTTGACTCCAAACTCGGAGATACCAATCGCTACGACACCCTTTCCCGTCAATTGGAAGTGGCGTTCGAGCGGTTTTCGAAGGAACAGATCGGAAAGAGAGGAGTTGGCAAGGGCCCGACGAGGTAAAGTTCCTGGCTCGGCGTCCGCCTGTCGAGGACAGCTGTGGCGCCGTCTGACGTGGACTTGAGCGCGTGTGACGCTAGGAAGGTACCCGGTTGGGGCTCCGGAGACCTTTTAGTCGCTAACCTATCAATTTGAAACAGACGTGTACCAACTGGCCGAGGTCGACAACTCCGATGCCGTGACTTTATCTTTCGATTGGTTTTGTCGTCGGCCGCTACACGCTGATAACCAACGTGGCCCATTGCGACGGTGACTATCCGTGAGATGCTCGCTTATCGGGCGAATACGCCAACGTCTTCGATGATAGTCGCGTGAGGCATGTTCGGCCGGTGATGTTCAAACAAGCACCAGCCCATCAGTACCAACGCCACTGCGAAACCTAAAACGCTAATGGCAACGAGCCCGTCTTCGCTACCGTGTTCTTGATCGTTTGAATTCTGCGGAAAACTCATCACTTCAGCCCTGCTACCAACATCCTGGCGCGCACTCAGCACACGAAGCCAAGTGCAGTGAGACGCAACCGACGCTTAGTGACCCCCGTAGGTCCGCTCGATAACTTCGCCATACTTCGAACATGAGCGTGCCGCTATCGCAACACACATTTTATTTCAGATTTTCCGCCTTGACGAAGCCACCATTCTGATCTTGGCGAGCGTGAAATCTTAAGTTCACCCTGCGAAAACGAAATAGGCCGCAAACGTTGCGCTTGCGACCTCGTCTATAAAATCGACGGCTAATTAGTGCTTATTGCCGTGCTCTGCGTGATGAGCCTTAGTAGCTTCTTCGTGGTGATGCTCAGCGTGCAGGTGATGAGCGTGTGCCAAGTGGGCGTGGTGAGCGGCCTTCTCGTGGTGGCCCGCCTCATGGTGCTTAGCGGCTTCGTGATGATGTTTCGCTGCGTGCTCGTGATGCTCGGCAGCCTTATGATGATGGTCGTGAGCGTTGTGAGCCATTCGGGCAATCCTTTTCTGATTGGTCTCCCTAAGCACGCCTGCCATAAACTTGTTTTGTGACGCTTGGGCGATGTCGGTCGCGAACTTCCGGCCTATGCCGATTGGCCTGCAAGCAAGCCTTATTCAACGCTTCCGCACCTTCCCGGCCACCGTGGTCTGTCGCCAGGATGTACTCGCCATCGCGAACGAAGTATGGGCCACGATCGCAGCGATAGGCTTTTGCAGAACTCGTACAGTTCGACTCGGCCACGGCACGGCAGCAATCCCGTGATATGTCTCGCCATCGGTGTTGCGGCGCGCTTTCGGAAAATTCGTGACGCAGGTTGACCAGGCGATGGCCTTCGATTGGAAGATCCTGGTCGAGCATCGCCAACTTCGAGTTCGCGTGGCTGCTTTCTTTACAGATATGTGATACAAAGAA
>JAFECH010000142.1 GCA_018242255.1 Pseudomonadota bacterium | reverse complement strand
AGCGGATGTTCCGGTTTGCGCAACCGATCCATTGGCGCGGTCGCGGTGGCTTTGTTTGCTGGTCTGCTCGCAACAACGTCAGTGTTTTCGATCGCGCGGGCGGCCGACCTCTCGGCGCGCGATATTTCGATTCTCCTGTTCCGCGCGGCGCCTGGAAGCCACCCAGCGCTCAACAATCGCAATCTCATGCGGCTCGATCTCGCCGCGCTCGATTTCAAAAAGGCCGACCTTCGGCAAACCAATCTTTTCGGCACGGATCTAACGGGCGCCGATCTCTCGGGTGTCGATCTAACGGGTGCGCGGCTCGACAGAGCGGTCATCATCAGTGCGCGCTTCGACGGCGCAACGCTCGATGATGCGTCCCTCATGCGGCCGGCTACGACATCAACGCTCGTGCCTATTCCGCAAGAGGCGCCGAGCTTGAAAGGCGCTTCGCTCCGGCGCGTGAAGTTCTTCGGCGATTTTTCAGGGTCTGATTTTTCCGGTGCCGATCTGACGGATTCGGTTTGTGCGCCAATCAACCGAACCGGTTTCATCGAGCACCTATGGCGCACCGTTTTTGTCAGCGCGAACCTGTCCGGCGCGATCCTGACGCGGGCCAACATGGACCGCTCTCAATTGAGCTTCGCCGTGCTTAAGGGCGCGATCCTGCACGGCACCTTGTTGCGGGGTGCAGATCTTGCGGGGGCCGATCTCAGCGGCGCCGATCTCACGGGAGCGGATCTAACGGGCTCAGACCTGACCGATGCCAACGTCACCGGCGCCGACCTGTCCGGCACGCGGCTTCACGGCGCGATCGGGCTTGAAAGCCTCAAGGGGCTGTCACTCGCCAGGAACTCGGACAAGATCATTCGCTAGAAGCAGCCCTTGCGGAGGCGTTACCGTAGATCTTGGCGGCGCGCTCTTCGAAGGCGTGCGTGAAGCGGCGGAAAGCCTGATCGAACATCGAGCCCATCAGCACGCCGAGCAGCTTCGAGCGGAACTCGTAATCGATGAAGAAGTCGACCGCGGACCCTGTCGCATCGTCGGTGAAGCGCCAGCGATTGTCGAGGTGCTTGAACGGGCCATCGAGGTAGCTGACGTCAATGCGCCGCTCTGCCGGATCCGTTGTGACGCGGGTGGTAAAGTTCTCGGCGATTGATTTATAGCCGACGCTCATGCGCGCAGTCAGCTCCTCCCCTTCCCCTTGAGGGCGGCGGGAAAGGACGACCAAGCCGGTGCAGAGCGGCAGGAATTCGGGATATTTCTCGATGTCGGCAACGAGCGCGTACATTTGCGCGGCCGAGAAGCGTACGTGGCGCTGGGAAGAAAAAGACGGCATGGCGGCGCTTATGGCACACGATCAGGTGGGATGAAAATGCGCATGACGTCGTAGCCGCGCGATACGGTTGCCGCCTCGCGCTATCGACCCGCGGGACTTAAGCGATCAGTCGCGCGAGTAGCACGACAATGATGGCACCGACTGCCGCGGTAATGACCTCTGAGACGAGCGCGTTGCCGATGCCGAGATTGATGCCGAGCGCTCGAAACAAGTAGCCGCCGACGAAGGCGCCGATGATGCCTGTGATCAAGTACCGGATCAGGCCGTCACCGCCAACGACGAGCGAGGCGAGAAACCCGGCGACGATGCCGATCAACGCAAAGACGATCAAATCACGAGTTTGGCTGTCCATCAGGCTCTCCGACGACGTTTCCAGGGCCAGCGCAAGCGGACAGCAACTGCCTGCTCGCGACACGGTGCTTTAGACGTGGCAGCGCGCGCCTAAATATTGATTGAGCAGGTCGTTATACCTGTCAACGTTGGCACGCTGGCCGGCGCTGAGTTTGCCGCCGTTGCTCGCACGCTCCACTTGCGCGGGCACACCTTGAGAATCCAGGCGATTGAGTTCGTTGCGGATGGATCCGCATGACTGGCCCGGCGGCAGCGGTCGCGCACCTGGATCACCGTTTCCTCCGGCCGCGCCCCCGCAACCCTGGAGCGCCCCGGTCAGGACGGTCACAAGAACAACCGCTAGAGTACCCCGCATTTATCCGTCTCGCTCGCGTAAGTTGCTAGGAAGTGAGAAGGAGCCCCTGCCCCCGGCAATGGTCGCAAAGACCACAGGTCGATAGCCTTCGCAATCCCCCGTGGCGTTCCTGTGGCGGTGCAGCAGCACTCTCTGGTTTGAAAATACCGCGCTGAGATACACTCCGCATCAGCGCAGGCCCCCTTTGGGGCGCCCGCAACGGGCGCCTCGCGATCTCCGGCCTTCAGGCGAGCCTATTTATTTGTCGATGGATTTGCCGACGCCGTCTGTTGCGCGGGTGCCGGAGCCGCAGCCGCAGCTTGGCTCGGTTGCGACGGACCGCACCGGGTCTGGAACTGCTCGTAGGCTTTATTGAGTTCCGCCTGCTTCTGCAGCGCCGTACGCTTGACGGAGACCTTGCTGGTCTTGCCGTCTGCTGCCTGTTCGAGCCGGTTGATCGTGCCGTCAGCTTTCAGCGTATTGATCTGGCTTGCCAGCGAAACGCACACAGGGTCCGTCTTGGCGGCCGTCTGCTGGGGCGAGATCGAGCCTGTCGAGAGATCAAAGCCCCCGTTCGCGCAGCCGCCGACCAACGCCGTCGCAACGACGATCATTCCGACTTTGCCAAATGATACCGCAGTCATCTACCCACCCCCAGAAGTTGCACGCTGGCAACTTAACGCGCACTCTTGGTTTGCTTAGCCGTTGAGCGGAAGCATGCGCAAGCTGGGCGGGAATGGTCATCCCCTAGCGAAACTCTGCTGACTGACCGAATGTGTGGACATCGGCACTATGGAGCAACTCGGCAACACTCAACTCTCGTCGAACCGAAGAGAGTGGCATCTACCGTGGGACGCCTCAGTGGGTCACGCGGCGGCGCATCTTGCCGTAGCTCTCGAGCCCGCTCTGCGGAAATGATGCGTCGAAGCCTTTGCGGAGGGCAGCGATCGAATGTTCCTCGCCGAGTTCTCCGCTCAACGACGCGGCATGGGCGATGTGATGGCCGATCTGTGCGAGGACACGTCCCCACTCTTCCAATTGAGGTCCGAATGCCTCGCCGTTGAGAGCCACCGCCAAAGCGCCGTCGGCGACCCAGGCTCTTATCAATTCAACCGCCTGTTCGGCTTCGGGAACTCCGTCGGGTACATCCAGCTCAAGGAGCGGATCCGAATCGTTAAAGTCAGACATCGTCGACGGACTCCTTGATTACTATCGCGTCGGCAAATTTGGTCACCAAGCACGGCATTACGTCGTGGCTGACTATCGCTATCACTCACATATATGAGACGCAGCGATATGGCAGGATTGCAGTGAACTACGGTCTTTATCGGGCGACAACTATTTTGTCATCGGGGCGGACGTAGCCCAGCACATCCCGCGCAGTCTCTTCGACGATATCGGCGTTTGGAATTTCCGGCGACAACAGCGCGACGTCGTGGCGAAGCCTCGATCGGACCGTGTCGAGGCCTTTAATTTCGAAGTCCAGCAGCGCTGAGCGATCCTTGAGTTCGGCGCGCGCTTCAAGGCCGTGTTGACCGTATCGAATGTGATACGAAAAATAGGCCGTGAGCCCGAGACATGCGAGCGTCACCGAAAGCTGTTTCAGGAGCCACAAGGCTCCGCGGCGTACCGGTGGACTCGCGTAATGCACGCGCATTTCCCCAAGAGAAAACGGATCTTGATTTTATAGGGAGGCGGCGATTAAGGCAGGGTAAACCGCGGCGACCAGAGCTTTGCGGCAACTATTGCCCGAAGCGCGGCAGGCCATCCATCGCGATGCTCAGAAGCGGTGCTTCACAGTGCCGTGGATCATCAGATCCCGCTTCTCATCGTCATCGGAGGAGTTCGGGAAGTCGG
>JAFECH010000141.1 GCA_018242255.1 Pseudomonadota bacterium | reverse complement strand
GAACCGTCTGTCCGAAATCGTGATGGGGGCGGCACAGCAGGCCGAAACAGCGACCCGCTGCCATGCGTCTGCAACCCAGCAGATTGATCTGGCGCAATATGCTTTGGCGTCGTTGATCGACGAATTATCGAGCGTCATGGATATGGGCGATCGTGTTCGCCGTCGCGCGACTGTGCACGTCCTGGGTGTTGCGCCAATCCCGGCGCTGCGGCCGATCGGCGGCGCAATCGCCGCTTAAACGCTTCAAGCAAGACTGCTTTCGGCATTCGTCCTGGGTTGATAAGGGTAGTTGGACAACCCGCACTCCAGGATCGAGACAATCTTCGTGGCCGACGACCGATCATCTCATTCCGTCCAGCCCAATCTTGGGCCGGCGGCGCGCGCGCAGGGCGTGATTGCGGGGCTGCTATCGGAGCCATTGGCGGCAGGGCTTTATCTGGTGGCAACGCCAATCGGAAATCTCGGCGATATTACTTTGCGCGCGTTATCCGTTCTCGCGCGGGCCGATATCATTTATTGCGAAGACACGCGCCATTCTGCGAGGCTGTTGCAGCATTATGGCATTGCAACCCGGACGCGGCCATTTCACGACCATAACGAAGAGCGTGAAAGCGAGCGCGTTATTGACGAACTCAAAGCCGATAAGCGCATCGCGATCATATCGGACGCCGGCACGCCGTTGCTTTCCGATCCCGGATTTAAGCTGGTGCGCGCTGCGGCGGCGGAAGGCATCCCGGTCATCGCCATCCCCGGCGCCTCGGCCCTGCTGCCCGCTCTGACGACCAGCGGACTGCCCACTGATGCCTTCTTCTTTGCGGGGTTTCTGCCGCCAAAGCAGGCTGCCCGGCGGGCGCGACTTTCGGAGTTATCGGCTATTCCCGGCAGTCTCGTATTCTACGAAGCGCCTCATCGTGTCGCGGAGACGATTCCGGACATGGCGCGTTTGCTCGGGGGCCGGCAAGCCGTCATCGCTCGCGAACTGACGAAGCTTCATGAAGACGTTCGTCGTGGCAGCCTAGCGGAGCTTGCTGAGGCAACTCCGGTAGAGGGTGTCAAAGGCGAGGTTGTCATTGTCGTCGGGCCGGAGCAGGCTCAAGCGGTGAGCGATGAGACGTTGACGGTCCGGTTGGCGGGGGCCCTTGAAGTCATGAGCCTCAAGGACGCCGCCAAAGCCCTGGCCGACGAATTCGGGGTTCCCAAGGCGCGGGTCTATGGGCTCGGCATCAAGGCAAAAGACGAACTGAAGGCAAAGGACGTGGGACGATGAGTTCGAACGTCAATGATGAGCTTCGACAGCGACTTGAGCGCAAGCGTCGGCATCATAGCGGCGTCAGGGCCGAGACGATCGTCGCGGCAGTCTATATGGCGACTGGGCACCGTATTTTGGGGCGCCGGTTCAAGACGCCTGTCGGGGAAATCGATCTGATCGCGATCAGGAAAAACCGCGTCGCGTTCATCGAGGTCAAGCGGCGGCAGACGACCGAAGACGCCGAAGACGCAATTACGCTGACGATGCGCCGCCGGGTGCGCCGCGCCGCTGACCTCTGGCTGGCACGCAACCCGCAATATCGCGAGCACGATGTGGGTTTCGACCTGGTATTCGTCCTGCCGTGGCGCTTTCCGATCATAATGCGGGATGCGCTCTAAAAAAAAGACCCGCCGAAGCGGGTCTTTGAGTGATTGGACGTGAAGTGCAGGGACCGTCATCGTCTAGGAACGCGCGAGCGCGAAAGAGGCGCGCTGCATGTTGACGGATGTTTAGCCGGTCCAGCCTGAACGCAGATTGAACGACGCTCGCTCGCTCCATTCATCATTCGAAGCCGGGCGGGGCGTGAAAGACCGCGCAAAAAGCCCGAAATTCAGGCTCCTTGCAAAAATGTAATGCGGCAACGCGCCCTCTTGGCGCACTGTTGAAGCCTTGCAGAGTGCATGTTAAGGACAGCCCGGCTTTGGAAGGGGGCTGCTGGTGGGTTCCGGCCCCGGCGCTCTTTTTTTGTCAAAGACCTTTCCTTGAAGCGGGCGCAATTTCGGGCCTTTTCGTGCCCCGCCCTCTATGCGTCCGAAGACGCGAGGTGAGAGCGACGTGGCGACGAACGAAACAAGCGTGGACGGTGTGGCCGGACGGTATGCGTCGGCCTTGTTCGAGCTGGCTAAGGAAAGCTCGAACATCGAGGGGATCGAAGGCGATCTCGTCAATTTTCAATCGTTGCTCGATGAAAGCTCGGATCTCGTGCGCCTCGTGCGCAGCCCGGTGATCGCCGCGGACGATCAAGAGAAGGCGATGGCCGCCATTCTTGATAAGGCAGGCATCGGCGGGTTGACCGCCAACTTCCTGAAGCTCGTGACCGCCAACCGACGCTTGTTCGTCGTTCAGGACATGATCAAAGTTTACCGGTCGCTCGCCGCCAAGGCGCGCGGTGAAATCACGGCCGAGGTCACCAGCGCGTTTGCGCTTAACGATCAGCAGATCTCGGCGCTCAAAGAAACCCTCAAAGCTTCTGTCGGCAAGGACGTGACGCTGCAATCGCGCGTCGATCCCGGCATTCTCGGCGGCCTGATCGTCAAGGTCGGCAGCCGCATGATCGACTCCTCCCTCAAGACAAAGCTTCAGAACATGAAGACGGCGCTGAATGGAGTCGGGGCTTAATGCCTGACGGTTTCGCCACCGGCCGTGAGGCTGGCGGTGTTACGGCAAGGTTTGCACTTAACAAATTCGCATAAGGAGCCGGTCCAGGCTCCGTAAATGGAAACGACCAGGGAAGAGGTCTCAATGGAAATCCGGGCCGCAGAAATTTCTTCGATCCTCAAGGATCAGATCAAAAACTTCGGCAAGGAAGCCGAGGTTTCCGAAATCGGCCAGGTGCTGTCGGTCGGCGACGGCATCGCGCGCGTCTACGGTCTCGACAACGTCCAGGCGGGCGAGATGGTCGAGTTCCCGGGCGGCATCCGCGGCATGGCGCTGAACCTCGAGGCCGATAACGTCGGCGTCGTTATTTTCGGCGACGACCGCACGATCAAGGAAGGCGACACCGTCAAGCGGACCGGCGCCATCGTCGAAGTTCCGGTCGGCAAAGGTCTTCTCGGTCGCGTCGTTGACGGTCTCGGCAACCCGATCGACGGCAAAGGCCCGATCCAGTTTGAGAAAAAGATGCGCGTCGACGTCAAGGCGCCGGGCATCCTGCCGCGTAAGTCGGTGCATGAGCCGATGGCAACGGGCCTCAAGGCCATTGACGCACTCATCCCGATCGGCCGCGGTCAGCGCGAGCTCGTTATCGGCGACCGTCAGACGGGCAAGACAGCCGTCGTGCTCGATACCTTCCTCAACCAGAAGCCGCTCAATGCTGGCAACGACGAAAGCGCGAAGCTTTATTGCGTCTATGTCGCTGTCGGCCAGAAGCGCTCGACGGTTGCGCAGTTCGTTAAAGTTCTGGAAGAGCGCGGTGCGCTTGAATATTCCATCGTCGTCGCGGCGACCGCGTCCGATCCGGCGCCGATGCAGTACCTCGCGCCGTTCACCGGCTGCACGATGGGCGAATACTTCCGCGACAACGGCATGCACGCCGTGATCGCTTATGACGATCTCTCGAAGCAGGCCGTCGCTTACCGCCAGATGTCGCTGCTACTTCGCCGCCCGCCGGGCCGCGAAGCTTATCCGGGCGACGTTTTCTATCTCCACTCTCGTTTGCTCGAGCGCGCCGCGAAGATGGGCGATGCTGCCGGCAAGGGCTCGCTGACGGCGCTTCCGGTTATCGAAACGCAGGCCAACGACGTGTCGGCCTACATTCCGACGAACGTCATCTCGATCACCGACGGCCAGATCTTCCTTGAATCGGATCTCTTCTATCAGGGCATCCGTCCGGCCGTGAACGTCGGTCTTTCGGTGT
>JAFECH010000140.1 GCA_018242255.1 Pseudomonadota bacterium | reverse complement strand
GATCCGCGCCTCGCCTTCCCGCATTTTCCGTAAGCAAGTTTGGGCGTACGTCATGATTGCGCAGAGTGGCTGATTGAGTTCGTGGGCCAAGCCGGAGACCATGCCACCGAGGGTGCTCAGGCGTGCAACGTGTGCGAGCTCTGCCTGTCGCTTCCTATCCTGCTCCTTCGCCTCTATCAGGGCAGTCACGTCCTGACCCGTTGCGATGAGATGAGTCGTTGTTCCTTTGCCGTCCCTCAAAGGGCTCACGGTCATTTGCTGATGATAAAGTTTGCCACTTTTCGTTTGGCCGCTCAGCAAAAATCGATAGTTGGAACCCTCGTGGATCGCTTTACGTAGGTCTGATTGAACTTCTTCATCGGAATGGAAGAAGGGAGCACTGTCTCCCATTACTTCTCCGCGCCCAAATCCCGTCAGCGCTTCGAACGACGGGTTGACATATTCGACTCTACCCGTTCGATCTGTGATGATGACGGAATCGGCGGCCTGTTCAATGGCGCTCGAAAGCTTGCGCATATAGGCGTCTGCCCGTTCACGCTGAAGCTCTCCGGCGATCCATCGCGCCATCACTTTCAGGACTTCGCGTTCGGCCGCCGAAAAGGGAACCCGACGCGGCGTATCGCCAAGGAAGCATAAGGTACCAAAGACTCCATCTCCGACGTTGACGCGCACCCCGATATAGGCCTCGATCCGCGTGTCCTTATAGGAAGAGTGGTCGCGCCAAGGCGTGGCACCGGCGTGCTCGAAGGCGACGGGTTCCGGTGAATCGATCGTTGTCGCGCAATAGGTGCGGTTGAGCTGCAAGACACGCCCTGGCAAGTACACGGCATTCTGTGAGATGGACTGAAGGACCTGAAATCGGCTTCCCTCGATCCGCGACAAGATCCCAATCGGAAGCCCAAATTGCTCGCAACCGAGACGCAAGAAATCACGGACCTTGTCGAGGGGAGGCCTATCGCTTCCGCCACCGATATCGTGCAGTGCGCCGAGGGCGGCAGCAATCAGACGCAGTTCGACGACGGCCTCGGTCCTTTGTCGCTCCGCGCGCACTCTCAGCGTGACTTCTTGCAGAACGAACATTGTCCCGCGTTTGCCGCCGGGATGGGAGAAAGCCGTGCCGATGACTTCGATAAAAGATGATTTATCGTTTTTTGCTCCAGGAAATTCAAACAGCTCCGGAGCAAGGCGGCCGTTGGTCTCGAGCGCAAGGCGAAGCAGCTTTTCGATCCGTGATTTCTCTTCCTTCGGGAAGAGTTCGGATAAGGGGGCATCGATCGCCCCCTGCTCAGGCAAGCCGAGAATCTGGCGCGCTTGACGGTTGACGGTGAGAACGTTGCCGTCTGGTGTCGTCGCCAAGACGCCGATCGGTTCATGATCAAAAAGACCGCCGACATACTCCGCCGTTTCCGGCTGCAAGAGTGGCAAGACTTCGATTTGGACGTGGGCGTTGGCCATCGTCGCTTCTTGATAGCGTTGGCGCTGCTGTCGACGCTGGGCAGCATCCGACAGCACGTCCGCGAGGCCATTGATATCGGTCATTGGCCAGACGACGATTTCGTGCCCGAGGAAGGGGCTGAACATCAAATCTTGGCGCAGCTGGGCGCATTTTGCGCCGGTGGTCAAAATGACGATCGGAAGTCGCCGGTCGACGCCATAGAGTCTTTGTGCCCAACCGACGGGATCGCGGAATTCCGGCCCAACCAGGACCGCATCAAAGGCTTCGGGCCTAGCCAGCAATGTCCCGTCAAGTTCACCCCCATCCGCCGCGAATTCGATGCGATGGAGCTTTGAGAGATTTCTGGAAATATGAAACGCAAGGTCGCGCGGAACATTGACGAAGAGCAGATTGCAGACATCACTTCGCGACACCGCTGTTGCGCGATTGCCGCCGAAGTCGAGCCTAAAATTCTTTTGCGACACCGTTTGACCCGTTTACGCGTTAGGGCCCGCATCGAGGGGACAGCGATACCTCATCCTCCGGCTCCACTCATTCGGCGAGCAAGGGAACGCCCAGATAGGACTTGCCGATCCACGTCCTGAGCAAGTCCGTCGTCGGCGACATTAGGTGCACGGCGCGCACATCACGCAAATGCCGTGACAGTTTCGAGCCTTCGGCATAGCCGCGGCCGCCGGTGAGGGTCATTGCTTCGTTGACGATCGTCACGGCACTATCGGCAACTTCCGCCTTGCTGGCCATAATTGAAATCAGCGCGTTTGGCTCGCCGTTGTCGAAGCTTGCTGCGGCGCCGTAGACAAGCCGGCGCGTACGATCGAGCATTCCCCACAACGTGCCGAACCGGTGCTGCACGACGGGAGCCTGAGTGAGCGCGCCGGTATGGATATGGCGGCGCCGGACCACATGCGTGCGCGCCTCTTCGAGAGCGCTTGAGGCAACGCCGAGATAGGTCGCCGCCATCGCGATCAGAAAAAAGGGCGTGATGACGTTAAATATGTACCATATCTGGTCACCCTCACGACCCAGGAGGTTGGCTCTTGGGACGCGGACGCTGCGTAACGTCATGGTCCGGGACGAGTTGCCCCTCATACCAACGCCATTCCACGGCTTGCCCCAGCTGAGGCCGAGGGCGCCGTTCGGAACAACGACGCACGAGAACTGCCCGGCTGGCGCTTCACGTTCTCCGGCGACGGCCGATACGACATAGGAATCGGCATAGCTGCCATTGGTGACGAACACTTTTTCGCCGGTCAGCGAATAGGTGTCTGGCGCAACGACATGCAGGCTGGTCTGTGGCAGATAAAAATGAATGCCGGTCCCAAGCTCGCTGAGCGACAAGGTCGTAATGTGCCGCCCCTCGCAAATAGGCGTCAGGAACTGCTCACGCTGAATATCCGTGGCATTGACGGACATACCCGATGCACCGACGCAGTGCATCCCAAAGCAGATGCCGGTCGACGCGCACTCTTTGCTCAAGAGCTCACACACGCGTGCGAGCATCAATAACCCTTGGCCCCTCCCACCGTATTGCCTGGGTACGACGAGACCCCCGAAGCCCTCGGCGAGCAGCGTCCGCAGCCCTTGTTCCGGCCACAGCGCATCGCGATCAATTCGGTCTGCTTGAGCCGCAAGGACATCTTTTGCAATCTCCTCAGCTCTCTTAATGATATCAGAGCTGCCGCCCTGCCAAAGGTTCATGCAAATCGCGCTTTCGCTGACCTCGGGAAGAGGCCCCAAGCCTCTCCCCTTCACTCAACCCGAATTTAGGTCCAGCTTCAGTGATGTTCAACAAGTGAAAACGACAGAACCTTCTCGACCGTCTCGATGCGGTTCGCCCCGGCGCCGACAACGCACTGACCATGCTTATCGCAGCCCCAAAGCGCATAGGCATTGAACTGCAAGAGATCGTCAGGCAGCTGCTCGCGGTGTGGCATCTCGCGAGGGACCAGTTTGTCGCCACTTCGCTCAGATGCCAGCATCTGGCGGATGCGCCCCAGTTCGCCCATCAAATCTTTCGCCGATTCGCCGTTCCAACTCCCGACGACGCGCCCGCTGCTGGTCTTGATTTCGTTGCTCATGTGTATTTTCCTCGTTTAAAACCGGTCGGCAATCATCCGCAGGACTTTCTTTGGGATAATCCAATCTTGTCCCTGTTTCTGTTCTTGGACGGCGATTAGGAGGTCCGCCTTCGAAAAATTGATCCCATGCTCTTTTGCGATCGTGCAATACATATCGATGAAATCGCTCTTGCTTGGCGTGCGATCGAGCCTGTCGAGAAGCGTATGATCGCCTAGGACGAGCTCTCCCAGTTTCTTGATCTCTTTCTCAAAATAGCGGGCTTCGGCATCCCGCTGCATTGCTTTTTCCAACATTAGGTCGTCTCCCCTGGAGGTTTTAAGTACGATCATTACGTATTTTGCCAATACGGTGGGGCATCAT